>CAZECO010000084.1:0-4727 GCA_964510455.1 uncultured Actinomycetes bacterium
CCGGCCGCCTTGACCAGCGCCAGCACCTCCGCCGACCGGCCTCCGACCTTGCAGTGCAGGACGATCTGCTTGTCCTGCGGGAGGGTCTCCAGCGCAACTCCGTTCAGGAATTGGCCCTTCGGGACGAGCGTCGCGCCGGCGATGGAGACGATCTCGTACTCGTTCGGTTCGCGGACGTCGATCAGTACGAAGTCGCGCTCCCCGCGCTCCCGCTCGTCCAGCCATTCGGCCAGATCGAGCACCGAGATCGTGGAATGCCGGGCCGCTTCCTCCGCCTCGGCCGACACCGCGCCGCAGAAGGCGTCGTAGTCGATCAGTTCGGTGATCGACCCGGTTTTCGGATCCTTGCGGATCTTCATGGTGCGGTAGGTCATCTCCAGCGCGTCATAGGCCAACAGCCGGCCGATCAGGGGCTCGCCGATGCCCATGATGAGTTTGATCGCCTCGGTGCCCATGATGGAGCCGATCGATGCGCACAGCACGCCCAGCACGCCGCCCTCGGCGCACGAGGGGACCATGCCCGGCGGCGGCGGCTCGGGGTACAGGTCGCGGTAGTTGGGCCCGTAGGAGTCCCAGAACACCGACACCTGGCCCTCGAAGCGGTAGATCGAGCCCCAGATGTACGGCTTGCCGAGCAGGACGCAGGCGTCGTTGACCAGGTACCGCGTGGCGAAGTTGTCGGTGCCGTCGACGATCAGGTCGTAGCCGGCGAAGACCTCCAGCACGTTGTCGCTCTCCAGGCGCACGTTGTGCAGGACCACGTTCACGTAGGGGTTGATCTCGCGCACGGAGTCCCGTGCAGACTCCCCTTTGCTGCGGCCGATGTCGGACTGCCCATGGATGATCTGCCGCTGCAGGTTGGACTCGTCCACGACGTCGAACTCGACGATGCCCAGCGTGCCGACTCCTGCCGCCGCGAGGTAGAGCAGCGCGGGGCTGCCCAGCCCGCCTGCGCCCACGCACAGCACCTTCGCGTTCTTCAGGCGCTTCTGGCCGGTCATCCCGACGTCGGGGATGATCAGGTGACGCGAGTACCGTCGGACCTCGTCGACGGTCAATTCATCAGCGGGGTCCACCAGGGGCGGAAATGACACAGCAGCTCCTTGCACTATTGCCTTGCCGACATCAACGGTGACACGAGGGTGGTTTGTTCCCGAAATCCGGATCGGCACCTCTCACTTCGGGTGCGCCGACGCGTCCACCACACTGCGGGCGATCTCGCGCAGATGACGCTGCTGTTCGACCGTCAACGGATCGAACAGCACCTGCCGCACGCACTCGACATGGCCGGGCGCGGCGGATTCGAGCGTGGCCATCCCCGCATCGGTGAGCACGGCGAACCAGCCCCGACCGTCTTCCATACATCGCCTGCGCTCCACCCATCCCCGCTCCTCGAGCCTGCTCACGGCATGCGACAGCTGGCTCTGGGTGCCCTCCGTCGCCGCCGCCAGCTCGCTCATCCGCAGCGTCCGGCCCGCGGCCTCCGACAGGTGCACCAGGATCTCGTAGTAGGCCGTCGGCATGTTCGAGTCCTGGGCGAGCTGCCGCGCGGTGGCCTTCCGCACGGCATTGTTCATCGAGATGAAGGCCCGCCACACGGTCTGCTCTTCGTCATTCAACCAACGAGGCTCCATATGACCGAGCGTAGGCTAACATCCGGCGATTGCGAGCAGCACGGATGTTCCGGCAGGAGTCGGCGTCCCCCCGCCGGAGATGAGGGCCGGCAAGTTACCCGCGGGTAAGATGAGAACCATGCAACGGGAGCAGGCCCCAAGGGATCGCGCCGATCCCGCCCGCAACCCCCGCCTGCCCAAGCTCCAGCGACGCGAGCAGTTGATGGCGGCGGCCCGCGAGGTCTTCGTCTCGGTCGGCTATCACGCCGCCGCGATGGACGACATCGCCTCGCGCGCCGGCGTCACCAAACCTGTCCTCTACCAGCACTTCGCCAGCAAGCGCGATCTCTATCTGGCCATCCTCGATGAAGCCGCGCTGCTCTTCCTCACCGAGATCCGCACCGCCCTGCTGTCCACCGACGACAACCAGCAGCGCGTCTACAAGACCATCCGCGCGTACTTCGGGTTCATCGCGCACGACGACGCGGACTATCGGCTGCTGTTCGAGTCGGACCTGTCGAACCTGCCGGAAGTGTCGCGGCGCACCAACAAGGTGACCGACCAGTGCGCACAGATGGTTGCCGAGGTGATCGCCGAGGACACCGGGCTGCGGCCGGAGCCCGCGTTCCTCCTGGCGACCGGGCTGCTGGGACTCGCCCAGGTGTCGGCGCAGCGGTGGCTGCGGGGGGGGAAGGCCATTCCCGCCGACGAGGCGGCGGGGCTGCTCGCCGGGCTGGCCTGGCAGGGCATCTCCGAGTTCCCGCTCACCAAGGCGCAGCAGCAGCCGGAGGTCGCACCGGCCGCCCGCGCCCGGAAGCCTCACTCCTCGGCCGCGAAGCCCACCCGGCGCTCGGAGGCGGGCCCGATCTCGACGTAGGCCAGGCGATCGGTGGGGACCAGCACGGTGCGGCCCCGGACGTCCTTCAGGGTCACCAGTTCACCTGCGGAGAACGCCTTGGTGATGGCCGCGATGACCTTGTCCGGTGTGCTGTCGGAGGTGAGCACGACCTCCTTGGCCGCGTGCTGCACACCGATACGAACCTCCATGAGCCCCTCCAGATCCCGACCGCGCGAACTCGTCCCACCTTAGCCCCGCTCACGGATACAGCCCCAACGCACGGATGCGGTCGCTGTGGCTGGAGGTCATCCGCGCCATCATCTGCTGCAGCCCGGCAAGGTCGTCGGGGCCGATGATCAAGGTGACCAGTTCCGGGCGGTCGGCGGCAACCCGCTGCGCCTGGCTGAGCGCCTCCCCCATCAGCCGCCGGCTCCACAGCGCCATCGGCCCTGCCCGGGCCTGGTCGCGCGCGATCTCGGCGCGCAACATCGGCACCACCACCTCCTCGGCGCGAGGCTGGGAGAGGACGTCGAACACGAATTCCCTGGTCTCCTCATCGAGGAAGGCGGCGATCTCCCGCAGGAAGTCCGCGGCGATGCCGGTGCCGACATACGCCTTCAGAACGGCCTCGGCCTCATCGGAGGGCCGGGTCCGCTCGTGGTACTTGGCCAGCGGCTGCGCATGGGACGCGATGATGGGGTCGGCATCGACGCCGTGATCCAGCATCCGCTGGCGGGTCCGCCGATAGCCGGCGGCGTGCTGGACCGCCATCTCCATCAGCACCACCGCCTGGCCGAAATCCGCCGACTTCTCCGCGGCGTCCGCCATGGTGTGGAACCCGAACACCTCTCCGCAGGCCAGCAGGCCCAGCAGCTCGTTGGCGACATCGTGCCCCGGTGCACCGGGTTCGGCGGTCATGGGGCTGAGATTAGCCGTCTTCGGGACGCGGAGACTGCGCGGGATAGCATCGACACACCTATGAAGTGGAGTTCCACGGTGTCGGATCAAGGTCTCATGCCCAGCGAGGGCGAATCGCCCCACCTGCGGCCCACGTTCGCGGAACTCGGCATCCACCCGCAGATCGTCCGGGCACTGTCCGACCAGGGGATCGTCACAGCGTTCCCGATCCAGGAGCAGGCGCTCCCCCTCGCGATGGCCGGCCAGGACCTCATCGGCCAGGCGAAGACCGGCACCGGCAAGACGCTGGCCTTCGGGATCCCCGCCATCGAACGGATCGTCGCCGGTACGGCGGAGGGCTCCGACCCGACCGGCCGGGCTCCGGGAGCCCTCATCATCTGCCCGACCCGGGAACTGGCCATCCAGGTGGCCTCCGACCTGACCCTGGCGGCCAAGCACCTGCCGGTCTCGGTGCTGACCGTCTACGGCGGCCGGTCCTACGACCCGCAGATCGACGCGCTGCGCGCAGGCGTCGATGTGATCGTCGGGACGCCCGGCCGGATCCTGGATCTCGCCGGCCAGCGCCATCTCCGCTTGAACGAGGTGGCGACCCTGGTCCTCGACGAGGCCGACGAGATGCTGGATATGGGGTTCCTGCCCGATGTCGAGCGACTGGTGGCGATGATCCCGGCGCGGCGGCAGACGCTGCTGTTCAGCGCCACCATGCCCAGCCAGATCGCGGCCCTGGCCAGGCGGTACATGTCTAGCCCGATCCACGTGCGCGCCAGCGATCCGCACGACTCGGGCGCAACGGTTGCGGCGATCGAGCAGCACGTCTGGCGGGCCCACCCGCTGGACAAGGTCGAGCTGATCAGCCGCATCCTGCAGGCCCGCGACCGCTCCCTGGTCATGATCTTCACCGAGCGCAAGCGCCGCGCCCAGACCGTCGCCGACGACTTGACCGAGCGCGGATTCGCAGCCGCCGCCGTGCACGGCGACCTCGGCCAGTCGCAGCGAGAACGAGCACTGCGCGCATTCCGCAGCGGCAAGGTGGACGTCCTGGTGGCCACCGACGTGGCGGCCCGCGGCATCGATGTGGACGATGTCAGCCATGTGATCAACTACGAGTGCCCGGCCGACGACAAGACGTACGTCCACCGCATCGGGCGGACGGGTCGCGCGGGCGCCTCCGGGGTCGCGGTGACGCTGGTGGACTGGGAGGACACCGCCCGCTGGAAGATGATCAACAAGACGCTGGGGCTGGCCTTCTTCGAACCGGTGGAGACCTATTCCAGCTCCCCCCACCTGTTCAGCGAGCTCGACATCCCCGCGCAGGCGCGCGGCACGCTGCCCAGGGCCCAGCGGACCCGCGAAGGGCT
>CAZECO010000084.1:4827-13602 GCA_964510455.1 uncultured Actinomycetes bacterium
TCCCCGCGCAGGCGCGCGGCACGCTGCCCAGGGCCCAGCGGACCCGCGAAGGGCTGTCTGCGGAGGAGTTGGAGGACATCGGCGAGACCGGCCCCCGCAAGTCGGCCTCCCGCGGAGGCGGCGGGAAGCCGGACGGCAAGCACGACCGCGGCCGGGATCGCCGCAGGTCCAAGCCGGACCACTCCGCACGGCCCGGCAGCAGCGAGCGGCCGGCGGCCGAACAGTCGGCACGGCCGGAGGGGGAGGGCGCGCAGCGCCCATCGCGGCAGCGCAAGCGCAAGCGCAGCAAGCGCCGCCCGGAAGGCGGTCCGGCCGCGCAGGGATGATCCGCAGCGCTTGCTGCCGCAACGCCGGCTTGGGCCCCCGTCCCCTGCCGGTGGGTCGTGAGTATGCACCCGCTGGGGGGCTTCCACCCGCTGTCTGCCCCACGATCAGCCGCGCGGCACCGCACTCCCCGCAGGATTCCGCAGCGCCTACTTCCGCCAGGAGACCGTCATCCAATTGCGCTCCCCGCAAGCTGGGCACTTCATATTGGCGCGGAACCCCTGACCCGGGATGACCGCCGGCAGCGCGGGGAAGGCCGCCCGGGCGGCGCTGGCAACCGTCAGGACGCTGCGCGCCTCGCACCGGCCGCACGTCAGCGCCACCGATCCGGTACCCGGCGGTGCCGAGAGTTCGCTGAACAGTGCTCGCTTGCCCTCTCGATCGGTGCTGGTGGCGGGACCCCCACCGGAGGCGACGTCCCGCGGACGCACCCGGTCGAACGATTGCCCGGTTGTGCTACTGCTCATCGGTCAGCTCCCCATTCTCCAGGCGCATCGCCAGATCGCGATAACTGCGAGCCCCTGCGCCGGCCGCAGCGGTGGCGAGGATGGATCGCCCGCGGGACGGCGCCTCGGCGAACCGGATCGACTTCGGGATCGGCGGCTCGATGACCCGCACGTTGTACCGTTCGCCGATGTCGGCCAGGACCGCCCGGGCGTGGTTCGTGCGGCCGTCGAACAGCGTCGGCAGCACTCCGAGGATCCGCAATCCCGGATTCGTCAGGCGCTGCACGTCCGCCACGGTGTCCAGCAGTTGGCCGACCCCCCGATGGGACAGCGTCTCGCACTGCAGCGGGATCAGGACGGAGTCCGCGGCGGTCAGCGCGTTGATGGTCAGGACGCCGAGGGATGGCGCGCAGTCCATCAGGACGTAGGAGTAGTTGGAGGCGATCTCCCGCAGGGCCAGCCGCAGGGTGTGCTCGCGCCCGGTCTTGGTGAGCAGCTGCGCCTCGGTGCCCGCGAGGTCGATCGTGGCCGGCAGCAGATCCATGCCGTCGTCGGTGGGCGCGACCGCGAGGCCCGCGCCCACGCGGCCGAGCAGCACATCGTGCAGCGACATCGCCAGCGTCTCGGGATCCAGTCCCAGGGAGAATGTCAGGCACGCCTGGGGATCCAGATCCACCAGCAGGACCTTCTCCCCGCGCTCGGCGAGTGCGGCACCGAGCGAGGCGACGGTGGTGGTCTTGGCCACACCGCCCTTCTGGTTCGCCACAGCGATCACGTGTGTCACGATGCCCCTCCACCCCGCAAGCGATGCCCGATACGGCGCCGCAGCCGGAATCCCCTCCGCCAGGTGCACCTATTCTGTCCCACATGAGCGTGCCCGTCACTACCGAGGTGCCCGGCGATTATCGGCGTGTCACCTGGCAGGGGCGCCTGGGCCCGGTGGCTGCGGTCGTCGGCAGACCGCCGCAGCCGCAGGGCGCGGTGCTGCTCGTCCCCGGGATGACCGGATCCAAGGAGGACTACTTCGCCCTCCTGCGCCCCTTGTACGAGCGCGGCTGGGCGGTGGCGGCGGTGGACCTGCCGGGCATGTCCGAGTCCGAGGGTCCGGCTGACGCCGATTACAGCCTTTCCGCGCTGGGACGGGACGTGGTCGGGATGCTGCGGCAGGCCTCGGGGGGATCCGCCAGGGTGCACCTGGTCGGCCATTCGGTGGGCGGCCTGATCGCACGGGAAGCCGTCCTGCTGGCCCCGCAGGACGTCGCATCCCTCACTTTGTACGACAGCGGCCAGGCGGCCGTCGGCCCCTCGGCCCGGCAGGAGATCGATGCGCTCGCTGCGGCCCTGCGGATCCACACCCCGGGGCAGGTGCAGCTGCTGAAGGAGGCGCTGGACGAGGCGGCGGGCAAACCGGTGCCGGGCCCCCTGATCGCGGAGTTCCTGCGCCGCCGATGGGCGCTGACGTCGACCGGTCACCTGCTGGGGATGGCGCACACCGCACTCACCGCGCCGGACAGGGTGGACGAGCTGGCCGCGCTCGCCCGCGCGCACGGGGTGCCGCTGCTGGTGCTGTACGGGGCGGCGGATACCGAGACCTGGAGCCAGCTGGACTTCGCCGCGCTCGCCGATCGGCTGGCATGCGGCACCGCTGTCATCCCCGACGCCGCCCATTCCCCCGCGGTGGAGAACCCCCGCGCGATGGTCGACGCACTGGACACGTTCTGGCGCAGCCGACCGTGACACACCCCGGCCGAGATCCCGCGAGAATGTCGCAGCCGCGGGGCATAGTGTCGCGGGTACCGGGGTATCCCTTCCTCGTGCAAACCTCCGCCCGGCTCCCCGACGACCTGTCGGCGCCCGCCCACGCACGGGCGCTGATCCGCCGGAACCTGGCGGACTGGGACCTGCCCGAGAGCATCGACGACGCCGAGATCGTGGGCAGCGAACTCGTTGCAAACGCTCTGCGGCACGGTGCCGCGCCGATCGTCCTGACCCTCGGGACGACCCCGGACCACCTGGTGGTCGCGGTGCAGGACGCCGCTGCAGGCGCGGTGCCCACGCCGCGACTGGCGGACAGCAGCGCCACCAACGGCCGCGGGATGCATCTGATCTCCGCCCTGTCCCGGCGCTGGGGCTGCACTTCAGACGGAACGACCAAGATCGTGTGGGCCGAGCTGCCGCTGCGCTGATCCGATCAGGGCGCGGCGCCGCTGCGCCAGCACCGCCAATGCCGCCACCACATCGGCAGGACCATCGAGCCGGAAGTCGGCCATCGAAGGACCCGGTCCGACCTTGAACCCGACGTCGGACTCGCCCAGGCGTTCGAAGACCGATTCATCGGTGGTGTCATCGCCCAGGTAGGTGGTCGCGGTCGGTCCGAAGATATCCTGCAGCCTGCTGATGGCAGCGCCCTTGTTCACCTCGACGACACATAGCTCGAGCACTTCTTTGCCGTGGATCACCGCGACGCCCGGCAGCTGCGCGGGTCCGGCGCCCACAGCCTCCAGGATGGCTGCGGCATCGCCCCGCGACGCGCCGCGCACGTGGACCGCCACCGACCCGGGCTTCTTCTCGAGCAGGACACCCGGCACGCCCGCGGCGATCCGCGAGACCGAACGGATCACCTCCCGCAGCAGGCGCCCCTGCTCCCCGGTCAGGGTCTCGCCGAGGTCGGTGCCCCACTCCGCCCCATGGCTGCCGATCAGCATGATGCCCGGCAGGTTGCCCACCAGCCGGGCCAGATCGCCGCGGGCCCGCCCGGACAGCATGGCGACGTGGGTCCGCGGCAGTGCGGCGAGCGCTTGCAGGGCCGCCAGGCCGCCGGGCAGCGCCCGCGCCGCATCGGGCTGCCCGACGATCGGGGCGAGTGTTCCGTCGAAGTCGCAGCCGACCAGGAGTCGTTCGGTCGCGGCGAGCATTGCCGCCACACCGTCGATGCCCCGGTCGGCGAGATCCTGCGGCACGTTCAGGATGATTCCTCCAGGCACCCCAGGAAGTCCCGCACCCAGCGCTGCACGTTGTACTCGAACACCGAATGCCGCAGCGCGCGCATCCGGCGCGACGACTCCTGCGAGCCGGCGGCCACGGCCTGCAGGATGCTGTCCTTGACTCCGCGGATGTCGTAGGGGTTGACCAGCCACGCGTCGGTCAGCTGCCCCGCCGCCCCCGTGAATTCGCTGAGCACCAGGGCCCCCCGGCCGTCCACCCGGCTGGCCACGTACTCCTTGGCGACGAGGTTCATCCCGTCCCGCAGCGGGGTGACCAGCATGACGTCCGCCGCGACGTACATCGCCGCCAGCTCGGCGCTGTCCACGTTCTGGTGCAGGTAGACGATCGGCGGGGAGCCGACCCTGCCCAGGTCGCCGTTGATCCGGCTGACCAGCAGCTCGACCTCGTTGCGGATCCGCTGGTACTCCGCCACGCCCTCCCTGCTGGGCGTGGCGACCTGCAGGAACACCGTGTCCTCCACCGGGAGCTGGCCGTCCTCCATCAGCTCCCCCACCGCCCGCACCCGCACATCGATGCCCTTGGTGTAGTCGAGGCGGTCCACGCCCAGCAGCAGGGTCTTGCAGTTCAGGTCCAGCCGGATCTGACGGGCCCGCTCCCGGACCGGCTCGCTGGCGGCCAGCGACGCGTAATACTCGGCATCGATCCCGATGCCGAACGCATCGACCCGCACCGTGCGCGCCCCGGTGATCTCGTCCACCACCACGCGGTCGCCCCCGGGACGCAGCGCCAGGAATCGGCCCACCAGGCTGAGGAAGTTCAGGGCGCCCCCCTGGGTCTGGAATCCGATCAGGTCGGCCCCGAGCAGCCCGAGCAGTATCTGCCGGCGCCACGGCAGCTGGCTGAAGATCTCCACCGGCGGGAAGGGGATGTGCAGGAAGAAGCCGATCCGCAGGTCCGGCCGCAGCTGCCGCAGGATCGCCGGAAGCAGCTGCAGCTGGTAGTCGTGGACCCACACGGTGGCACCGGGGCCGGCGCGTTCGGCTACCCGCCGCGCGAATCGTTCGTTGACCGACCGGTAGACCTCGAACTCGGCCCGGTGGAAGGTCGGGCGCACGATCGCATCGTGGTACAGCGGCCACAGCGCGCCGTTGCTCAATCCGTCGTAGTAGCCGGCGATCTCCTCCTCGGTGAGCATGACCTCGTCGAGCTCGAAATCGTAGATGGACGGCATCGGCCCGGTATCCGCTGCCCGCTCCTGCGCGGACCTGCCGCTCCAACCCACCCACACCGCGGGCCTGCCCCGCAGCGCAGGTTCCAGCGCTTTGACCAGTCCGCCCGGGGATGGCCGCCAGCCCTCCTCGGCGTCCCATTCGGCAGGCAGCCGGTTGGCCACCACAACCAGTCCCTGATCGCCCCTACGTGGCATCGTGCCGCTCCGAAGCCATCAGCCGGGGGTTGATGGCGCCCACCCCGAACTGGCTGTACGAGTCGTCGACCCGCCCGTCGGCGAGCCGCAGATCGTCGGTCACCAGGCTCCATGCGGAGTCCGGCCAGCCGATGATCCACAGCCAGTCCCCGTCCGCCTCGCCGACGAACGCCACCCGATCGCCGGGGGTGTCCACCGACCACAGGCCGGTGGCCCGGTGGCCGGTGCGGACCCGCGCCGCCGCCGGGCCTGCGAAGCAGGACGCATCCGGATCAGGTTCGTGGATGCCGGCATAGGTCGCGCCGAGCCCGCACCCCGGCTGCTCGGCCACGATCACGACATCGGTGGGACCTTCGGTGAGGCCCTTGCCGCTGACGGCGACCACGACCGCCTCCGCCTTCCGGCGCGGGGTCTCGGCCCAGCGCAGCCCCGTGAACAGCCAGTTGTCCGGCATCGGCGCCGGGTACCAGATCGGGACTTCGCTGCGCCTGGCCAGTCCGGCGACCTGCGCCGCATGGAACCGGATGGCGGAGGCCAGCCCGGCGACCCGGCCGTGCAGCGGACATCGGTAGTCATGCTCCACGAGCGTCGGAGGCAGCAGCGTCCGCGCGCAGCGGGGACACACCACACTCGGCACGTTCTCACCTCCCGCTGATGCTGCAAGGCTACTGTGCCGGGCGTGGCGGGACACTACGAGACCGACGGCGGGCCCTGGTTGTCCGCACCCGGGGGCCGCTCCTCCTGCGGGAGCGGCGGCGGCCAGACGTTCCTCCCGGCGTCGAGGATGGCCCGCGCCTGCGCGATCACCGCCGCCTCGCACAGCACGTCGTATCTGGTGGCCACCAACGATTGTCGGGAGACGAAGTCCCGCCTGCCGCGGGAGACTGCGTAGTTGATCAGACCGAAGACGATGCCGAATCCGGCGCCGTACAGCAGACCCATGAACAACAGGCGCGATGTCTGCGGCTCCGCGGTGGCGAACAGGCTGACGAACAGGCCCACAAGCATCCCGAACCATGCGCCGGTCGCCATCCCCGACAGGGCCGACCTCCCCCACGACCAACGCCCGAGCACCGATTCGACCATCCGCAGATCGACGCCGACGATGGCCACGTTCTGCACCGGGAATCCGTTGTCGCTGAGCCTGTCGACTGCCTCCTGCGCCTCGGAGTAGTGCGTGAAGCTGGCCAGGACGGGCCGGCGAGCCGCCGCTCCGAACGCATCGGGCCCGAACTCGGCCATGGTTCCTCCCTGTGGTGGTCAGGCCCGTCACGTGCGCAGCTGGTACTCCTCGAGGACCCTGCGGCCGATGATCATCCGCTGGATATCGGCGGTCCCCTCCCCGATCAGCAGCATCGGGGCCTCGCGGAACAGCCGCTCGATCTCGTACTCCTTGGAGTAGCCGTAGCCGCCGTGGATCCGGAACGAGTCCTCCACGACCTCCTTGCAGTACTCGCTGGCGAGGTACTTGGCCATGCCGGCCTCGAGGTCGTTGCGCTGACCCGAATCCTTCGTACGGGCCGCGCGGACCATCATCAGGTGCGCCGCCTCGACCTTGGTGGCCATCTCGGCGAGCCGGAACTGCACCGCCTGGTGCTGGGCGATCGGCTTGCCGAAGGCCTCGCGGAGCTGGGCGTACTCCGCGCCGAGCTCGAAGGCCCGCAGCGCCACGCCGCAGGCGCGGGCGGCCACGTTGACGCGGCCCACCTCCACGCCGTCCATCATCTGGTAGAAGCCCTTGCCGGGAGTCCCGCCGAGCAGATCGTCGGCCGACAGGCGCACGTTGTCCATCACCAGCTCGGTGGTGTCGACGCCCTTGTACCCCATCTTGTCGATCTTGCCCGGGATGGTCAGGCCGGGTCGGACCTCGCCGAAGCCGGCCGGCTTCTCGATCAGGAAGGTGCTCATCTTCCGGTACACCGAGGCGCCGGCGTCGGCCTCGCCGTCGGTGCGGACCAGGACCGCGACCAGGGTGGACGAACCGCCGTTGGTGAGCCACATCTTCTGGCCGTTGAGCACGTATTCATCGCCGTCGCGCACCGCTTTGCTGGTGATCGCGGCGACATCGGAACCGCAGCCGGGCTCGGACATCGAGAAGGCGCCGCGCACCTCGCCGGTAGCCATCGCCGGCAGGTATTTCTGCTTCTGCTCCGGGGTCCCGTGTTGCATGATCATGTAGGCGACGATGAAGTGCGTGTTGATCACCCCGGAGATGCTCATCCAGCCGCGCGCGATCTCCTCCACCACCAGGGCGTAGGTCAGCAGGGACTCCCCGAGCCCGCCGTACTCCTCCGGGATCATCAGGCCGAAGACGCCGAGCTCCTTCATGCCCTCCACGATGTCGGTCGGGTACTCATCGGCATGCTCGAGGGCGTTCGCGTTCGGGATGATCTCCTTCTCCACGAAGTCGTGGACGGCAGCCAGCATGTAGGACTGCTCTTCGGTCAACCCTGAGGTCTGAGCCAGACGCGCCATCAGAAATCGTCCCCTCCCGGATCAGGCATGCGGGCAGCGTTGTTACCCATGCGTAGTATCCCCGATTCCCAGGTGGGTCCTCACCATCGGGACCCGGCGCCCCCGCAGGATCAGCCCGCCAAGCGGGCTGCCGACTCGGCCCGGCGGCGCGGTCCCGCCTCGATGGACGCCAGCAGCAGGCCCGCCCCGGCCGCGATGGCCAACGCCCGGGAGACAGCAGGCCACTGCGCCGTCGCCGGGCCACCCACGGAGTCCTCGGCCAGTCCCAGGACGAACGGATGGCCGCCGACGGGCAGCATTGCGGCAAGGCTGACCAGCAGCGCCAGCCAGAGCCCGATCGTGGTCAGCCTGCGGGACACCCGCCGATGCCGGTGTCCGGCAACAACAAGCCCGACGCCGAGCAGCAGCATCACGGCAGCGCCGATGGAGCAGACCAGACCGGCGAAATGGAGCAGCTGCGAGCCCGAGTCGGCCGCAGCAGCACGCAGAGAAGGGGTGGTCGGGTGGGGGCCGGCGTCCAGCGCGAGGAGATCGTTCACCAGCGGCGCCCCGGTGCCCAGGCCTGCGACGTGGCGGAAGACGAGCAGTCCCATCGCCACTCCGACGACCGACGCGACCACCGCCAGCAACGAGCTGAGCAGGCGGGAGCCGGATCCGACGGACGACGAGCCCGAGAGACCCGGCGACGTCGTAATCCTGGTCACGGCTCCCTCTCCCCGAACATCGCGACTGGGCCGACGCGCCCCCGGACGGCGCGCTCGGCCTTCGCGCACCGACACCGAACCGCTCGGCGCCCGCGAACGAGACCAGGATGACGGCTGAACCGGCCTCGACCGCGCAGGCGCGCCGATCGCCCTTCGTACTTCGATGGCGCCGGAGAATGACGGGGTGTGCGGGTTGGCGGGGTGTGCGGGTTCGGTACCGGACGGCGGACCGCGGGACCCGCGGTGCCGGTGGGTCGGCGGGCAGATGCACCCGTTGCGGGGCTTTGCACCCGTCGCGAGGGGTGTTTCCGGCGATCCGCGGCCGGTAGATGCACCCGATCCGGGGCTTTGCACCCGCAGCGTGGGCTCCCGACGGCGTGTCGCGGGCGATCCGCCCCCCGGACTCAATTGATCAGCGCAACACCTGAAGCCGAAAATGAGGTGTTGCGTGTCC
>CAZECO010000085.1:0-2176 GCA_964510455.1 uncultured Actinomycetes bacterium
GTGGATCCTGCCCCGCATCCGATAACCACCCACCAACCCTTCGCACCCGACCCGGACACCCACCCGGGCCGGGCGCGCAGCACGCCCGCACACCGGTGCGCCCGCAACGAGTCCCCCGGCCGTCACAACATGCCGATGGCCAGCACTAGGAGAGCGGCGGTCTGGCCCAGTTCGATCGCTGCGCCCAGGACGTCCCCGGTGATCCCGCCGAATCTGCGGACGGCAACCGCGCCGATCGCCAGAGAGCAGCCGCAGGCAACCGCGACCGCGGCGGCCGCCGACCAGGCAGCGTCCGGCGAGCCGGCCGACCACCACGACAGCGCCGCCGAACCGGCGAGCACCAGCAGGGTGACGACCAAGGCCACGGTCACCGGCACGGTCCGGGCCGCCCAGGTGCCCAGTTTCGACCCCGGGGCCGCGGGAACGCCCGGTCGGCACAGCCACACCGCGGCCAGACGCCCTGCCGGCAGCGCAACCGCCAATCCGAGCCAGCCGTACCCCGCCGCGATCATGCCGGCGAGCAGCGAGATCTGCAGCAGCAGCGTCAGCGTCAGTGTGATCACGCCGAACGGACCGATATCGGAGCGATGCATGACCGCGATCGACTCTTGCGGCGGCCGGTGCGAACCGAGCCCGTCCGCCAGGTCCGCCAACCCGTCGAGGTGCAGCCCGCGCGTCAGATAGGCGATCGAAGCGATCGCGGCCACGGCTGCGATCAGCGGCGCGATCGGAGCCCCGACCAGTTCAACCAGCGCCCACCCGACCAGTGCCGCCGCAGCTGCGAGTACGACGCCGATCAGCGGTCCGAACAACAGCACCCGCTGCGGCCGGATCGCCTCGAGGTCCACCCCGCCCGCCGGGACTCGTGTGAAGAACGTCAGAGCGGCGCGCAGGTCCACCAGCAGACCTGGAGCTGCGGGTGTCAACTGCTGCCCGGCAGCGCGGTGGAGACGCCGGCCGACTCGAAGGTCGCCATGTCGCGCATGATCGCGACGGCCGCATGGACCAGGCCCAGGGCCAGCAGCGCTCCGGTCCCTTCCCCGAGCCGCAGCTGCAGGTCCAGCAGGGGACGCAGGCCCAGCTCCTGCAGCGCGCGCTGCTGTGCCGGCTCGGTCGAGCGGTGCCCGGCCCGCCACCATTGCACCGACCCGGGCTGCATCCGCTCCGCCAACAGCGCGGCGGTCGCCGAGATGACCCCGTCGAGCAGGACGGGCGTGGCGCGCACCGCCGCGCGTGCAAGGAAGCCGGCAACAGCTGCGATGTCGGCCCCGCCCAGCCGCTGCAACGCCAGCACGGGGTCGGGGGAGTCGTGGCGGGTGCGGAACAGCCCGTCCCTGATCGCCGCGGTCTTGCGCATCCAGGTGTCGTCGTCGATTCCGGTGCCCCGACCGACAACAGCGGCCACATCCGCGCCGGTCATCCTGGCCATGATGGCGGCGGCGCCGGTGGTGTTGCCGATCCCCATGTCCCCGGCGATCAGCAGGTCGGATCCGGCGTCGATCTCCTCGTCGGCGATCGCGGAGCCGGCCGACAGCGCAGCGTCGACCTCCTCCCGGGTCAGTGCGTCGGCGCGATCCAACGGCTGGCTGCTGCGGCGCACCTTGTGCCGGGTCACCGAAGCGGGGATGGGCAGGTCCCCGTAGTCGCTGTCCACCGCGAGGTCGGCCACCCGGACCGAGGCATGGTGCAGCCCGGCCAGCACGTTCACCGCAGCCCCGCCCGCCACGAAGTTCGCGACCATCTGCGCGGTGACGCCGCTGGGGTAGGCGGAGGTGTGCGCGGCCGTGGCGATGCCGTGGTCCCCGGCGAAGATGACCACTCGCGCGTCGGTGACGGGCTCGGGCGGACAGGCTCCCTGTGCTCCGGCGAGCCAGATCGCCAGGTCCTCCAGCAGCCCCAGCGAACCGGGCGGCTTGGTCAAGGTCGACTGCAGCGCGGTTGCCGCGGCCATCGCATCCGCGTCCAGCGGCGGCACCTGTGTCACAACTGCCCCTTGCGCCACGCCGGAACCGGTCCTTTGATCGGGAGCGGAATCCCGGCCACGAGCAGCACCACCTCATCGCAGGCCGCGGCGATGCGGCAGTTGAGCTCTCCGAGGTGATCGGCGAACAGCCGCGCCGAGGCGGTCGCAGGCACCACCCCGGATCCGACTTCGTTGGACACCATCACCACCTCG
>CAZECO010000085.1:2276-10679 GCA_964510455.1 uncultured Actinomycetes bacterium
GGCGGTCGCAGGCACCACCCCGGATCCGACTTCGTTGGACACCATCACCACCTCGGAGGAGCACGACGACAGCGCCGCCACCAGTTCGTCGATGGCCGGCCCGATCGCCGCTCCGGCGCGGTCCACCGGCAGGTCCCACACCTGCGACTCGTCCATGGTCCGAGTGAGCCACAGGGTGAGGCAATCGATAAGCAGCGGCCGCCGATCGGTGCTGCGCAAGGCTGCCGCCAGGTCCAGGGTCTCGAACGTCTCCCACGCAGCCGGCCGGCGCCCCCGGTGCCGGCGCAGCCGCGCCGCCCACTCCGGGTCATCCGCCGCGCCGTACCCGGTTGCGAGGTAGCGCACGGCGTCGGAACGCAGCCGCCGCTCCGCCCATGCGGACTTGCCCGATCGGGCCCCTCCCAGCACCAGGCAGCGGTGCGCGCCGGGGGTCATGCGGGGGCTCGGACGGCCGCGCCGTCGTGGAAGTCGGGGGCGGCGGCGAAGTTCGCCCTCCGAGCCGCACGGCGCAGCGCGCGCAACAAGGGGCCGCCGGCGACCAGCGTCAGGCCGGCGGTCAGCAGCGCCCGGGGCAGGTCGTATCCCAGCGAGGTCACCAGGCTGAAGGCGATGAGTCTGCCGAGGTTCTCCAGCGGCGGAGCACCGGGAACGAACTCGAAGCTGGTGCCGGTGCCGGTGAAGTACGGCCAGAACCAGGCGTTGAGCAGGAACCCGAACACCACCGAGGCAGCGGCGCCGTACGCGGCGAGAGCCACGATCTCCGCGCGTCCGGACAGCGCCCGGGGCAGCAGCCCCGCACCCATCCCCACCCAGGCGGCGCCGATCATCTGGAACGGCACCCAGGGGCCGAACCCGCCGGTGAGCAGCGCGGAGGCGAACACCCCGACACAGCCCAGCGAGAACCCGAATCCCGGCCCGAGCGCGCGGCCGCCGACGATGATGATGAACCAGAACGGCTCCAGTCCGGCGTGGCCGGCGCCCAACGGCCGCAGCGCCGCCACCATGGCCGCGAGCACCCCGAGCATCGCGACGGCTTTGGCGCCGGAGCCGGGCGTGGTCATCTGGCTCAGCGCCACGGCCAGGATCACCGGCATCAGAGCGGCGAAGACGAACGGGGCGTCGGCGGCGTGAGCCACCGCGGCTGACTCCGGCGCCGCCACGAACGGCCAGAAGAACGCCACCAGGCCGACCCCGGACGCGGCGCACAGGGCAGCAACCGACCGGCGGGTCATCGGCAGCGCGGTGTTCATGCACTCACCGCCTCGACGACCTGGCGCACGGTCAGCCAGCGACCCTCGCCCAGGATCTTGGAGACTTGCGGCGCGAACATCGGAGAGCCGACCACGACCTCGTGGGACACGCCGTCGGCGACCACCTCGCCATCGGCCAGGACGACCACCCGGTCGGACACCTCGGCGGCCAGTTCGACGTCGTGCGTGGCCAGGACGACCGTCGTGCCGGCCGCCCGCAGCTCGAGCAGGATCTGGCTCAGCACATCCTTCGCGGCGTAATCGAGGCCGCGGGTCGGCTCGTCGAGCAGCAACAGTTGAGGGTCGCCCGTCAGCACGACCGCCAGGGCGAGGATCAGCCGCTGGCCCTCGCTGAGATCCCGCGGATGGGTCCCGTCCGCGATGGAAGGAGCCAGGCGCCGCAGCAGCGCCCGAGCTGTCCCCGGGGGCGCGCCGGCGTCGCGGTCGGCCAGGGCGCACTCGGCGTCCACCCGTTCGGCGATGAGCAGGTCGGCCGGATCCTGCGGGACCATGGCCACGCGCCGCACGAGTTCGCGCCCGGTGAGGGTGGCGGGGTCGCGGCCGAGCACGCGGACCAGGCCGCGGGTCGGCTCCACCGTCCCGGTGAGGGCGGCGAGCAGGGTGGACTTGCCGGCGCCGTTGCGGCCCATCAGCGCCACCACTTCACCGGACAGGAAGTCCAGGGACACGTCTCGCAGCGCCGCCAGGCGGCCGTAGGACACCCCCAGCAGGCGGGTGGTCGCGATCGGGATGCTGCCGCCCACGGGTGCGGGACGGGTGGCCGGTTGGCGATCCGCCAGTTGTCGGCGCAGCGCCGGCGCGAAGCGCCTCGCCTGACGCACGCTCAGCGGCAGCGGGGACCAGCCGGCGGCCCGGGCCAGCTGGACCACCGGCGGGGCGACCGGTGAGCCGATCATCATCGCGCTCGGATCCCCCACGGCGAACGGACGGCCCGGCCCCGGCAGGACCGCGATGCGGTCGGCGTACTGCACCACCCGCTCCAGCCGGTGCTCGGCGATGATCACGGTGAGGCCGAGGTCGTGCACCAGCCGCTGCAGGGAGCCCAGCACCTCCTCGGCAGCCCCGGGGTCGAGGGCGGACGTCGGTTCGTCGAGGACGATGACCGCCGGGTGCGCCGTCAGGACCGCGCCGATCGCGACCCGCTGGCGCTGCCCGCCCGACAGGGCCAGCAGGGGCCGCGACCGCAGGTCCGTCAGGCCGAGCAGGTCGAGGATCTCCTCCACACGGCGCCGCATCACGGCGGGAGGCACGCCGAGGGACTCCATGGTGTAGGCCAGCTCGTCCTCGACGGTATCGGTGACGAAGCCGGCCATGGGATTCTGCGGGACCATGCCGACGACGTCCGCCAGCTCCCGCGGGGGGTGGTGCGCGGTGCTCCGCCCGGCGACGGTGACGCTGCCCTGCAGCGTGCCGCCGGTGAAATGCGGCACCAGCCCGTTGATCGCTGCCAGCAGGGTCGACTTGCCGGAGCCCGTGGGACCCACGATGAGCAGGAACTCGCCCTCCTGCACATCCAGGGTGACATCCGCGATCGCCGGTGCGCTCTGTCCGGGGTAGGTGATGCTGACGGCATCGAACGAGACGATGTGCTCACCGGTCATCGCCGCACCGCCTCGGGGACGGCGGGGGCCACCAGCGCAGGGAGGGTCGCGACCAGGCAGGCCAGCAGCACGGCGACCGACAACTCGGGCAGGGCCAGCGGCGACAGCTGCATGGCCAGCCCCGAACCGGGCTGCCCGGCCAGGGCGACGAACACGGCGGCCGTCGCGACGCCGCTGGCGACGACCAGCCATTCGGCCAGGCCCCAGGGGTCGGGCCGGTAGGTCGTGCGGACCTGGCGGCGGCCCGCCAACGCCAGCCCGGCGACGGCCAGGGACGCCCCGGCGACCATCAGCGGGGGGCCGGAGTCCGACGCCTGCCCGCCGCTGAGGGTGCCGAACAGTCCCAGGAGGACCCCGGCGACTCCGAGCAGCAGCAGCGCCGCGGTGCCGCGCCTGACCGCGGCGGGCACCTGTGCCTGGCGGCCGTACCCGCGGGAGTCCATCGCTGCGGCGAGTTGGACGCTGCGCTCCAGGGACCCGTTGATCACCGGCCCCACGGCGGACCACCATCCGCGCAATCCGTTGACGCTGCGCCCCCGCAGCCGTTGCGCCGCCCGCACCCGGATGATGTCGGACACCAACTGCGGTGTGAAGGTCAGGGCGACCACGACCGCGACGCCCAACTCGTACAGCGCCGCGGGCACCGACTTCAGCATCCGGGACGGCGATGCCAGCGCCGAGGCCGCGCCGATGCAGATCAGCAGCGCAGCCAGGCGCAGTCCGTCGATGAAGCCGTAGATCAGATCCCCGAGGTAGACCGGCCCGCCGATGGACACCCCCGCGGCGAACGCCGGCAGGCCGATCTGCGGCAGGGTGAACAGCAGCGGCCCGTTCGCCCCGCTGGAGAACAGCAGCTGGGTGACCACCCGGATGACGATCACGATGCAGCCCAGGACCAGGAAGAACGTGAACGACCTCGCCCAGGGCGCGTTCGGCCGTCTGGCGCGCACGACAACCGCGCAGGCGGCGATCAGCAGGCCCAGTACCACCGGGTTCGTCGAACGGGAGGCGGCGGTGGCAAGTCCCAGTGCCCACAGCCACCAGGCCCCGGGGTGCAGCCAACGGGCCGGCGCCCCGCTGCCGATGGCATGCCGGCTCGGTAACCCCCAGGCGCTGGCCACCGTCATGAACCAGACGGTCCCCGCTGGCGCGCCACGAGCAGGACGACGATCGCCGCCGCGAGCACCAGCCCGGCGACGACCGGCCAGACCGGGAAGCCCGAGGCCTGCTCGGCCTCATCCGCGGGTTCGGCATCCGGCGACGCCGCCTGCACCAGTTCGAAGCACCCGGTGCTCGGATAGCCCGCGATGCCGCACACCGCACCCGACTCGGTCCGCACGTCGGCGGCCGCGGCGAGGACCTGCGCCCCGGTGCTGCCCTGCGGCACGGTGACGCACTGCTGCTGCGGATTCTCGCCCTCCGGGATCGAGTCCCCGTCCGGAGTGTCCGCCGTGGATCCGAAGTCGATGACGACTCCGACCCGGACCTGGCCGGGGATCGGCTCCCCGTCCGGGCACAGGGCTGCGAAGTCGGGCTCGGCGCCGGGCTGTGTGGCGGGCACCGGATCGGCGCTGGCCACGAAGAGCCACCCCTCGACGTCGCCATCGTTGACGGTGCGCTGATCGGGTCCGGTGGACGCGTACTCCCAACTGCCGTCGGCGGCGCCCCACCAATAGGTCCAGTAGCGGTAGGCGTCCTCGGCATGGGCTGGGGCTGATGCCAGCAGGGGCAGCAGCAGGGCGGCGAGCACGACCAGCATTCCACGACCGGCGCGCGATGCGGTTGATTCCACGGGTGGCCTCTCAGCTAGGGCCACCGGCTTGAGGCGGTTCGGACGGGGCGTCCGCGCCGGGCTCCAACCGTTGACCGCGACAGTTGCGAGCCGATGCCTTGCCGCTGGGTGCTCCGACTCGCGGCAGATGCCGCTCACGGCTGCGGGACAGCGCCGGATTCGCACCGGCTTCCCCCAGATACGGAAGGTGTTCGGGTGGCATCAGTGTGCCACAGCGAACCGACGAAGACCGCGCTCGGCCCAGCTCATGGCCCGGGGCGCAGGCTCATGGGACCGTAAACGGATCGCTGGTCCTCCACCAGGCTGACTGCGGCGACCCCTGCGGCGAGCAGATCCGGCCAACTCTCGCCGATCCAGGTCTCGGCGTCGGACTGGGATGGGAAGCGCTGCTGGGGGCTCATCACGTCGGGAGCCTGCATCGGTGCGCCGTCGGCATCCAGCAGCAGCCAGTACCAGTCCATCGCTACGGCCGTGGGTTGGGCGACGCGGTCCGCGCCGGATCGTGCTCGACCACGTCGCCGAGCACGTCATCGATCCGCGCCAGGACGTCGTCCGACAGCGTCACCCCGCAGGCCCTGATGTTCTCCCGCACCTGTTCCCCCTTGGTCGCCCCGATGATGGCCGCCGAGACGTTGTCGTTGTGCAGCACCCATGCCAGCGCCAGTTGGGCGAGCGTGATGTCGATGTCCGACGCGATCACCTTCAACTCCTGCACGCGCGCGAGAATCTCCGGGGTGATGAACCGCCGCATGTAGGCCGATCCTTCCTTGGACACGGCGCGCGTGTGCAGCGGCAGCGGCTGGCCGGGCAGGTACTTGCCGGTGAGGACGCCCTGGGCGAGCGGAGACCAGACGATCTGGCCGATCCCGTGCCGGGCAGACGTCGGGATGACCTTCCCTTCGATCACCCGCCACAACATCGAATACTGCGGCTGGTTGCTGACGATCCGGTCCAACCCCAGCTCAGCGGCGATCGAGACGGCGTCGTCGATCTGTTCCGCCGTCCACTCCGACACCCCGACGTATCGCACCTTGCCGGACCGGACGAGATCGTCGAAGGCCCGCAGGGTCTCCTCCAGCGGCGTCTCATGGTCGAAGCGGTGGGCCTGGTACAGATCGATGTAGTCCGTCTGAAGCCGCTGCAAGGAGCCCTCGACGGACGCCAAGATATGCTTGCGTGATAACCCAGAGTCATTACGCCCTGGTCCTGTCGGCCAGTAGACCTTGGTGAAGATCTCCAGGCCGTCCCGCCGCATCCCCTTCAGCAACCGTCCGAGCATAGCCTCGGCCTGGGTGCCTGCATAGACATCTGCCGTATCGAATGTTGTGATACCTGCGTCCAGCGCGGCGTGAACGCACTCCTTCGCCTGGGCCTCGGCAACTTGGGACGCGTGGGTGATCCAGTTCCCGTATGCGAGCTCGCTGATCTTCAGGCCGCTGCGACCCAATCGCCGGTACTCCACAGCGAAACAGTAGCGTGACCAACACCATGGCAGCGGATGCTTCCCAAGTACTTGGGTATCGTGCGATCGTGACGTAGGGTGACGGTTGAGACTTCTGACTGGGCCGTCACTCGCCTGCAGTGAGTGGGGGCGTTGGAACCCGGGACGGGTATCCGGGCGGACGACGCAGGGGGGACACGTGGCCATAGATGCGCGACCATTCGAGGGTCGCAGTTCCATCAGCGGCGGCCGCGCCAGCGCGAGATCCCTCCCCAGGCGCAGGTGGCGCCGGAAGTTCACGGCCATCGCCGGCGCGGGCGACGCGGTCGTCGGCGCACTGGCCGCGGCCATCGCCCTCGACGTCACACCCCACCCGAACTCGCTCGCAGTCGTCACCGGTCTCCCCTTCCTGATGGCGATCGCGTGGGTGCTCTGGCTCGGATTCGGCCGGGCATACGACTGGAACCTGTTCGGCGAGGGCG
Source organism: uncultured Actinomycetes bacterium (assembly GCA_964510455.1). Taxonomy (GTDB): domain Bacteria; phylum Actinomycetota; class Actinomycetes; order S36-B12; genus CAVXYG01. The sequence goes on from CAZECO010000085.1 coordinate 8,864, forward strand.
TCGAGGAGTACCGGCGCGTCGCAGTCGCGGGCATGGTAGCCGTGGGGATGGTCGCAGCCATCAGCTCGATCGCGCAGCTGCCGAACGGGCGCGGCCTGGTGCTCGGGCTCCTTGCGGCCACCGGAATGACTCTCGTGTGGCGCCGCTGCGTGCGTGGGCTGCTGCACCGTCGGCGCCGTTCCGGCCAAGGCATGAACCGGGCCCTCCTCGTCGGGCCGACCGCTGCCGTGGAGGCGACTTCCCAACTCGTGTCGCGGACCTCGTTCCATGGGACCAAGGTCGTCGGAGCCCTGATCCCTCCGAACGACCGTGCGCCGGTTTCCGACTTCATTCCCGACCACCGCAAGGGCAGCGACATCGCCGCCGCGGCGGAACTGTTCGACGCCGACGAAGTCGTGCTGTTGCGATCGGTGGACCTGGATTCGGTGGAGATGCGCGACCTCATGTGGGCGCTCGCGGACCGTCATGTCAATCTTCTGATCAAGCCGATGAGCCTGCATGTGTCCGGGCCGCGGTTCATGGTGCGTCCCGTCGACGGCCTGCCCCTGCTCCAGATCGCACATCCACAGATCAGCGGATTGGCCCGTACGGTGAAGAGCGCGATCGATCGATCGCTGGCCGCGTTCGGCCTCCTCCTGCTCGGGCCGGTGCTGTTGATCATCGCGGGCCTCGTGGTGCTCGAAGACCGGGGGCCGGTCTTCTACAGGCAGATCCGCGTGGGGGAGAACGGCAAACCGTTCGCGATGATCAAGTTCCGCTCTATGGACGTGAATGCCGACAAGCGCCTCGACGAGGTCAGGTCGCTGAACGCCCATCCCGACGGCGTGCACATCGCAATCATGAACGACCCGCGAGTTACCGCGATCGGTCGGATCCTGCGCCGCTACTCGCTGGACGAACTGCCGCAGTTGATCAATGTGCTGCGGGGGGAGATGGCCCTGGTCGGCCCGCGCCCCCCCCTGCCGGTCGAGGTCGAGGCCTACCCCGACCACGGCTGGTTCCGGATGGCGGTTCGTCCCGGCCTGACCGGGCTGTGGCAGATCAAGGGTCCGGAGCGGCACTTCCTCAGCCTCGATGAGGCCCTCGAACTCGACCTGCGCTATGTGGAGAACTGGTCGCTGGCCTACGACTGGGCCATCCTCTGGAAGACGCTCGCCGTCGTCCTGAAGGGCAGCGGCGAGGTCAGGAGCAAGCCCGGCCCCGGTGCTCACAGCGGCGGCATCCTCCCCCCGATAACCCAGCCCCTGACCGAGAGGCCCTGACCGACGCGCCTGTGTGCACCGGCTGGACTCGAGCCGGTGGGCAGGCGATCGCTGCGAGCCCCTGGATGCCACGCACTGTTCGGCGGTGGTCTATTGCGCAGGTGGGATCGGGCACCCGCGGCGGCTTGTCGGTGCGTCCGGGGTGGTCTTCGGGTGCGCCTGCGGGCCACGGCGGGAGTGTTGAGCCACCAGATCGATGAGATGGGCTGTCTCCGCGTCCCAGCAACGTCCCGACCGAGTCGGCCGGCGAGCGGACAGTCAGGATGGCGAGCCGAACGAGGCCTTGACCGCCGGCGGCGGCACGCGCAGTCTGCGGATCTGCATGGCCCGCATCCCGCCGTACAGCATGCCGCCCTTGCGGTCGGCCTTCTGTGGCCACTGCTGCTTCAGTTCGCGGTTGAGCCGGACCAGGGTCAAGGTCATCTCGATGGCGATCAGGGCCGTGGTGGCGAACCACACCAGCGAGATCCAGGTCTGGATCCGAGCGTTCGGGATGAATCCGGCGAGCAGGATGCCCAGGGCGATGAAGACGAAGTACTCCGAGAGCCGGCGCC
>CAZECO010000085.1:10779-13549 GCA_964510455.1 uncultured Actinomycetes bacterium
CCGGCGAGCAGGATGCCCAGGGCGATGAAGACGAAGTACTCCGAGAGCCGGCGCCGCCGATCGATGTAATCGCGGATATGCCGGCGAACCGGGCCCGCATCCCGTGCCGGGAGGTAGCGCTCATCGCCGGACATCATGCCGGCGCGGGCCCGTGCGCGCTCCTCGCGGGCCCGCTCCTTCTGCGCGCGCTTGGCGGCTTTGGGGTCCGTCGGTATCTTCCTGGCGTCGCGGCGAGCCGCCTCCGCCTGCTTGCGACTGGGAGTGGGCCGACCCTTGGGTGCCCGCGGGTCGGGCCGCTCCGGCTCGACATCGCTGTCGTGGGAGTCCTGTTGGCCCTTGGGGGTGCGTCCGAACACGCTTCCAGGGTAGGTCAGCGCATCCATGACAAGTGATGGCGCACGGCGACGCCGGCACCGTGGGCACTACCCTTGTCACGACGAGACACGTCCGCCGATCGGGAAGGCACGCCCATGGGTCTGTGGCAACGGTTCACGATGATCTTCAAGTCCAAGGCCAACAAGACGCTGGACAGGATGGAGAATCCGGGAGAGACCCTCGATTACTCCTATGAGAAGCAGTTGGAACTGCTGCAGAAGGTGCGCCGCGGCGTCGCCGATGTCGCGACCAGCCGCAAGCGTCTGGAGATCCAGATCCAGGGCATCGAGCAGCAGTCCGCCAAGCTCGATCAACAGGCCCGGGCAGCGCTGGCCCAGGGCCGGGAGGACCTGGCGCGGGAGGCGCTGACCCGCAAGAGCGGCCTGTCCGGGCAGCTCGCAGACCTCGAAACCCAGCTGGCCGGCCTGCAGGCCCAGGAGGAGAAGCTGGTCGATGCTTCACGGCGTCTCCAGGCCAAGGTGGAGGCCTTCCGGACACGGAAGGAGACCATCAAGGCGACATACTCCGCAGCAGAGGCGCAGACCAAGATCAACGAGGCGTTCACCGGGATCTCCGAGGAGCTCGGCGATGTGGGGCTGGCCATCCAGCGCGCCGAGGATCGCACCGCGCAGATGACGGCGCGGGCGGGCGCGCTGGATGAGCTGCTCGCCACCGGGGCGCTGGATGACGCGACCGGGACCGCCAAGGACTCCATCACCACCGAACTGGAGCGGCTGGCCAGCACCAACGAGGTCGAGTCGCAGCTGGCCGCGATGCGGGCGGAGCTCACCGGCGGCGAGCCGACACAGGCGATCGGCGCCGCCCCGCCCCCGGCGTCGCCCAACCCGCCCGGCCCCAATCCGCAGAGCCAGGTCTGAGGGAGGTCTCCATGATCGTGCGAATCGCAGGAGAGGGACAGTACCGGTTGTCCGATGAGGCCCAGGCTCGGATCAACGAGTTGGACGCCGCGCTGGAGGCTGCGCTGGACGGCGACGGCTTCACCGCAGCCCTCGCGGCGCTGCTGGACGAGGTCCGATCCCTCGGGCAGCAGCTCGCCGACGAAGAGCTCCTGGGCAGTGATGTGGTGCTGCCTCCCGCCGATGCGACCGCGCAGGAGGTCCGGGACATGCTGACCGGGGAAGGGCTGATCCCGGGCTGAGCCGCATCTGCGCGCATCGCGCGCGGGTACGGCACCATAGAGGTCGTGGCGAAGAATCGGTATGCCCCCGATCCCGGCCTGACCCGGCGGATGGTCGGCACCATGACCGGGCTGCTGGTGCTGTACGTCGCCTTCGCCGTGGTGATGATCATCCTGGGCGTCAACGCGGTGTTCGTGCTGGTGCTGTCGGCGATCCTGCTGTGGGCGCAGTGGTTCTTCTCCGACTCGATGGCGCTGTCGGCCATGCGTGCCCGAGAAGTGTCGCCGGATCAGGCGCCGCAGCTGCACGGCATCATCGACCGGCTCTGCGTGCTGGCGGACATGCCCAAGCCGCGCGTCGCCATCGCCGACACCGATATCCCCAACGCCTTCGCCACCGGGCGCAGCCCGAAGCGCTCCGCGGTGTGCGTCACCACCGGCCTGCTGCGCCGCCTCGATCGCGAGGAGCTGGAGGCCGTGCTGTCCCATGAGCTCAGCCACGTCGCGCACCGCGATGTAACGGTGATGACCGTTGCCTCGTTCGCCGCGATCGTGGCCGGCATCCTCATGCGCACCGCGATGTGGGGCAGCATCGGGCGGGACCGCCGGGACCAGAACTCCGCGCTGGTGTTCCTGGCCGTCATCCTGATCAGCGCCCTGGTCTACTTCGTGTCGTACATGCTGACCCGGGCGCTGTCGCGCTATCGGGAGCTCGCAGCCGACCGCGGGGGGGCGCTGATGACCGGGAACCCGGCCGCACTGGCCCGTGCCCTGCAGAAGATCACCGGCGAGATGGGACAGATCCCCACCAAGGACCTGCGGGCGATGGAGCCGGTGAACGCCTTTATGATCGCGCCCGCGCTGCATCGTCACGGGGAGGGCATGGACCTCGCGAGCCTGTTCGCCACGCATCCGCCGCTGGATCGCCGCCTGGAGAACCTCGCGCGCATCGCCAACGAGCTGGGGCAGTGACGTGGGGCTCTTCGACAGCATCCTGGGCCGGTCCAAGCCGGTGCAGCCGGATCTGGACGCGCTGTTCCGGCTGCCGAGCGCGATGCTGAGCCTGGAGGCGGTGATGGGCATGACCGCCACCGGCACCGGATCGGTGGCCTTCCGAGCCGCTGCGGGCAAGGCCTTCAGCGAGGTTGCCGGCGAGATCGAGGCGCTGCTTGCCGCACCGGACCTCTCCGGCGGGGCGCCGCCCCGCGTCGATGTGACCAACGACACCTTCGGCTTCACCTGGCTCGTGCTGCACCA
>CAZECO010000086.1:0-10103 GCA_964510455.1 uncultured Actinomycetes bacterium
TAGGGCTTGTTCTTGGAGTTGCCGCACCGGCACAGGAACAGGTGCTGGCTGCGCCGCACGAGTTGGCCGTCGGCGTCGATCACCTCGATCTCGCCGAACACCTCCAGCGGCCCGTCATCGTTGACGACCACCGTCGTCGTGGGCGGCGGGGGCGGCGGGGCATCAGGTGCGTCGTGCGGTATGTAGGTCAGCGCATGACTGGGGCAGTCCTCGACAGCCTTGGCGATGAGATCGTCCTCGGCGTTCTCGACCATGATCCACGGCCGCCGCTTCGGGTCGAACACCGCTCGCAAGGCCTTCACGCAATGGCCGGAGTGGATGCACAACTCGCTGTCCCAGTGAACGGTGAGCGTCTCGGACCGGTAGTCGCGGGTGGCCACCCGTCCTGTCTAGCCGTGACCGGCAGGCCTCGCAATTCGGGATCAGAGCATGCCCCGGCGCTGCATCGCGTTGAAGGACAGCCAGCCGGGGATCGTCGGCAGCCAGAAGGTGACCACTCGGAACATCAGCACGGCCGAGACCGCCAGCCCGCCGTTGAGGCCGGCGGCGGTCAATCCGGCGGCCATGGCTGCTTCGACTGCGCCCAGGCCGCCGGGCGTGGGCGCGGCTTGGCCGACGACCGACCCGGTGAGGTAGACCACCGCGATCGCGGCCACGTTCAAGGAGCCGCCGAATGCGTAGACACAGGCCGCGAGTGAGGCGACATACGCGACGTTCAGCAGTATCAGGCCGCCGACGCCCTCCGCGAGCTTGCGGGGCTGCTGCACGACGGTGAGCAGCCGCGGGCCGATCTGGCGCAGCACCGGGCCGGTCCGCTTCCGGATGCGCTCCCTGATCGCGGGGATGGCCAACAGCCCGAGAATGACGGCAGCCCCCGCGGCGATGGCCACCACCACGGCGACCGGCGGGGAGAACGCCACGTCGCTCTGCGTCCCCGCCACCACGCCGCAGATGATCAGCAGCGAGATGTGCATCACCATGGCCGCTGCTTGGGATGCCCCGATGCTGGCCGTGGCCAGTGCAGGATGGACGCCCTGTCGTTGCAGGAAGCGGAGGTTGATCGCTACCGCTCCCAGCGTCGGCGGAGTGATCAGGGTGGCGAAGCTGGCGGCGAATTGCGCCCCGACCGTGGGCATGATCCGCAGTCGCTCCGGAACGAAGCCGATCAGCAACAGGGCTGCTGCCCAGTAGGTGATGATCGAGCATATTCCGGCCACTGCGACCCAGCCCCAGTTGGCGCTGCGGAACAGCCCGACCAGGTCCACCGATGCCAGCTGCGAGAGCAGCACGTACCCCGCAACGCTGCCCAGGATGAGGGTGATGAGGGTCTTCGGCTTGACCCGTTCCAACTGGATCTGTTCGACGGCGCCGTCGGGCAGGAGTTCGATCAACGAGTCCCGCAACTGGTTGATCAGCCCCCGGTGGCTTCGCAGGGCGCGACGTGTCGGCTGGCTGAGCGCGACGTGCTGCAGCACGGGCAGGGCGCGGGTCAGCTCCTCCAGGCCGAGGACCTCAAGCCCGGCTGCGATGGCGCGCTCCGGGCCCGCCAGCATCGCGGTTGTCGCCAACAGTTCGGCGACATCGATCCGCAGCGCGACATCGCTGGCAGCGACCACCCCTCGGCCCATGCCCAGCACGGCGATCGTGCCGTCCGGCAGGCGCAACAGGTTCGTCGCGGACAGGCCGCGATGGGCGATCCGCGCCCGTTGCAGTGCGGCAAGGGTCGTGAAGGCCGCGTGCAGGTCGGCATCGGTGATCTGCATCCCGGGCAGCCGCGACAACCGCGACAGCCGGACGCCCGGCAGCCGGGAGTAGACCAGCAGTGCGGAGTCCGGGCCGACCTCGCTGGTCAGCAGCAGAGCCGGTACCGGGATCCCCGCCACCTGCGCGGCATACGACAGCAGCGCCCGCTGCTCCAACGAGCGGCGCATGTTGACGTTCGCCTCGCGAACCGAGGTGCGCAGCAGGAGGCTGCGCCACATCGCGGTCGCCATTCCGGCACCCTCGAGGTCCCGGTCGAGCACCACAACTTTCAGCTCACCGCCCCCCGCCAACTGCGCGTGGTACCGCCTGCCGAACTCGGTCCCTTCCTCGGCGCGCAGCACTTCCACGTCGAACCCTGCCCGCACCAGAGTCTGGGCGACCATGTCTCCGGAGGGTCGCGTGGTGGGTGTGCCCAGCAGGTATCGCACTGCCAGGCCGCTCATCCATCCGATCAGCAGCGAGATCACGATGCCCGCGATGGTGAGGCCGCCGCTGATGAAGGACACCAGCATCAGGGACCCGACCACGACGACCGTCACGGCCTCCCACCGTGGCCGGGCCAGCGTCCGGGCGACTGTCACGAATGCGACGAGTCCCCCGAACAGCGGCAGGAACGGGTCATCCGGGCGCTGGGTGCCGCTGGCGAGCCCTGTCTGAAGCCACTGCGCCCCCAGCTGCTCCACGTACAGCGATAGCAGCGTCAGTACCGCGACAGCGGTGAACAGGCCGACGACGGCGTCGAACAACTGGCGGCCGCGGTGGCGGATCAGCAGGTCGATGGCGATCGCCACCGGCAGGGTCAGCAGGCCCAGGCCGGCGATCGCGTTGAGGCCCAGCACGAGCAGGCCCGGCAGACTGCGGGAAGCGGAGAGCAGCTCCTCGTCGAGGTCTGCCGTCGAGGTTCTGGCCAACCAGAGCAGCGCGAGGACGACCACGCACAGCACCAGCCCGATGAAGAGGCGGACGAGGTCCAACGGTCGGCGCAGCCGCGCTTCGAGCACCCCGTCCTCGATGACCGCCACACCGGGCGCGTCCCGGGGGGGATCGTCCGGCAGGGCAAGTGCCTCGTCCAAGTCGGTGACGGGGTCTGCCGCGTGGGCGGGTGCGGGCGGGTGTGCCGCCGGCCCCGGACTCCGCTCAGGCGAGACCGTCATGGATCGATCTTGTCAAACCTTCGCGGTCGTCAGGGTGTCGAGGGCTCGGCATGCGCGTGTGCGCCGGACCTGTGGTGTCGAATGGACTGCGTCGGACAGGGCGGGAGGTGTCGAAGCGTGATCGCAGCGCACAGCGCCAGCCTGTCCCGCGACGAGCTCCGCGGCTCCGAGATCGAGCTCGACGCCGCGCAGCGCCGCATCGTCGAATCCAGCACCGGGGCGCAGCTCGTGCTGGGTCCGGCCGGCAGCGGCAAGTCGACTGTGCTGATCGAGGCGATCGCCGCCCGCTTGTTGTCGGGATGGCGTGCCGAGCACATGCTCGGAATCGCGGCGTCCCAGTCGGCGGCGCGACGATGGCGCACCGCGGTCGTCGCCCGCACCGGATTCCAGGCCCCGCAGATCACGACCCTGCACTCGCTGGCCCTGCAGATGGTGAGCGCGGACGCGGCGCAGCGCAGGATGCAGCCGCCCCGCCTGTTGTCCGCCGACGACCAGCTCGCGATCATCTCCGATGTGCTGGCGGCCACCAGGCCGCGGGACTGGCCGGCACTGTTCGTCGACGCCCTGCGCACCCGTGCCTTCGCCGAATCCGTCCGGGACTTCATCGGCCGTGCCGCACTCGCCGGCTGGAGCCCCGATCGCCTCGCGCAGGCGGAACCGGCCCCAGCGGTGTGGGAACCGTTGGCCGGCGTGTGGCGGCGCTACCGGAAGGTGGTCGCCCTCGCGGGCGCGATGGACTACACCGACCTGTTGCTGCGGGCGACCCGGCTGGGTGCCGCTGCATCGGCATCAGCGCTGGGATGGCGGCTGATCTGTGTGGACGAGTACGGCGCCCTCGACGCCGTGCGGCTCGGGCTGCTGCGCAGCGTGGCGCCGCCGGAGGGCCGGCTGATCGCCGTGACCGACCCGGATCAGGTGATCGACGCCTTCCGCGGCGCCGCTGAGCGGTCCCATGCCGACTTCGCCGAACTCTTCCCCCATGCGGTGCCGCCCGTCGTCCTGACGGGATGCCACCGCTTCGGTCCGGAGCTGGACGCGCTGCGGCATCGCCTGGTCGCGGCGCTGCCCATGGCCGGCGTGCCGGGGTCTGTCGTGCGCAGCCATCGCGCCCTGCGCCGGGCGCCGGGCCGCACCACCGTCGACCTGATCACCTATCCCGACGGGGTCTCTGAGACCGCGGGCATCGCGGGCATCCTGCGCAGGTTCGCGACGGCGTCGCTGGCGGACGGCGCACCGCCGCGGTGGAGCGATGCGGCCGTGCTGGTGCGCACCGCGGGCCAGGCGATCGCCGTGGAGCAGGCGCTGCTGGCTGCCGAGATACCCGTGCAACGGGTGGCGACCGGGCGCTGGCTGGCCGACGAACCGGTCGTGGCCCTGCTCGTCGCCGGGCTGCAGGTCGCGGCGCACGGGGCGGGGCTGCCGGTCGGGCAGCCTCCGGGGCAACGGGTCATCGACATGCTGGTCTCGCCGATGGCAGGAGCTGATCCGGTCGAACTGCGGCGCCTGTTGATCGCGCTGCGACGATCCGAGGTGAGCCGGGCCGTTGCGGAGGGACGCACCCCGCGCGGCTCCCACGAGCTGTTGACCGCAGCGCTGACGGACTCGGCGGTCCTGGCCGCCGTGGACGCCGACCGGTACCCGGCGGTGCGCCAGGCACTCGCCCTTCGGCGGCGGATCGGGGAGGCGGCGCGGCTGATCGCATCCGGCAGCGGCGCCGCGGAGCCCCTGTGGGCGCTGTGGTCGGATGACCCGGCCGGGCCCGGGACGTGGGCCCAGATGCTGCAGAACACCGCCCTTGGGTCCGGTCCGGGCTCGGCAACGGCCCACCGCGACCTCGACGCAGCCATCGCGCTGCTGGCGGAGGCCCAGCGCTCCCCGGCCCGCGGAGGAGGCCGACAGGTGCTGGATTTCCTCGCCGACGTGCCCCGGCTTCCCTGGCCGGGGGACCGGATGGGCAGCGGCCGGCCGGAGCCCGCCGGTGTCTGCCTGCTGACCGCGCACCGGAGCACGGGCCGCCAGTGGCCGCTGGTGGTCGTCGCGGGCGTGCAGGAAGGTGTGTGGCCGTCCGACGCGGGCGGAACCGGGCTGCTCGGCGAGGACCTCCTCACCGGCGGCGCAGCATCGCCGGAGGCCGCCCGCAGCGCCCACGCGGCCGATGAGCGGCGCCTGTTCCATGTGGCGTGCACCAGAGCGGCACACCACCTGGTGGTGACAGCGGTCGCCGAGCAGCGCGATCCGACGGGCGCTCAGCCGTCGCGGCTGCTGGCGGATCTCGGCGTCGACCCGCGATCCGGGGGTACGGTGCGGGGCAACCGGCTGACCACGACCGGGCTGGTGGCCGAACTGCGCCGCGCCGCCGCCGACCCCGACTCCTCGCCGCAGATCCGCAGCGCCGCGGTCGCCCGGCTGTCGCAGCTCTCCGGCGACCCGGACTTCAGCTGGGCGGAGCCCAGCAGGTGGTGGGGCGTGGCCTGCCCGACCCGGGCGCCCGACCCGTTGTGCCCGCCGGACCTTCCCGTGACGCTCACCGTGACCGGCCTGACCGAACTGGCCGCCTGCCCCTGGCGCTGGTACGTGACCAGGATGCTCGGCGCGGGCAAGCCCGCCGGTACTGCGGCCGGGATCGGCCGCCTGGTGCACCGGGTCAACGAGGCGTGGGCCAATGCGGAGCTGTCGCGCGACATCGACGCAGGGCTCGAGGTCGTGGACCGGGTGTGGGGGAGCCTGCCGTTCGAGGCGGCATGGCACTCCCGGCGGCGACGGCAGGAGGTCGCCGAGTCGCTGCTGCGGCTGCTCGCCTGGCAGGAGGCCAACGCGGATCGGATCGTCTTCGCCGAGCGGTCCTTCGAGGTCCTCGTCGATGTGCCGGACGGGGACGCGGTGCGCCTGCGGGGCAAGGCCGATGTCGCGGTGCGCTCCGGCGGGGCCGCGCTGGCGGTGCTCGATCTGAAGACGGCCAAGTCCCCGCCCTCGCGGGCCGAAGTGGTCCGGCACGTGCAGCTGGCGGGCTACCAGCTGGCGGCGCAGGCCGGCGCGCTGGACGATGACGGCGATCCGAATGCGGGCCAGCCGCCCGCCGGAGCAGGGCTGCTCATGGCCTCCGTGGCGGACGGCGCCTCGGGACGGGCTCCGAAGGTGCTGTGGCAGCCCCCGCTGCTGCTGGACGATCCCGAGACCTCGGGCTGGTTCACCGATACGCTGGCCGCGGCGGTCGACCGGCTGCGCAGCGAGCGGTTCCCGGCGATCGAGTCCGCCGCCTGCCGCGCCTGCCCGGTGTCGCAGCTGTGCCCCGCCAAGAACCCGGGGGTCATCCGATGACGCACCAGCCGGCGGCGCTGCTGCCCGACGATCTGGGGGGACTGCTCGGGGTGCCGCTGTCGCGGGAGCAGGTCGCCGCGGCGACCGCGGAGCTGTCGCCCGGACTGATCGTGGCCGGGGCCGGTTCGGGCAAGACCACCGTGATGGCGGCCCGCGTCGTGTGGCTGGTCGGCACCGGACAGGTCACCCCCGCGGGCGTGCTCGGCCTGACGTTCACGAACAAGGCGGCCGCCGAGCTGCTGCACCGGATCCGAACCGCGCTGCGGAAGCTGTCGCCCCGGGACGCGGAGGCGGCCGACGACGTCGCGGTCGCCACCTACCACTCCTTCGCGGGCGGCCTGCTGCGGGAGTTCGGGCCGTTCATCGGGTTGGAGCCGAGCGCCGAGCTGATGTCGCCGGTGCGGCAGCGCCAACTGGCCTATCGGATCGCGACCGGACCGGAGGTGGACCACCGACTGGTCTCCGGAACCCCCCACGACCTCGCGGCGGCGATCCTTCAGCTGGACTCGCTGCTGGCCGACAGCGACGTCGCAGCCGAGGATCTGCGGGCCTTCGACGAGGTGCTGATCGCGTCGCTGGAGAGCCGGGCGCCGCAGCAGAAGACCGGTGAGCGCATGCTGGCCGCGGCGGCTGCGCGCCGGCAGCTGGCGGTACTGGTGGGCAGCTACCGCCGTGCGAAGGCGGACCGAGAGCTGCTGGACTTCGCCGATTACGTCAGGCTCGGGGCCGAACTCGCCAGGCGCCACCCCGAAGTCGGGCACGCGATGCGGCAGCGGCACCGCACCGTCCTGCTGGATGAGTACCAGGACACCTCGGTGGCGCAGCGGGGCATGCTGCAGGCGCTGTTCGCCGACGGGCACCCGGTGACCGCGGTCGGGGATCCCTGTCAGGCCATCTACGGCTGGCGAGGCGCGAGCCCGCACAACATGGACGAGTTCCCGCAGCACTTCCCCAGCCGATCCGGCGAACCCGCGCCGGTGCGCACGCTCGCGACCAACCGGCGGTCCGGCGCCGATATCCTGCATCTGGCCAACGAGGTCGCGGCAGGGCTGCGGGCCGTTCACACCGGTGTTGTGCAGCTTCGCCCCGACGCGCGCAACGCCTCCGGAACGGTCGTGTGCGGGCTGCTGCCCACGATTGCGGAGGAGCTCGACTGGCTGGCCCAGCGAATTGCGGACTGCTCCCGGCCCTGGAGCGACATCGCCGTCCTCGCCCGCACCAACGATGCGGCGACCGAGGTGGTGTCCGTGCTGCGGCGCAACAGCATCCCGGTCCAGGTCATGGGCAAGCAGGCGCTGCTGGCGCTGCCGGAGGTGCGCTGGGTCGTCTGGGCGCTGCGCCTGGTGGAGGACCCGACCGCCAACGACGCGCTCGTCGGCCTGTTGATGGGGCCGCCGTGGCGGATCGGGCATCGCGATCTGGCGCTGCTGGCCCGGCGCGCGGCGCACCTCGCAGCGGCGGACGTCGGGGCGGTGGCGCGGGACGGGGATGCGGGACCGGAGCGGAAGTCCGGCGATCCCGCCGGCGACCTGCTCGCCGCGCTGAGCGTCGATCCGCTCGACGGGCCGTGCCTGCTGGATGCCCTGCACGACTGCGGCGACCCCGACCGCTATCCCTACAGCAGCGCGGCACGGGCGCGCATGGCGTCGGCTTCGGCGCTGATCGCCGGTTGGCAGCGCCGATCCGGCGCCGCGGCAGCGGACCTGGTGCGCATCATCGCCTCCGAATCGGGGCTGGCGGCCGAACTCGCGCTGGGCGATTGCGGCAGTGCTCCGGGCTCACCGCCGGACGACGCGGGGCTCAGCGCGCTGATGGAGGTGGCGCGGACGTTCGACGACGTCGAGCGGGGCCGCACCCTCAGTGATTTCCTTGCCTGGCTGAAGGTCGCCGAAGCGGTCCCGGACGGGCCGTCCGCGCCGGCGGCGCCGAACGGCAACGCGGTGACGGTGATGACGGTGCACGCCGCGAAGGGGCTGGAGTTCCCGGTCGTCGTGCTGCCCGGGCTGGTCGAGGGCTCCTTCCCCAACGATCGGGGGCGCAGCCTGTGGCCGACCAGCCCCGGGGCGCTGCCGGTGCCGCTGCTGCACGAGCCGAGCCCCGAGTCGATCGCGGGCTTCCCCGCGGATCCGGCCTTCCCCAGGGCATCGGAATACACCGATTTCGCCGCGGCATGCCGGGCGGCTGATCGGCTGGAGGAGGTCCGGCTCGCCTATGTCGCCATCACCCGGGCCAAGGAGCAGCTGATCATGTCGGGGCACCGCTGGGGCCGCAGCCAGCTCAAGCCCCGCCAGCCCAGCGAGTTCCTCCTGGCGGCGGCGACTGCGGCGGCGGCGGCCAGGGCCGTGCTCGACGTCTGGGCGATGCCCCCCGATCCCGGTGCCGCGAATCCGATGCTCGCAGCCTCCGAGGCCGGCGACGTCGCGCCCGACGCCGCGACCGGGGTGGATTGGCCGGCGATCGCAGCCGCGGTGGCCGCAGGCCCAGTCGAGCAGCTCGGCGCGCTGTGCCGGGCCGATGCCGAGGTGATCGCGGCCTGGGACCGGGATCTGGCGACGGTGCGCACAGAACTGGCGGTTCGCGCACTGCCCGCGTCCTGCGCGGTGCCGGGCGAGCTCTCGGTCAGCCAGTGGCAGGCCCTGACCCGGGATTCCGCCGGCTTCGCGAAACAGCTCGCCCGGCCGGTACCGCGTCCGGCCAGTGCTCGCGCGGCAACGGGGGAGCAGTTCCACGAATGGGTGGCGGGGCTGACCGGCCAGCTGGCGCTGTGGGACGCCGACGACCTGATCGATCCGTTCGACGCCGACCCGCAGGCGCAGCATCAGGCGGCACTGCGCGCCGCGTTCGACGCCTCGCCGTTCGCTGGCCTGCAACCGCTGGCCGTGGAGCACCCGGTCGCGCTGCAGGTGCACGGGCGGGTCGTCCGGGGACGGATCGATGCGGTGTTCGCCATGGCCGACGAGCACTGGGTCGTGGACTGGAAGACCGGTTCGACGGGTCGCGCCGACCCCCTGCAGTTGGCGCTGTACCGGGCCGCTTGGGCGGCGCAGCAGGGGATCGCGCTCGAGCGGGTGGTCGGCTGCTTCGTCTTCCTCGCCCACCACCGGTACGAGGTGTACCGGGCACTGCCGGACGGCGACGGCTTGCGGGCGATCGCCGAGGGTGCGACGGTTGCCCTGGCGCCGACGTCGGTCGTGACCTGGCAATCGTGACCTGGCAATCGTGACCTGGCAATCGTGGGCTGGCAATCGCGACGAGGCGGTCGTGGCCCGGGCGGTCGTGACCCGGCACAGGTGTTCTGGGAGGTGTGATGGAGCCGGACGATCCGTTCCCGCCCGCGCAGTTGGACCGGGTCTCAGCCCTGCGCAACGACCAGGTGAAGCTGGCGCAACTGTGGGAGCGGGGGGACGCCCGGTTCGTCGCGGTCCGAGACGGTGCCATCGCGGTGCCGGGGCCGCTGACGGCGGGGGTGCTCGGGGCGCTGCCGGATACCGTCCGCGGTGCGCCCGTCGAACGCAGGGCGCTGCTGGGCGTCGACGCCGACGGTCGGCCGTGGTGGCTCGTCCGGCCCGATGCCCGCGCCGACGACCAGGGGCTGCGCTGGCTCGGCCTGCGCGAGATCGGGCCGCAGTGCAGCGCGCTGGAGATCGAAGTGCTGATGACGGCGGTCGCGCTGGAGGCCTGGCACTCCCGCCACGGATTCTGTCCGACCTGCGGCCATCCGACCGACGTCGTGTCGGCCGGATGGGTGCGGCATTGCTCGACCGACGGGTCCGAGCACTATCCGCGCACCGACCCGGCGATCATCGTGCTTGTCATCGATGGGCAGGACCGGGCGCTGCTGGGACGGCAGGCCCGCTGGCCGGCGCG
>CAZECO010000086.1:10203-13540 GCA_964510455.1 uncultured Actinomycetes bacterium
TCATCGATGGGCAGGACCGGGCGCTGCTGGGACGGCAGGCCCGCTGGCCGGCGCGTTGGCGCTCAGCTCTGGCCGGGTTCGTGGAGCCCGGGGAGCGCGCCGAGTCGGCGGTGCGCAGGGAGGTCGCCGAAGAGGTCGGACTGGTACTGAACAGGATGCGCTACGTCGCCAGCCAGCCGTGGCCGTTCCCGGGGTCCCTGATGCTGGGTTTCCACGCCTGGTCGTCGTCGTCGAACGTCATGGTCGACGGGGTCGAGATCGCGGAGGCGGACTGGTACGCGCGCGATCAACTGCAGGCCGCCGCGTCCTCGGGGCTGATCCAGCTGCCGCCGTCGATCTCCATCGCGCGCGGGCTGATCGAGCGCTGGTTCGGGCGTCCGCTGCCCGGCAGCTGGCTGCGGGGCTGACGCCCACGCCTCAGGAGGCGGTGCGCGCGCTGGCGCCGGTGATCTGCGCAACGCGCCCGGCGACGGCGGCTGCCGTCGGGTTGGTGGCGGTCGAGCCATCTTCGAACACGACGGTCGGGACGGTCTGATTGCCGCCGTTGACATCCATCACGAAGTCCGCAGCAGCTGGATCGAGCTCGATGTCCACTTCCCGATACGCGATCCCCGACCGGTCGAGCTGGCTCTTCAGCCGCACGCAGTACCCGCACCATTGCGTTGTGTACATGGTTACTGCAGGCGTCGCCATGCGAAGCCACCCCCAAAGGTGTCGGGCCGTGAATACGGCGGTGATGGCCTGGTTGTTCCCCCCCAGCGGCATGTGAAACTTCCCTCATGGACAGCGCAGAGCAGATCCTGGCTGGGCTGGACGACCAGCAGCGGGCAGCGGCCGCCGCCGTGGATGGGCCGGTGCTGATCCTGGCCGGTGCCGGCAGCGGGAAGACCCGCACGATCACGCACCGGATCGCCTACGCCGCAGCGATCGGTGCGCAGCGGCCCGATCGCGGGCTGGCCGTCACGTTCACCGCGAAGGCGGCCGGCCAGATGCGGTCGCGGCTGGCGGATCTGGGCGTATCGGGGATGTCCGTCATGACCTTCCATGCCGCCGCCCTGCGCCAGCTGCGGCACTTCTGGCCGGTCGCGATCGGGGGGGATGCGCCGCAACTGGTTCCCGCGAAGGCGCCCTACCTGGCCGAGGCCGCCGCCTCGTTGGGCCTGCCCCGGGACCGCCTGCTGCTGCGGGACCTCGCCGCAGAGATCGAGTGGGCGAAGGTGAGCCGCCTGCGGCCCGACGACTACGCCGCCGCAGCGGCCGCAGCGGGTCGCACCCCGCCGAACGGCATGACGCACGCGCAGGTGGCGGCGGCCCACGGGGCCTACGCCGACCTGCTGGCGGCTCGCGGCCTGATGGACTTCGAAGACGTCCTGGTGCTCACCTCGGGCCTGCTGGCCGACCGGCCGGACCTCGGGGACCAGGTCCGGCAGCGCTACCGCTGGATCACCGTGGACGAGTACCAGGACGTCTCAGCCATCCAGCAGGCGCTGCTGCGCACCTGGCTGGGAGAGTCGGATCAGTTGTGCGTCGTGGGTGATCCCGCGCAGACGATCTTCACCTTCGCCGGTGCTTCTGCCAAGTACTTGCAGGAATTCCGGCGCTGGTTCCCGCGGGCCACCACGGTGCCGCTGGAGCAGACCTACCGCTGTTCGCCGCAGATCGCTGCCGCCGCGAACCGGCTGCTGGGCTCCGCCGCTCGGGGTTCGGCCACTGCCGCGCTGCGCCTGAGGTCGCAACAGCCCGGGGGCCCTGCTCCGGTGATCAGGGCGTGCCGGGACGACATCGCAGAGGCCGAGGCGATCGCCGCACAAGCCGCGAAGTGGCGCGATGCGGGTGTGGCCCTGCGGGAGATCGCGGTGCTGGTCCGGCTCAACGCCGCCACCGCGCCGATCGAGGATGCGTTGGCGGAGGCCGGGATCCCGTACCTGGTCACCGGGGGTGAGCGGTTCTTCAAACGTTCCGAGGTCCGCGAGGCGGTGGTGCGGCTGCGGGGGGCGGCCAACAGCGACGCCTCGACCGGCCGGCTGTCCGGCGACGTGGCCGAGGTGCTGGCCGCGATGGGGTTCCTGGCTGCCGCCCCGCCCGCCGGCCGCGGAGCGGTCCGTGAGCGGTGGGAATCCCTGGCCGCGCTGACCGCGCTCGCGGCCGATCTGGCAGACAAGGATCCGCGGGCGACGCTGTCGGACCTGGTCGGCGAGCTGCAGCGCAGGGCGGCGCTGGAGGCGCAGCCCGTCGCCGACGGGGTGACGCTGGCCACGCTGCATGCCGCCAAGGGCCTGGAGTGGGACGCCGTGTGGATCGCCGGGCTTCAGGAGGGGACCGTGCCGATCAGCCACGCCGACACACCGCAACGGGTGGAGGAGGAGCGTCGGCTGGTGTATGTCGGCATCACCCGGGCGCGCCGGGAGCTGGTCCTGAGCTGGTCGGCCGGGCGCAGCGGGGAGCACGCGGGTCGGCGGTCGGCGAGCCGATTCCTGCGGGACTTGTCCGATCCGGCGCAGGCGGCGGGGATCGCGGCCGTCGATCAGCTGCCGGGCGCCGGCGCCCGCCGCCGCCGCCGCGGGTCTCTGGGGAGCTGCCGGGTATGCGGCAAGGGCCTCCCGACGCCCCAGGAGCGGGCGCTGCGGCGCTGCCGGACCTGTCCGCAGGACATCGACGCCGGACTGCTGGAGCGCCTCAAGCAGTGGCGGGGGTCGCAGGTGGCGCCCACAGGCGCACCCGCGTTCACGGTGTTCACCGACCTGACCCTGCTGGCGATCGCCGAGCTGCAGCCCAGGACCGACATCGAGCTGAGCAGGATCAGCGGCGTCGGTCCTGCGAAGGCGGAGAAGTACGGTCCGGCGGTGCTGGCCCTGGTCGCCGGGTCGGCCCAGGATTGACGGGCTGCTGCTGGTCCCGGGGGTCGCACAGGCTCGGATCTATCTGCCTCAGCGGCCACCAGCCTGTGCAGCGCGCGACGGCAGCCGCGAGCGCGACCTCGGGTGCGGTGGCTGCGAGACCTGAGGCGATGCTCGGCGCGGGCGGGGGTGCCCCACGGACACCGCGATGATGGTTCAGGGGTCGGGGCAGAACGCTCCGGCAGGGTCCAGACGCTCCCGTTCGGGCGGGCGTTGACGGCGTGTCGCGCCGGATCCACCGCCCTCGCGGGAGCGTTTGGCGGTCCTTCGGAATCTGGCGGTGTGCGGGTTGGCGGGGATCCGCAGTTCGGCATCGGGCCGCATCCGGCGGATCGTGGGACCGGCAGCGCGGGTGCCGGTGGGTCGGCGGGCAGATGCACCCGTGCGGCCGTTGTCAAGCTGTGTGGAGTCATTCGGTCTGGTTTTGTTCGGTTGGTTTG
>CAZECO010000087.1:0-13212 GCA_964510455.1 uncultured Actinomycetes bacterium
CCCACCGAGGGTCACGAACCAAGACGTTCGTACACCACCCCGATGGACTTGACCTGACTCGTCCTCCGTCAACGCTTAACCGCGCTGTCGGGGCGGACCACCGCAGCCCCAGGAGTCGATCCGGAGTTGGTCCGGCCGACTTCACCCGGCCTGGTACTAGCGGCGGCCGAGCCCCTTAGGCTGCGTGTCCTCGGGCGGTATTGCTCCGCCGGCGAGCGCTTGTCGCTCGGCGAGGACTGTTCGCCCACAATGCTAGGCCTGGATCAGGACAAGATCAACAACTTTCCACACTGCGATCGCTGGAGTCTGAGATCGCTTTGGGCGCGATCCGTTCGGCAGCCGCCTGGAGGCCCTTTCGGGTGAATCGCGCCTCATCGCTGAGCGCTCGATTTTGATTCCGCGGGAGCTTGTTCTGTGTAGTCGGCGGGCCGCCTGGGGGATCTCGCCGACCCAGGAGGCCACGATGCGACCCTCGCACTCGTGCACATAGAGGCCCGCCAAACCAGGCCGGCGAGCGCGAAGATCTGGTCCGCCGCCCGTTGCCGGCGCCTCAGCGACCCCGATGGATAGTCAAGACGCCACAAACGACCGTTCTCGGCACGGCGCCCGGCCCGTCGAGGTGGTGCAAGTGCGCCTCACCCCTCGATCTGACCCGAGGACGCATCCGTCCCCGTTGGCCTGATCTGGCGGGATCCGCGCGCCATGTCGATGAGCGGACGTTTCCTGGTGAGTTGAGCGCCTACCGACTCAGGCTCGACGGAGCGGCCTGAGGGGGGCTGCCGTTGAGTCGGACCACGACCACGTGAACCTCAGCCGTCAACGGCGTCGCACTCTCTGCCGCGTGACTGGCGGCGACGAAACTGCGCTCCTAGACGCCGCTGCGCTTGCTCAATGCGGTCTGCCGGCGGGTCCGCTGCGAATTCGTAGTACTCGTTCTCGGCGTCGTCCCGGCCGCCGTCCTTGTCGACCAGGCGCGCCAGAGCAAGCTTTGCTTGGTCACCGTTTGGCAGCCCTGCGACCCACAGCCTTTTGGCCGACTCTTTGGGCATCCGCTCATGGTGGCGGCATCGTGACGCCTGCGCCGTAGCGAGCCAACTACTTCTGGTCCCAGCGGCTGCCTGGAAGCGCACTCCACCGATGCCGAGCCTCTCGCGCTGGGCATTCGCCCACTCCGCTGGAACCACTCGATGCGATAGCGGCACTACGAGGCCAGAGCCGACAAGTCGTACGACACCCAGCGGCGCAGGTATCGCCGTCGGAGTCGTGGAGGCGTCGCCAACCACTCATGCGCGGCCCGGACAAGCAGCGCATGCGCGTGCTCCACCGGGATCGCCCCGCCGGGTCCGTCGATCTCGAAGAGGTCCGTCAGTTCAGACCACAGCGTGTACAGCGAGCCGCTGTCGTACGCCCGGGTCAACCACCCGCCGAGCTCCCCGCAGACTCGATTCGCCGCCTCGTACGCTTCCCAAGGTGCACTCGGAACCGTTACCTCGTAGATCAGCGGATCAACTGCGCGATAGAGCTCACGGCTCCTGAAGCGCGACGCGAGCGACCCGGGTCGAAGCCGATGGAGCGCCCGCCTCCAGCCCGCCATGGATAGTCGCACCGCCCTCACGCCACGTTGGGATGGAGCCCGCCCGGACTCCCCGAGATGTTAACTGTGGCGGAACTCGACCGGGCAGGAATCAGCCATCATCCGCCTCGGTCTCTCGCTGTCGTGACTGGCGATGGCGTAGACGGCGTCGAAACTGCGCCCTGAAGCGCCGCTGCGCGGTCTCGATACGTTGCGCCGCAAAGCGTTTCGCGTCGCAAGGCTGGCGGCGCAGGACCCCGCGATTGCCGTGTCGCGCAGTCTGTCCCGGCAAGCCAGAAGCACTGCGGCACAACACATTTCGGGCACGGGGAGGCTGACATCCACACTGCGGAAAGGGATTCGCACCGGATGCGAATATCACGACTTTACCGGTAAGTGCTCGTATTCGATTTCGTTGTAAGGACTCGGGGAGTCAACTCTTCGCGGACCGGAGTTCCTGGCCAGGGCGCCTCAGGGCACGAGACGATGGCTCGGTGACGCGGGAGGACGGCATCAGAGCCGGGCTGGAGACCGCGTTGAACGAGTCTGACGTCGCGGGGGTTCGGCTCGTGCCCGAGGAGGACGCCGTGGACGTGCTGCTACACGTGCTCGCGCTCCTGGAAACGCGGACCCATCGAGCCGGACGGCAGGCGTGTTCTGAGGCTCCTGTCGCCAGGCCGGGTACAGGTGTTGCTGCGCCACGACAGATCCGCCACCGAGGGCTACCGGCCGGCCCTACCCCTCTCCGACCTCGACGAAGTCGAGGCGTTCATCGCCACGCTTTCCTGGGGCGGGAGCATCTACGGCTGGAAGTTCTTCGACGACCAGGGCGACGGTCCACGTTCTGGCACTCAAGTCCCGCTGCCGGTGAGGGGCCGCGATCGCTATTCGAACACCAACAGTTGGCGGCGAGGATCCCAATCGTCCGGTTGGTGGGTAGCCCGAGAAAACCACAGGCATCCCGATTCGATCCAGCGCTTGCGTAGGGAAACGTAGCGGCGTTCCCGCGCCGCACCTTCACCCCCCACTGCGTCGTCGTAGCCAAATTGGGTTCCGCAACATGGGCAAATCTCGTCGGAAGGAGCACCGTCCAACCACGGCTGATCGCGCAATCCTGGGTAACCGCACACCGGACAGAGCCACTGCGTCACAGCGCGCCCCCAGGTTGGGATAGCCAAGATCCTGCAAGCCAGCGGGCCAGCCGCTCCTCTTCATCCTTCGGCATGTACCAAGTCGCCGGCTTCACCCAAAGGACGGCCCCGCGGCCACAGATTCGCGGGCCCTCGTACATCCTCAACCCGTCGCCTACCGCGAGGTCACGCCATGCCGGAACTTCCGCAGGGAAGAGCGGCACAATGACGGCGAGTACATCGTCACCCGGTTGGATGTTCGATCGGGAGAAGCTAAGTACGGGGGCCGCCGTCTGCTCACCGTCTTCCCACCCAGGAAGGCCCCAGTTCGGCCGGTAAGTGAAGCGATTACCGGCGTCGCACCCGCCTTTGAGTGCCGTCTGTCTGCCACCGTCAGAGGTAGGTACGAGATGAAGATCGATCCCGAGCGCCAAGGTGCTGAAGGAATCCACAAACGCAGCCTATGAGCGCGTGACACCAGGGAATCAGACAGGTCGCCGGTAGGTCCACGTATTCGTTCGTTGCATTGCCTAGGCTCGGCACTCGTGGGAAACAGGCTGGACCGGGGATGCGAGTGTCCATCTGCTTGGTCACGCGGGGCCTGACGGTCGCCCGGTTTCAGCCTTCAGCTTCGACATTGAGCCAGCCATAGGCTGAGGGGGTGAAAGATCCCGACAAACCGAGTCAACGGCTCATCGATCAACGGTTGCGGAACCGCGTGATGGAGGAACTGGAAGGGCTCGCGGACGGCGACGAGTACGTGCGTGGGCCTTCGGGAAGCGACTACTTCGATGATTTCTACTCCCTGATCCACGATGAAGAGGTCTGGGCCTGGCGCGAGCTGTCAAGTTACACGCCGCAGGAGGTTGCCCTGCTGGAAGAAGTGCTGCGGATGGTTTCGAGGGCGGACGAAGCGATTCCGCACCAGTTTTCGCGCGACGAGTTGATCGCGTCGGGCTGGCCGACCAGAGTCCAACCGGTTGCCCAAGCGGCGCTGGATGTGATGCAGGCGAGGGGACGATTCCGCGAGGACGTGGAGGAGGCCCAGCCCTCGGGACAGCCAGCCCCCGATGTCCCTCACAGGCTTGCCCTGTTTTCAGCGAGGGTTCTGGAGGGGTGGCGGCAATTGTGGCGCACGTCCAAGTAATCGCCGACTACCCGGATCGTCGTTTCCAGATCTGGGAGTACCGGGTCAGCCATGGCTCGCTGCTTGTCCGCAGTCCAAAGGGTCCGCGGAACCCCACCAA
Source organism: uncultured Actinomycetes bacterium (assembly GCA_964510455.1). Taxonomy (GTDB): domain Bacteria; phylum Actinomycetota; class Actinomycetes; order S36-B12; genus CAVXYG01. Next base: position 3,951 of record CAZECO010000087.1, read on the forward strand.
CGTCGATCTGGTCTTCGTAGGGGTGGAGTACCTCGCCCTTCCGAGGTTGTTGCGCGGCGTAATGCTGGTCAACGGCACGGAGGTGGACCGTGCGACTGTCAGCGAGCTTTTCGGTCCTGTCGACGATCCCGACCAGGTCTTCATCCTCATCTCGCAGTCCTCCCGGTTTCCTGTGGTGGCTGTCGCTTGTCAGGCCCGCGAGCATGACTTCGACATCTTCCAGAGCCTGTTCTCACCATGAATCTCCGAGGCCGGGTGCGGCCAAGCTCCGGTAGATCGATCCGGTTTCCGAGCGGAGTTAGAGCGACGCGTGGGCCGCTGCCGCGTAGCGGCTGAAGTTCCCAGCCGCTTGTTCGTGGTGCCTGATCGTGGTGTTCGGGTGGTAGCCGAGGACGTCGGCGACGACGGGCGGGGGAGCGGTCGTGACCAGGTGCTGCAGCGCCCGGTTGCGTGCGGCGCGGATGGGGATGCCGTGGTGATGCAGTTTCAGGATGAGGGTCTGCCGGTGCAGATGCCGGCCTGGCCGGGAGCCGGGGAACAGCCAGGGGCCCGGCGTTCCGGCGAGGGTCCGGTTGATGCGGTGCTCGGCGAGGTGCTGCCGCAGCACAGCTGCGACGATTTCGGGGACCGGGCCGGGGGCGCCCGTGAGCCGCAGGGTCATCGGCGGGCCGGGGTCCACGGCTTCGCGGGTCAGGCCCACGATCTCGGTGACTGTGGCGGCGTAGACAAGGACGAGCAGGCCGGCGACCCGCAGGTCCAGCGGCAGGCCAACAGCTAGTGTCCTGTCTCAACTGACCTGGCTCACTTCGACGCTCGTGGGTCAGATTCCTGAGACAGTTCGAGCCGGTTTCTGTCTCAGGTATCTGGCTGATCTGATCGAATCCCATGAGGGCTTCCACAGGTGGTTCGTATCTCCCGTTGGGCCGCCCAGGGTCCATTGGTAGCCGGCGGCGACGGTTCTGCGGACCTCTGAGGTGAACTCCGTCGGCTCTGCTCGCACGTTGCTTCTGGCTCGCCACCTCGGTGAGGCGAGCAATCGGGTGAGCGCCGCGATGAGCCAGAAACCTGAGATAGCGCACCGGATAGTTCATGTATCTGAGACGAATCAGGCAATGACTCAGATGCAATGCGCTTGGGTCAACTCTGCTGAGACAGGACAGCTAGGAAGCCGAGGCGAGCTTCGCAGCGGATGCGAATATCGCGAGGTGCGTCTCCCATAATACTAACTATGGGAGAAGGAACTGTCTGTATTCCTCCTGGTTCGTATTCCTTGCCGGCCCATGCTGATCTGGGTGCCCCCTCGGTCGTATCTGTTGCGCCGCAATGGATTTCACGCACGGACGGCGTTGCCGAGCGGCTCGTCCCAGGGGTACGTCGGGCGGCGACACGCCGGGTGCGGCACCCGGAAGGTGTTGTGCGGCAACGGTTCTCGTCCCATCTTCCCCCAGGCGTAAGAATCTTCCGCCTGAGGGAATAGGTTTGCATCGGGCGGAAGAGCCCTGGGAGCGGTGCTGGAGGACATCTTGGACTGCCGTAGGACCTGCTTCGAGAGCCTTAACGACGCGGTCGAGGAATTTGAGCGAAGAGGCACGCTCAACGACATCGGACGAATCGTGCAGGGGCATCATCGGACTACAGGGATACTGCGTAGAGCAAACGATCCCGCCAGCTCGATCACGAGCGATACACGGGTGCGGGTCGACTTCTACAAACGGGACCTCTCAGAGTTCTGGGATCTGCCATGACCCGAGATCAGTTCGTTCGCAAAGAGGCACGAGTCGCACTTGCCACGACCGCCGAGTTCTTGGCGCTGAATGGTGATTCTGCTCGTGCCCACAATGCTGCCTGGCCCCAGGACGAGTTGGAGGCTGTGATCGCCCCGAAAGAAGGGCATGTGGTCGTACCAATGTGGCGAAATGTTGATGGGAGTCTTCGTTGCTACACATGGGTCGGACTCGCTTCCGGCGGACGCGTCTTACAGACAGTTGACGTCCAATCCGAGCGCTTCGATTCACTACACCCGGCGTCGGAGCAGCTCCTGCGGCATCTAGTCCGCATGCTCATGACGGAGGTACGACCTCGACGATTGGACGGCGAACCGTTGGGTCTGTGGTAGACGCTCCCGGTGGCGGCACAGTCGGATATGCGAACGGCCACGGACGCCCCCGCCAGGGGCGTGGACAGCACCGTCACCACCGACCCCGCTGTGCCGTGACACACCCAGATCGTGGAGGGCCCGGTGGCCGCCGCCAGGTCCACCCAGCTGAGGTTGGACGGCCTGGACCGGCCGATCTCAGCCGCCGGAGGCGCTTGTCTTGGTCCCGCGGGTACGACGGGCTGGGCTGGGTCCTCGCGGCGGACGACCCCGACCGGGGCGGCGCGCCCTGGCAGGTACACCGCCACAACCGACGCCGGCGGTGCTCTTGCGCATCAGCTTAGATGCTTGGCACCGCGGCTCGTCCCAGTCGTCACTGGCCGGCGACGCGCCGGGCGGGCTCATCGGAATCTATTGTGCTGCAATGGTTGTCGGCCCATCTTCCCTGTGACGTAAGAATCTTACTTCCGAGGTAATAGGTTTGGTTGGGGGTAAGACGCGCCAGGAGGTGCTGGATGCCGGTCGACGAGGTGGGGCGGGTAGTAGGGGTGTTGGTAACGCTGCTGTCACCTGACCCAACGCAGGCGGCCGTTTGATCGGAAGGCTCGGGTCTGTCCCTTTGGGGGCGCCGGGGATGATGCGGCATGGAGCATGTTGCGGTCGATGTGGACGAGCTTGTGGAGTTCTGGACGTTGCTCGATGAGGATCGCGAACTGCTGGTCGGCAAGCGCGGGGCCAGCGCTCTCGCCTTCGCTCTGCTGCTGAAGCATTACAGCCGCCACGGCAGCTTCCCGCGAAGGGCGGACCTGTCCGGGAGCATCGTGGAGTTCGTGGCCCGCCAGCTCGGGATCGAGCCCGGGCAGATGGAGTCGTACGAGTGGTCCGGGAGCACGTTCGACTACCACCGGGGCCAGATCCGGACCCACCTCGGGTTCCGGACGGCGACGGTCGGCGATCAGGAGAAGCTGACGCAATGGCTGGCGGGCAACGTGGCGGGCGCCGAGCGGCGGCCAGACCGGGTCCGCGAGGAGTTGCTCGTCCAGTTCAGGAGCGAGCGGATCGAGCCGCCCACCGCCGGGCGGCTGCTGCGGATGGTGCGATCTGCGCTGCGCAGGGCGGAGCAGGACTGGTCGGTCCGGATCGCCGGGCGGCTGGACGACGCGACGACAGGGCGGCTGCTCGACCTGATCGCGCCTGAGGAGGGCGATCACGCGGCGCGGCTCGGGCTGATCAGGTCGATGCCGGGAGCGGTGAGCCTGGAATCGATGATGGCCGAGATCGGCAAGCTCCGGGCGGTGCGCGCGGTGGGCCTGCCGCCCGAGCTGTTCGCCGATGTCGCACCGAAGGTTCTGGAGGGGTGGCGGGCCCGGGCCGCTGTCGAGTCGCCGTCGCACCTTCGCCGGCATCCGCGGCCGCTGGCCGTGCTGCTGCTCGCGGCGCTGGTCCACCGGCGCGAGCGGGAGATCACCGACGCGCTCGTGGACCTGCTGATCGCGACCGTCCACCGGATCGGGGCCCGCGCGGAGCGGCGGGTGACCAACGAGCTGGTCAACGCGTTCAAGCGGGTGTCCGGCAAGGAGGACATCCTGTTCGCGATCGCGGAAGCGGCCCTCGCCGAGCCCGACCATGCCGTGCGGGAGGTCGTGTTCCCCGCGGTGAGCGGCGGCGAGCAGACGCTGCGGGAACTCGTCCACGAGTTGGCCCATGACTAACACGAATCGGAAAACCGGCGCTAAGGGCTGGGGGCTGCGCGGGCACGAGAGCCGGGACGACACCTGGTTGGAGGCTCGGGCTGGCAGGGTCGCCTTTGCCCCTCGAAATCTTGTTGCGAGCCCTTGAACCGTGAACTACGGTTGACACATGATCGAGGTCGTGAAGAGCGCGACCTTCGATCGGTGGTTGCGGAGGCTGAAGGATCGGCGTGCGGCGGCACGGGTACAGGTCAGGGTCGACCGGCTCGCCTCAGGGAACCCAGGGGATGTGCGACCGGTGGGCAGGGGCGTCTCGGAGTTGAGGATCGACTACGGCCCCGGGTACCGGGTCTACTACCTGCAGGACGGCCAGCAACTGGTCGTCCTGCTGTGCGGCGGGAGCAAGTCCGGCCAGGACCGCGACATCGAGGAAGCGCAGCGGTTGGCGCAGGAGTGGAGGAGCCATGGGCGGCACGGCTGAGGAGTTCACCCGGTACGACAGCGCGGACTACCTGGGCACGTTCGAGGACGCCGCCGCCTACCTGGAGGCCGCCATCGAGGAGGCCGGCGACGACCCGGCCTTCATCGCCCATGCGCTCGGGGTGATCGCCCGCTCGGGCAATGTGAGCGAGCTGGCCCGTCGGATCGGGATGAGCCGGGAAGGTCTCTACAAGGCGCTGTCGGCCGAGGGGAACCCGAGCTTCGCGACCATCGTCAAGGTGGCCGGCGCGCTCGGCCTGAAGATCCATTTCGAGTCGGTCGCATAGCCCGGGCGAACGACGCTTCGTCTTGGCTCACGAAACCCGGTTCCGGCCTCGGTCGCCGCCGGCCGGATGGCGCGGACGCCGAGCCGATAGGACCCGTGATACCGGTAGGAGCAACGATGGGGCGACGACGCGAACCGTGGCGTCGCCGGGGCGCCCCTGGCGAGGCGGGTCCGCCGGTCCGGTGTTTGATTTGCGTGTGGTCGATGGGGGCGGTGATCAGCTCGAGGACGATGGCGGCGCGGGATTCCTGACGAGCGGGCAGCGCGCCGCGTATGGCCGGTACGACGGCCCGCCGACCGTCGCCGAGCTGGACCAGTTCTTCGTCCTCGACGACGAGGACAGGCGGCTGATCGCCGGGCGGCGGCGCGACTCGAGCCGGTTGGGGTTCGCGCTGCAGCTGACGACGCTCCGTTTCCTCGGCACGTTCCTGGACGATCCCGCCGACGTCCCGCAGGTGGTCGTCGACGATCTGGCCGCCCAGCTCGGGATCGGCGACCCGTCGTGCGTCAAGAGCTACGGCGAGCGGGAGAACACCAGGCTGGAGCATCGTCGGCAGATCTGCCGCGAGACGGGCTGGCGCGACTACGCCGACGGCGCGCCGGAGCTGGCGCTCTGGATGGACCGGCGGACCTGGAACACCGGGGAGAGCAGCCGGGCGCTGTTCGACGGCGCGACGGGCTGGCTGCGGCAGCACCGGGTGCTGCTCCCCGGCGTCACGACGCTGACCGAGGACGTCGCGAAGGCGCGCAGGGCTGCGGAGGAGAGGCTGTGGGCCCGGCTGGCGGAACAGCTCAACGACGATCGGGCCGCCGCGCTGGTCGGGCTGCTGGACGTCTCGGCGGATTCGAAGAAGTCGGCGCTTGAGCTGCTGCGGCGCGGGCCGGTGGACCGCACCGCGAAGGCGTTCGTGGCCGCTCTGGACAGGGTCGCCGCGGTGGAGCGGATCGGTGTGGCGGGCGCGGACCTGGGCATGGTGCCGCAGCGGCGGGTCCGGGAGCTCGCCCGCGACGGGATGGTCCGCAACGCGACAGCGCTGCGCAGACGGCGGCCGCACGACAAGCGCCTGGCCACGCTGCTTGCCGCGGTGGTCTATTTGCGGGCGAAGGCCACCGACGACGCCCTGGAACTGTTCGACGTCATCATGGCCAACGAGCTGCTGGCCCGGGGCCGAACGGGCCTCCACCGCCGAGAAGGTGCGTCGCTACCCGCGGCTGAGCCGTGACGCGGGCCGATTGGCGGCCGCGGTCGAGGTGCTGTTCGAAGCCGGCTCGTGGGGAGAGGACATCACGCTGGACCTGATCTGGGAGGCGATCGAGAACGTCGTCCCGCGCGCGGACCTGCGAGCATCGTTGTCCGCTGTGACCGGAATGGTGCCGCCGCCGGACGCCGATCCGGACGGGGAATGGCGGATCGAGTTGAGCAAGCGGTACCCGCTGGTGCGCAGGTTCCTGCGGCTGATGAGCGAGACTGTCGAGTTCGACGCGACCGCGGACGCGGTGGCGCTGCTGGCCGCTTTCCATGCGCTGCCGGGCCTGCTGGCCGTGGCACCGACCCGGCGGGTCCCGCCGGGCTGCCTGGACGAGCGCAAGATCGATGCCGCGGTGGTGACGGCCGGTTGGCGCGCCCTGGTCTTCCGTGACGGGCGGCCGCCGGGCACGGTGGATCGCAACGCCTACCTGTTCTGTGTGCTGGAGCAGTTCCATCAGCGGCTCAGGCGCCGCGACATCTTCGCGGTCGCCTCCTCTCGCTGGGCCGACCCGCGCTCGCAGCTGCTGTCCGGTCCGCGGTGGGATGCCCGCCGTGAGGAGCTGCTCGACTCGCTGCAACTGCCCGAGGCCCCCGACGGGCTTCTCGATGGCTGCGCCGCGGAGCTGGACGCGGCGTGGCGCTACGCGGCGGCCCGTGCGGCCGCCGGCGACCTGCGGGTGGACGTCCGCGGACGGCTGCACGCGGCGGCGCTGGAGGCCGTGGCCGACCCGGAAACGCTGAAAGACCTGCGCAGACGGTGCCAGTCGATGATGCCCCGGGTCGATATCGGAGAGCTGATATTGGAGGTGATGGCCTGGCGGCCCGAACTCGCAGCCGCCTACACCCACATCTCCGGCGGAGGCGCCCGCGTCGATGGGCTGAACGTGACGCTCGCGGCGGTGCTCGCGGCGCAGGCGCTCAATGTCGGTTGGGGCCCGGTGGCCTCGCCGGGCGCGGCGGCCCTGACCCGGTCGCGGATCAGCCACGTCTACCAGAACTACGTCCGGCCCGAGTGCCATGCCGCCGCCAACGCCGCGCTGATCGAGGGCCAGGCCGGGATCGCCACCGCCGCCGTCTGGGGCGGCGGCCTGGTCGCGGCCGTGGACGGCGCCCGTTTCGTGGTGCCGGTCCGCAGCATCGACGCCCGCCCGAACCCGAAGTACTTCGGCCGCAGGAAGGGCAGCACCTACCTCAACATGATCAACGACCAGGGCGTCGGGACGGCTGGGATGGTCCTGTCCGGCACACCCCGGGATTCCCTCTACGCGGTCGATCTGCTCTACCGCCGTGACGGCGGCCGGCATCCCGAGGTGTTCATCTCCGACACCGGCTCCTACTCCGACATGGTATTCGGACTGCTCAAGCTGCTCGGCGTGGCCTACCGTCCGGAGCTGGCGGACCTGCCCGATCAGAAGCTGTGGCGGATCAGCCGACGCAGCGACTACGGCATGGTGGACTCCGCCGCCCGCGGAACGCTCGACGTTTCGAGGGTGAAGCGGCATTGGCCCGACATCATCCGCGTCGTGGCGTCCGTCCACGCCGGCGAGGTGTCCGCCTCCGACGTGATGCGCGTCCTGCAGCGCGGCGGCAATCCCACCCAGCTCGGCGACGCCCTCGCCCAGTTCGGGCGGATCTTCAAGACCCTGCACGTGCTGTCCTACGTCGATGCCGAGCCGTACCGCAGGGAGATCAAGCGGATGCGCAACCTGCAGGAGGAGCGCCACGGACTGGCCAGGCACGTCTTCCACGGGCGCCGGGGCGAGCTGCGGGAGGCCTACCACGCCGGGATGGAGGACCAGCTGGGAGCGCTCGGGCTGGTGATCAACGCGATCACCTTGTGGAACACCGTGTACCTGGACCGCGTCCTGTCCCGGCTGCGCGAATCCGGGTTCCCGGTCCTCGACGAGGACGTCGCCCGGCTGCACCCGTACTGGTTCAAGCACATCAACGTGCACGGCCACTACGCGTTCCATCCACCGGACCTGGCCGGCGGGATAGGACTGCGGGCCCTGCGCGACCCCGACCGGGCCGACGAGGACGACCGCTGACGATGACCGCACCCTCGACCGAGGCGCCGTCGGGAAACGGTCGTCTACCGACACCTCGGAACGGGGTCCCGGTTCCCGAGGAGGGTCGCCGTCGGCAACACGTGTCGAGAATCAACGTCGGCAACGTGGTGCCTCAGGTAGTTTCCGACAATGCTCCTCGGCTACGCCCGCGTCTCGACCGGCGACCAGAACCCCGACCACCAGATCGACGCCCTCACCCGCGCCGGAGTCGACCTGGCGGACATCCACCTCGACCGCGCCAGCGGCGCGAAGGCAAGCAGGCCCGGGCTGGACGCGCTCGTGGGCAAGCTCCGGGACGGGGACACGGTCGTGATCACCCGCCTGGACCGGCTCGGCCGCTCGGTCGTGCACCTGGTGACCCTCGGCGCGGAACTGCGCGAGCGCGGAGTCGGCCTGCGCGTGACCGAGCAGGGCATCGACACCAGCACGATCGAGGGCCGCGCGATGTTCGGGATGCTCTCGGTGCTCGCCGAGCTGCAGCGGGAGCTGATCGTGGCCAACACCCGCGACGGCCTGGCGGCGGCGCGGGCCAGGGGACGCACCGGCGGGCGGCGGCCGGCGCTCAGCCGGGACCAGATCGAGATCGCCCAAGGCCTCTACGACGCGGGCGAGAAGACCGTGCAGCAGATAGCCGACATCCTCAAAGTCCCGCGGACCACCGTTTACGGACACCTCGACCGCACCAAGAGCGCGCCACCCCAGACCAGCAATGCGAAGAACAACTGAGAACCGTTAGCGCCGTTTCCGATCTGTGTCAGTCACGGGCCTATACCCAGAACATTAGAAACGACGCAAACTAGGACCATCGGTGAAGCAGTTCCCCGAGCTACTCGGCCCTACGCAGGGTCTCCTCAGCGAGGACGCGGCTGGCTCCAAGGATCTCCACCCCCAGCATTCTGCCTTGGCTGTCGAAGTCGACGGCGATGGACGCCAGGTCGAGGTCGATCATCGCTATCTCGGTACGGGCGACACCGCCCGGGGCGATCGCGTCGACAAGGTAGACGTACGCAGCGTCGGCTTCGGGGTCATAAGTGATTCTCACGGATACCACGGACCACCCGGGTTGAGCGCCAGTCTGTCCAACTCGCGCTCAGCCAGATTCTTGATCCCAGTCACGATGCCTCCCTCGCTGGTGACGGTCAGGTTGTAGCACGCTTGACGACCTCGATCATGTGTCAACTGTAGTTCACAGGCCGGAGGCTCGCAAAGGGAGTGCCGATGCCACTTTGCCGGGCCAGCGCGACGGGGGGTCTCTCGATGGCTTCCTCAGCACTCGCGGCCGCCCGCAAGTCCCAGGCTCTTAGCGGCGGTTTTCCGATTCGTGTTAGTCACGGGCCGACCCTTGTAGGAGTACTGCAGGTCCGGCCGATTGATGCCGACCCGTTGCCCCTG
>CAZECO010000088.1:0-12308 GCA_964510455.1 uncultured Actinomycetes bacterium
CCGGGCAGTACGTCGCCCAGGGCGTGGTGGAGGAGAAGTCCAGCCGGGTCGTGGAACTGCTGCTGTCCACCGTCAGCCCGTACCAGCTGATGGCGGGGAAAGTGCTGGGCATCGGTCTGGTCGGCCTGGGGCAGATGGCCCTGGTGGTGGGTTCGGGCGTGGCGACCGCCTTCGCCCTGGACTTGGTGGACACCAACTCGGTCGATCTTGGATCCGCCGCGGCGTGGGCCCTGGTGTGGTTCGTCATCGGCTTCACCACCTACGCCCTGCTGCTGGCGGGGCTGGCATCGCTGGTGTCGCGGCAGGAGGACGTCGGAGCGGTGATCGGACCGGTGACCGCGCTCATGGTGATCCCCTACATCGTCGGCATCAGCATCGCCCCGTGGGATCCGGACAACCCGCTGGTGGTGTGGATGTCCTACATCCCCTTCTGTTCTCCGCTGATCATGCCGGTCCGGATCGCGCTGGGGGCGGTCGAGCCGTGGGAGGTGGGGCTGTCGGTTGCGCTGTCCCTGCTGATCATCCCCTTCCTGGTCTGGATCAGCGGGCGCATCTACTCCAACGCGGTGCTGCGCACCGGCAGCCGGATCAAGCTCAAGGACGCGCTGCGGGGGACGTGAGCCGAGCGGCGGATCAGAGCCGCGCCGACGCCCAGACCTTTCCGGACTCCACGAGCAGGTCCATCCGGGCCGCCTGCTGGTCCGACTGCGTGACGATCCAGGTGGCGGCCCCGGAGGCGGGCATCGTCCAGGACCCGGCGTCGACGGCTGATCCGTCGGAGAGCACCAGCCTGCAGTCGTAACGGGCCCCCGGGACGGCGCCGTCCACCGTCACGACGTAGACCGGCTCGCCGTCGTACCAGCTGGTCAGCAGGGTGCCCACCGCAGTACCGTCCAGGGCGACGAAGGCCGGACCTGGCGCGGCCACCTGGGCGGGTGCTGTCGGCGGCCCCGCCGTCCAGATCGCGGCCGCCGCGCCGCCGGCTGCGGCGAGCAGCACCAGCGCGGCTGCGGCAGCCAACCGTGCGCGCGGCGCGCGGGCGGCCTGCCGGGAAGCCCGATCCGACGCTCGCCGAGCCGCCATCGCATCGAGCACCGACCGCGAGAACCCGGCGGGCGGGTCGATGCCGGGCGCGGCCGGAAGGACATGGTCCACCGCGTCGGCCATCTGCAGGTACTGCGCCCGGCACGATGCGCAGCCGGACAGGTGGGTCTCGACGCTGTCGGCAAGGGGCTGCACGAGGTCCGCCAGCGCCAGGTCCAGCAGCAGGTCCTCGTCGGGATGGGGTTCAGACATCGCCAGCCTCCACGAGGGCCCGGACCCGGCGCAGGCCGTCGCGCACCCGGGTCTTCGCGGTGCCCAGCGGGACGCCTTCGTGCTCGCCGATCTCGGCCGCCGTCCGTCCCGCCAGACACGCCAGGACCACCGCCCGGGCCTGCGGCGGGGGCAGCCTCCGCAGGGCGGCGACCGCCTGGTCGCGCTGTGTGTGCCGCACCGCCTCATCCTCGGGGCTGGGGGCCAGCATCGTGGCGGAGATCAGCTCCTCCAGGATGCCGGCATCGGCAGGCAGGGCTCGGCGGGCGCGCACCGCGTCGATCGCCGCGTTGCGGGTGATGGTCAGCAGCCAGGTCAGCGCTGAGGCCCGCCGGGGGTCGAAGCTGTCGGCGGCCCGCCAGGCGCGCAGGAACACCTCCTGGGCGATGTCCTGGGCCAGCCATTCGTCGCGGGTGATCGACAGCGCCAAGCCGTAGACGGGTGCCTGGAACCGGCGCACGAACGCCGCTGCCGCCTGCTCGTCGTCGACGGCCAGGCCCGCGACGAGCGCGGCGTCGGCGGCACGTCCGGCGGCCGGGAAGTGCTCCACACTTCAACATACGCACCAGGACGCCATGCAGATTGTCACGGCCGGGGGCAATCCGCCCGCACCCGCCGCCCGTATCACCCTTGGAGGGCGCCGACGATGCGGAGGAGCCATGACACGACCATCGCGCGCTTGGGCGATCACCGCCGGTGCGCTGCTGCTGACCGGTTTGGCCGCCTGCGGCGACGGGGGCGACACCGACACCTCCGGCAGCCCGACGCCCGCCGCTGAGCAGTCCGTCGAGGTGGCCGCCGCCGACAGCGCCCTGGGCAGCATCCTGGTGGACGGGTCGGGTATGACCCTGTACCTGTTCACCATGGACACCCCCTCCAGCGGCGCCAGCACGTGCGAGGGCGCATGCCTGGCGGCGTGGCCGCCCCTGCTCGGCGAGCCCACGGCCGGGGCCGGGGCGGACGCCGCGCTGCTGGGCACGATCACACGGCAGGACCAGACGACGCAGGCGACCTACAACGGCTGGCCGCTGTACTACTGGGAGCTGGACACCGCCCCCGGCCAGACCACCGGCCAGGGGGTCGACGGCGAGTGGTGGGTCGTCAGCCCGCAGGGCGAGGCGATCACGTCGCCGACCGGATGACCGGCCCGCCTCAGAACTCCTGGTGCACAGCCGGGTCCTGCGCGGCCACCCTGCCGTCGGGCCGGCCAAGGGCCGTGACGGCGGCCAGATCGTCGGGGGACAGGCGGACCTGCACCGCGGCCAGATTCTCCAGCTGTCGGGCGTCGGAGGCGGCTTTCGGCAGCGGGATCGCCCCCCGCGCGATGTGCCAGGCCAGCACCAGCTGGCCGGGCGTCACGCCCCTGGCCCGCGCCAGGCCGACGATCACCGGGTCGGACAGCAGCTGGTTCCCGCGCCCCAGCGGGCTCCACGATTCGACGAGGATCCCCCGCTCGGCGTGGTAGGCCAGCGCCTCGCTCTGCGGGAAGTAGGGGTGCAGCTCGATCTGGTTGACCGCGGGCAGGACGCCGGTCTCCCGCTGGAGGCGCTCCAGATGCTCGGGCAGGAAGTTGGATACCCCGATCGCCTTGAGCAGGCCCCGTTCCCGGGCGTCGATCAGCGCCCGCCACGCCTCGACGTAGCGGTCCTCCAGCGGATTGGGCCAGTGGATCAGGTACAGGTCGAGGTATTCCAGGCCGGTGCGGTACACGCTCTCGGCGATGCACGTCAGCGCGTCGTCGTAGCCGTGGTGCCGGCCCGGCAGCTTCGAGGTGACGACCAGGTCCTCGCGGGGTACGCCGCTGGCCCGAACCGCCCGCCCGACGGCTCCCTCGTTCTCGTAGTTCACCGCCGAGTCGATGAGCCGGTAGCCTGCGCGGATCGCGCGCACCAGGGTGTCCACCCCCTGCGATCCGGTCACCGTGTACGTGCCGAAGCCGATGACGGGCAGCTCGGTGCCGTCGTGGGCGGTCGATGTCGGGATCATGTGCGCCTCCTGATGGGCCACCCTATCCGTGACCGGCGGCGGGAATGATGCGGCGGGCGGGGGCCTTCGTCGCGGGAGGGCAGGGCCCCGACCCGGGAGATCTGGCCGGCGAACGCGTCCAAACCTCGGGCACCCGTCGAACCTGAGCGCGGGCCCCGGGGCATCCCCGAGATTCCGACGCGTTCGCCGGCAGCGCCCCGCAGGAAGCACGCCGCGGGAGCCGTGGCCCAGCCGGCCCCACAATGGGCGCATGGATGAGGCCCAGACATCACCCCAGCAGTTCTGGCAGGAGCGGTACGGCGAGGCGGACCGGATCTGGTCGGGCAGGCCGAACGACGCGCTGGTCGAGGTCTGCACCGCCTTGCCGGCGGGCGCTGCCCTCGACCTCGGCTGCGGGGAGGGCGGGGATGCCGTCTGGCTGGCGCAGCGCGGGTGGCGGGTGACCGCGGTCGATGTCGCGAGCAACGCGATCGACAGGGGCGCCCGCGCTGCTGCAGCCGTCGGGGCGACGGACATCCAATGGGTGGTCCAGGACCTGGCCACCTGGAGTTCGCAGGACAAGTACGACCTGGTGACGGCGTGCTTCCTGCAATCACCGGTTCGACTGCCCCGGACGCAGGTCCTGCGCCGCGCGGCCGGAATGGTCGCGCGGAACGGTCACCTGCTGATCGTCGCGCACGCCGACTTCCCGCCCTGGGCGACCCACCGGTTCGACCACCGGTTCCTGACCGCTCAGCAGGAGGTAGCGGAGCTGGACCTGCCCGCCGGGGAGTGGGACGCGGTGCTGGCGCACAGCCGCACCCGACGCGCCGTCGGCCCGGACGGCCAGGAAGCCGATGTGGAAGATGTCGTTGTGCTGCTGCACCGCGCGTGAGGCCGGGGCGAGCAGGAGCCGACCGCTCCGGCTCGCGGCGGATGGGTCGCGAAACACTCTGTCACCCGATCGAACCGGCAGAATCTTGACGGCGGACGTGTCTATGGTGGCTGCATGATCGACCTAGAGCAGCAGGAGGCCGAAGCGTCGTTGGGGGAGATGTTCGCGACCGAGACCGCCCAGGTGTCCAACAGGAACCTGTGGGTGCGCACCCGCGCCGTGGACGACCACGTGCTGGCCGGGATCCTCGCCGGCGCCGCCTTCGCCTTTGCTCTGCTGGGGATCGGGGCGGCGGTTCTGCCGCCGGCGCCCGAGGCCCCGGTGCAGGTCCAGGCCGCCCCGACCCCGCCCGCGCAGCCGGTCGCGGCCGTCGCGCCGGCGCCGGCGCCGCCGCCGACGGCGGCCGTCGACGCCTTCCGGCCGACTCGCGTGAATATCGGTTCCATCGGCATCACGGCCGATGTCGAGCCGGTGGGCACCCAGCCCGACGGCCAGATGGAGATTCCGCCGGACCCGATGGTCGTCGGCTGGTGGGAGGGCAGCATGCTGGCCGGGGAGGCTGAGGGCAACACCGTACTGGCAGGTCACGTGTTCAACACCGGCTATGGGCCCGGCGTCTTCGCCGAGCTGCAATCCGTGTCGGTCGGCGACAACGTCGACGTCGTCTCCGGCGACGGCCTGATGAAGACCTATCGGGTGACCTCGGTGGAGCGGGTCTCCAAGTTGGACTTCCCCGCCGACGTCATCTTCGCCCGCACCGGGGCTCACCAACTGGTGCTGGCAACCTGCGCAGACTACGACCCGGACACCCGGCACTACGAGGACAACCTCTTCGTCTACGCCTCGCCGGTGTGACCCGAGCTCCACATCTCATCGGGCAGCCGAACCCGATACATCGGTGGTGCACCTCAACCCTCGCCTCGACCCGGCCCGAGTGGCTGGTTGAGCGTTGGCCAGCGGCGCGGCCGGGACGCTGCGGCCACGGCGCGCACCAAGCCCAGCAGGCGACCGGCCGTCACCAGGCTGGGCATCCCGCCCCGCCACCCTCTGTTCCGCCCTGGATATCGTCAGCGTCGCCGGCACGTGGCCCTCCCTGCGCAGGGATGCGGGAGCTCATCCACGTCGAAGGCGAAGGCAGCCGTGCCGCCCCGCGCACCGACATCGGAGCACCTCCGCGCCCCCGTCGCTCAAGCACGCATCCGCGGGACGGCCTCGACACATCGCGACGCCCGTCGCAGCAGGGAGGTCACCTACCGAGCACGCGTCGGACTCTGCTCCGAGCGCGGACGGCGGATCACGGCACCTGCGGTTGCGGCCCCGGCCAGCAGCATCACCAGTGCGGTCGAGAGCCAGGACGCCGGCCCTCGCGCCGCGCCATCACCGGCGGGGATGCCGGTCGGGACCGACGGTGCGGGGGCCTCCACTTCGATCGTCTGCGCCAACGAGACTTCCGGCTCGGGATCGAAGTCCTCCTGACCGAACGCCGCGATGGTGTGCTCGCCGATCGCGTTGTCCTGCGGGATCGTCACCTCCGCGCTCAACGAACCGTCCGCGCCAGCCGCGACCTGGGCGAGTTGGACAGGATCGGTGTACAGGCCCACGACGACCGGCGACCCTGCCCAGAACGTCCCGGCTGGGGCGCTCACCTGTACCGTCCCGCCCGGAGCGACCGAGCCGGGCGCGACGACGAGGGACCGGTCGCGCGGCGCGGTCGGCGGCAGTGCCGCCGCCGGCGGCATGGTGGAGAAGGTGGCGACCAGGCCCGCGTGATCGGTCGGCAAGCGGGTCTCGGTGGCGGTGGGCGCCGCACCGTCGTCGTTGTCCTGGAACGGGCTGGTCCAGGTGGGCCCGCTGACGATGTCGTTGCCGATCACCCGCGCCGACACCGGGGCCAGGTCGCCGTCGTACAGCGCGAAGTCCAGCCGGTCGCTCAACCCGGTGCGGGCGAATGCGTCGCGGCCGCCGGGCAGCGCGTCGGCCTCTTCCGGGGTGGCCGGGAAGTAGGTGTCGTACAGGCCGTACTGGCTGCTCGGGCTCCAGCCGTCCGGCGCGGTCAGGTCGGAGTCCCACCCCCACGTGTAGTTGGCGGGGCTGTAGATGTCCGGCCCGGCGTCCTTCATCCCGGCCAGGCGCGCGGTCCAGTAGGAGTTGCACTTGGCCGCCTCGGCATCGATGACGACCTCGGCGGACCCGTTGGGCTGGTCGGGGCAGGCTGAGATGTCGGACGAGGCCCAGGCGGGGTTGTCGAACTGCGGCTGGCCGCCGGGGTTCGGGGTGCCCGCCGGCCGGGGGTCGCGCGGATCGGAGTTGAAGTCGCCAACCATGATCACCGGGAGGCCCTCGGCGCGAGCCTGCGCCACCGGCCCGTCCAGCACCTCCTGGATCTGCGCGGCTCGCAGATCCCCGGCGTCGAAACTCTCCAGGTGGAACGTCACGAAGCGCACATCCCTGCCGCCGAGGGTGGCATCCACCGAGGCCCAGGAGCGCTGGACGTCCAGGGCCCCGATGGGCGCGGGGAGCCCGGCCAGGTTGTACAGATTGGTGAACGTTCCCGACTGCGCCTTGGCCACCTGCACGTCGCCGCGAACCAGCACCGCGTCCCGCATCGTGAACCCGCAGTACTGGGTGCCCCCCGGCGCCGGGCCGTTCATGTCAACGGGCGCGACCGGGGGGAAGGCGAAACCGGGCTGGACAGCCTCGGCGCCCTGCGGATCCTTGGCGATCTGGTACGCGGCGCCCTTGGCCGCCAGCGCCTCGATCAGGTCGTTGGTGAAGTCGTAAAGGGGCTGCGGGGTGCCGCCGAGCCGGTCGGCGCACTCCCACAGCGTGGCTTCCTGCAGTCCGACGACAGCGGCGCCGTTGTCGATGATCTCCTGGGCCAGCAGCGGCGCGCGCTGCAGCATGTCCGTCTCCTGCACCTCGCCCCAGGCGTAGGCGGCGGCCTCCTCCAGGCTGCCGGACTGGGTGAGGATGTCCAGGGTCTTTCCGACGTCCATGCCTATGAAGAGGTTGCGGGACATGACGGTGAACTGATCGGCGGGGTCAGCGGCTGATGCAGCCGGCGCCGACAGCAGCCCGCTGCCGAGCAGGAGCAGGCCGGTGCCTGCCAGCGCCGCGAGACTCGTCCGTCGAGGATGCAGGTTGTGCGTGGGCATGGCGGGGATGCTATCGGGGGGCGCGGCGGCGATAGTGCGGTTTCACCGAAATGCACCGGATGGCCGCTGCCAATCGACCGTGTCGGCCGACGCAGCGTCACTGCTCCTGGTTGTACGCCTCCAGGAGCACGCTGATATCGAACTTCTTCATGGGCAGGAATGCCTGCGTCACGCGATCGATCTGTTCCCGCGACCCGTTCACCAGCATGTCATTCATGGCAGTGGGCACGATTTGCCAGGATAGTCCGTACTTGTCCTTCAGCCAGCCGCACTGTTCGGCCTCTGGGACGGCCGAGAGTTTCTCCCAGTACTGATCGATCTCCTCTTGTGTATCGCACCGGACCATCAGCGAGATCGCCTCGTTGAAGGCGAAGTCGTGCAGCAGCGCGCTGTCCATGGCGGCGAACCACTGGCCCTCGAGCGTGAAGTCGGTGAAGTTGAGCGTCCCCTCCTGATCCGGCTCCTGGCCGGGGCCGTAGCGGGAGATGACACCTCGCCCCGCCCCGCGGAACACCGACATGTAGAACTCGGTGGCCTCTTCGGCCTTGCCGCGGACATCGCCGACGAACAGCAGCGACGGCACGATGAAGGGGCGGTCCTCGCCGCTCGGATCCGTAAGAATCAACTGCCAGGAGACACCGTATTTGTCCTGAATCCAACCGTACAGCTCGCTGAACGGGTAGTTCTGCAACGGCATCAACGGCGTACCGCCATCAGAGAGCGCCGCCCAGGTGGCTCGTAGCTGCCCCTCGGCATCCTCGATCATCGAAGGGTCGAAATTCAGCATGAAGGAGACTGTTGGATTCAGCGCGAAGAGCGGCCCGGCGCTGATGGCCATGAATTGGTAACCGGCGAGTACGAATGAGACAGCTTCAGCGTTTCCGCCCGGAGTATCCCGCAGGGTCGTGATGCTCTGGACTTCGGACTGCGGAAGAAGCGAGGTGTAGAACTCTGCGGCCTCTTTCGCTTCCTTGTCGAACCATAGGTGCGGAACGATTCGCTGCATTCGAGTGGCTCCCTGTTGAAGTCTGCTCGCGAAGGACGCGGCTGCTTGCAGGACACTCGCAATCTATCGCCGCCCCCGTACCGTTGACAGCCGTGGAGGATCGGGGGGGACGCGGAGTTCCCGCCGTTGAGGTGTGTGGAACCCACCGATACGTTTCTCCCATGGCCGAATCGCGCATCGTGGTGGGGGACCGCAAAGAGCTCACCTATCTCCTCTCGCAGGCCGCAGAGCTTGAGCACGCCGTGATGTGCCAGTACCTCTACGCGGCGTTCAGCCTCAAATCAGCGGCGGGGCCAGGTGTGACGGCCGAGCAGCTCGCCTCCATCGAGCGCTGGCGCAAAGCGATCCTGGCGGTCGCGAGCGAGGAGATGCTGCATTGGGCCATGGTCCAGAACCTGCTCACCGCCGTGGGGTCCGCGCCGTACGTGAGCAGGCCCTACATGCCGCACCAGGCCAAGGGATACCCCCCGGGTGTGCAGTTCCGGCTGCTCCCGTTCGGGGAAGCCGCACTGCAGCACTTCATCTACCTCGAACGTCCAGATGGCATGGACGTCACCGACGCCGACGGCTTCGAACATGTCGGGCCGACACCCGAGCCGATGCGGCTGGAAGACGTCATCCCCCGTGGCCAAGACTTCGCAACGCAGGGCCACCTGTACCGCGCCATCGAGACCGGCCTGACGTACCTGGCGGAGAAGCTGGGGGAGGACGTGCTGTTCATCGGCCCGGCGTTCCATCAGTCCGACGAGGCCTCCTTCGGCTGGCCCGACCTGGTGCCCATCACCGATCTGGCGGGCGCCCACCGAGCCCTGGAGCTCATCGTCGAGCAGGGCGAAGGGGCGACGGGGGACTGGCAGACCGCACATTTCGGCAGATTCCTGGAGGTCCTCGGCGAATACCGGGCCACGCGGCAACTCGATCCGAGCTTCGAACCGACCCACCCGGTGGTGGGTGCCGGGATGAGAGCGGTCGAGGATATCGAACCCGACGTCTACATCTCCGATCCCACGACAGGCGGCTGCTCCGACCTCTTCAACGCCACCTATGAACTGGTGCTGCAGATGATCGCCCGCTACTTCGCCTTCGGTCACGAAACGCCGGAACAGCGCAAGGCGCTGGCCAATGCAGCCGTCGACCTCATGTTCGGCGTGATCAAGCCGCTGGGCCTGTTGCTGGCCCGCCTCCCCGTCGGGGACGATCACCCGGGCCTCACCGCCGGGGCGAACTTCCAACTCCCCTACCGGTCCAGCTTCCTGCTCCCGCATCGGAGATCGGCCTGGATCCGCTATGCCGAGCGCCTCGACGAACTGGCGGGATTCGCCGCGACCCTCCACCCGCAGGGTGGGGAGGCGGAGGTCTCGGCAGTGTCGGCGGCGCTGGGCAATACGGCTTCAACGCTGCTGACCCATGTCGAGGCGATGTGATGCCGGAGCTCCGCGGGGTGGGGCGGTCAGGGGCCTGTCCGTGTCATGCGAGGATGCCGGCCGACGTCGAGGCCACCGCTCCGGCGTGCTCCGGCAGTCCCCGACCGGCCGCCTGCTGACGGCGAACGCTGCGGAATCCCGGGCAACCGCCCGCAGCGAGCGCGCGATCCAGCAGATGCCCGGAATACCGACGCGTTCGCCAGCACCACCCCTGCCCCCGTCCAGGCCCACCGGCCGGCCCGGCGATGTCGAGCCCATGCGCCCCGGCATGGGTCGGAGGCTTCCGGCGATCACCCGCTTGCTGGTGGCGTCCGCCCGGGTCCCTGGCCGCCCGTCCTGGTCGTTGGCCTGCCATGGCGCCCCTGCCCAGACAGCTCAGGCTGGAGGGCACCTAGTCTGTGGCAGGTGATCGAGGTTCAGGGTTTGGCCAAGTCGTTCGGGAGCGTCCGGGCCGTGGACGGCGTCTCGTTCGTGGTCCCCGATGGGATGGTGACCGGCTTCCTGGGACCGAACGGATCGGGCAAGTCGACGACGATGCGCCTCATGCTCGGCCTCGACCATGGGGCGGGCTCGACCACCTTCGACGGTCGCCGACTGACGGAGCTGGAATCCGTGACACGGGCGGTGGGTGCGCATCTGGATGCCAAGTACTTCCATCCCAAACGCACAGCGCGGGCGCACCTGCGGATGCTGGCCACCGAGGCCAAGGTGCCCGACTCCCGGGTCGACGAGGTGCTCGAGATGTTCGGGCTGACATCCGTGGCGAAGAAGAGGCCACGAGGATTCTCCCTCGGCATGGGCCAGCGCCTCGGCCTCGCCGGCGCGGTGCTGTCCGAGCCGCGCGCCCTGATGCTCGACGAGCCGGCCAACGGATTGGATCCCCAGTCGATCCACTGGATGCGCGACTATCTCAAGGCCTATGCCAAACGCGGCAATGCTGTTCTGGTCAGCAGTCACCTGCTGTCGGAGATGCAGTTGATGGCCGACCACGTGGTGGTGATCGCCAAAGGGTCCGTCGTGGCCGACGGGACCATGGCCGAGCTGGTGGCGACGAGCACCCGCAACGACGTCTTGGTGCGCACGCGTCCCGAGGACCGCGAAGCTCTGATCGCAGGGCTGTCCGCCGCTGGGATCACTGCGGTGCCCGAGGAACGGGATGGCATCTCGGTAACCGGCGCGAGCCCGTCGGCAGTCGGGCTGATCGCATTCTCGGCCGGTTTACCGGTGCTCGAACTGACTGCCCGGCGGGCCTCGCTAGAACAGGCCTTCTTGGAACTGACACAGGACCGCGAACAATTCCGGACCGGTTCGACCGGGGATGCGGAATGAGCCGGGTGCTGGCATTCGAATGGCGTCGCGCGGTTTCGTTGCGCTCCACCTGGGGGTTCCTGCTGCTCGGGGCGGCCCTGCTGGTGTTCATCTCCTGGGCTGCCATGATCTTCAACGGTGTTCAGGAGGGCGCCGAGGAGGGCGCATCGCCCTCCATGGAGGGCGTTGCCTCATTCGACGGAGCGGGGCCTCTGGGACTGGTCTTGATCACGACCATCTGCGCCCAGGCGTTCGGCCACGAGTACCGCGACGGCACGATGCGGCTGGTCCTGTCCCAGTTCCCGAAGCGGCCCCGGGTGTTCCTGGCGAAGCTCGGGGTACCGGCCGCGTTCGTATCTGCCGCCATACTGGCAGCCCTGGCCGTGGCGTTGCCGGGGGCGGGGATCATGTTCGACGTCGCGCCACACGATTCGTGGGGAGCGGTGGCGGCCGTCGCTGCGCATCAAACCGTCCTCGCGGTCTGGTGGGGGCTCATGGTGGCGGCGGTCACCGCCCTGATCCGCAACCTCGCCGCGGGCATCGTCGTCTCGCTGGTCTTCGCCTTCGTGCTGGAGAACCTGGCCATCGGCCTCCTTGCCACCTACGACTCCGAGACCGATGAGCTGGGCAGCCGCGCCGCATGGCTGACCGAGAACCTGCCGTTCACCAATGCCCTGGTGTGGGCCAGCGAGGGTGATGCACGGGCGGCGGTCGTCGCCATCATCTGGGCGTTGGTCGTGGTGGGGCTGGCCGGCGCGTTGTTCGTCCGCCGCGACGCCTGACCGCCTCTGGTCCGGTCGTCCAGTTTCGTCCTCGGGCTGGGGCGCGGATGGGCGGTGCGGCAGCAGGGCGGAATATCGGGCAGCCGGCAGGTGTCGTGCATGATGAGTTGGGCTGACAGCCATGCCTGGCGCGCCCGGCGGCGCGAACGGCCGGGGCGGCGGGCGAGGCAACCGCCCGGCTCCTGCCCGTCGACTGGCATCGACCGCGCTTTCGCACCGCAAGGAGGAGCCTTGACCGAGCACCGGGACGAACCCGCGGCCGCCGCCGACGGCGGTTACGCCTGCCCGATGCACCCCGACGTCACCGGCGACGTACCGGGGGAATGCCCCAAGTGCGGCATGCGACTCGTCCCCGCGGAGCAGGCCGCCGCAGCCGGACACCACCACCCGGCCACACCCGCTGCAGCCGGACACCACCACGCACACCCACCGGCCGAACATCCAGCGCAGCCGCGGCCG
>CAZECO010000088.1:12408-12837 GCA_964510455.1 uncultured Actinomycetes bacterium
AATGCCCCAAGTGCGGCATGCGGCTGGCCCCGGCGGGGCAGGCCGCCGAAGCCGGACACCACCACGCACACCCACCGGCCGAACATCCAGCGCAGCCGCGGCCGGGGGCCGCCGCGTACACCTGCCCGATGCACCCCGACGTCACCGGCGACGCACCCGGGGAATGCCCCAAGTGCGGCATGCGGCTGGCCCCGGCGGGGCAGGCCGCCGAAGCCGGGCACCACCACGCACACCCACCCGCCGGGCATCCGGCGCAGCCCCCGTCGGGGGGCGCCGCGTACACCTGCCCGATGCACCCCGACGTCACCGGCGACGGACCGGGGGACTGCCCGAAGTGCGGCATGCGCCTCGTCCCCGCGGGGCAGGCGGCCGACGCCGGACACCACCACGCACACCCACCCGCCGGGCATTCGGCGCAGCCCCCGTCGG
>CAZECO010000089.1:0-12730 GCA_964510455.1 uncultured Actinomycetes bacterium
CGCCGCGAGTGGACGCACCTCGGGCAGGCTTCACAGCGCCCGGAATGACGCGGCATCAAACCTGGGCGTTCTTCCCCGCGACAGTCGCCGAAGCGAGGTACTCCCCACTGGCCGCGTCGCGATCGTGTACTCGTCCCCCCGCCGACGATCGCGCACCGCCATATCGGCGAACCCCGGCGACTGCGACGCGTCCACGTGTGACACGGCCGCCGCCCGGAGACCGGGGATTCATCGGATCTTTGGCCGAACACGACCAACCTGGGACGGCGGCCCGTCCTGCCACTTGGGGGAGCGCGCGCGAAGGGGCCGTCCACAACCAAGGGGGTGGACGGCCCCTTCCGCGTCACGACCGGCGGGTCTAGCCTTCGGGTCAGTCGCCCGAGAGCTGCGGCGAGATGTTCACGTGCGTGCGCACCTGGTACGCCTCGCACTCGGCCGTGAGCGTCGTGCCGCCGTCGGTGAGGATCTCGTAGGTGACGGTGTAGGGGACGACCCACGTCATCTCCGTGAAGCCGCCGTCGGAGAACCGCTGCCGGTACGGAGCGCCTTCGAGGTCGAACTCGGCTGTCACGTTGAGGGTGTCGACCTGCTCCTCGGTGACAAGCGCGATCAGGGCCAACGATGCCTTCCAACTCGCGCCGTCACGTTCGAGGACTCCTTGTGCCTTGCGTGGGTCGCTTCCCTGGGCGCCGAACACGATCTCCAGGAACGGTTCCCGGAGCTGGCCGCTCAACAGCAGCTCTGCGTCCTCCATGCCGAGGATCGGGCACGGGTCGCTGGTCAGGGTCGAGTCGCGGTATACGCGGGACGCCGGGTCGGTGCTGCGCACGTCGAAGACGGTGCGCTGGCCGGTGCAGGTGGTGTCGTCGAGGATCGGGTTGAACCCGTCGATCGTGATCGCGACGTCGCTGTAGGTGTACTCCGCATTGTGATGGTTCCGCGGGTCCACGTGTTGCCGCTGCGGTCGTTGACTTGCTCCACGGTCGGCTCGCCCAGCGTCGTGGTGGCTGACACGCTCACCGTGCCGACCGGCTCGCCATCAGGCACGGTCGCGAGTTCGACCGAAGCCGTGAGCGTGTTGGTGCCGAACACCGCCGTGCCCTCCCAGCCCTCGAGGTAGAGGTCGTCACCCTCCACGAACGCGGCCGAGCCGGAACCGGTATCGCTGGACGAGCCGAAGAAGAACACCGTCGCCCCCTCCTGCGTGTCGAACACGCACGAGAAGTCGTCGACCGTGTTCTGGATCCGCACCAACGGTCCGGCCGCGGCGGGGGTTGCGAAGGCCGTGGCGGCGAGGGCCAGCGCGGCGGGCACGACGGCCAGCCGGCGGGCGATCAGGAAGATCGTCACGATCACATCCGTTCTTGTCGGGAGTCGGCG
Organism: uncultured Actinomycetes bacterium; assembly: GCA_964510455.1. GTDB lineage: Bacteria > Actinomycetota > Actinomycetes > S36-B12 > CAVXYG01. The sequence continues at coordinate 1,381 of CAZECO010000089.1, forward strand.
TGCCCAAGGTACAGGTCGGCGTTTCGCGTGACCCAAGGGGCTGGACCCCGCGCCAGACATAGACTTCTCGTGGCGGCGCTGACGTCTCCCCGGCTCGGGCTTCCTGCTCAGCGGCTTTGTGCGGGCGCCGGGTTGTTCTGCGGGGCGCAGGGCAGCCTCAGCGTCATCGTGGTTCCGCGGTCGGGGCCCTGGCTGGCGGCGGTGAGGCTGCCGCCGTGGTCGGCGGCTATCGCTCTGGCGATGGTGAGGCCGAGCCCGCTGCCGCTGCCGTCGCCGGAGCTGCGCGCCCCGTCGATGCGGTGGAACCGGTCGAAGATGGCGTCGAGCTGGTCGGCGGGGATGCCGTCGCCGGTGTCGGTGACGGTGAGCTCGATCTGTCCGTCGGGCACCGGTGCGCAGGTCAGCCGCACCGCGCCCCCGGGGGGCGTGTGGCGCAGGGCGTTGTCCAGCAGGTTGGCCAGGACCTGCCCGATGCGGTCGGCGTCGGCCATCACCAGGGGGCAGGGGCGGGACGGTCCGCAATGCAGGGCGACGCCCTTCGCGGCGTAGCGGGGGGCGGCGGCCTCGCACGCTGCCTCGAGCAGCGCGCCCGGATCCTGCGGGGCCATTCGCAGGTGCAGGGCGTGCTCCTGAGCGGCGGCTGCCAGTTTGATGTCGCTGGCCAGCCGGCGCAGCCGGCCGACCTGCGCGCGCATCACGGCGTACGTCTCGGGGTCGGGCGCCACGATGCCGTCCTCCAAGCCGTCGATGTGCGCCTCCAGGGTGGCCAGGGGCGTGCGGATCTCGTGGGCGAGGTCGGCCAGCAGCCGGGTGCGGGCGGTCTCGGCGGACGCCAGCCGCCGCGCCATGTCCTGGAAGGACGCCGCCAAGGTCGTCAGCTCGCGGCCGTAGCCGTCGGACGGCACGGTCACGTCGTAGCGGCCAGCGGCGATGGATGCGGCGGCGTCGGCCAGCTCTTCCACCGGTCTGCTGACACGGCGGGTCAGCAGCCAGAACAGGCCCCCGGCGGTGATCAGGGCAGCCGCGCCGGCCACGGCCACCGCGATCGCGAAGGAAAGCTCGAAGGCCTCCTGCGCGTGCTGCTGCACGATCGGGGACGTTTCGCCGGCGTGCTCGAGGTGGTAGCGGAACAGGCCGGGGGCGACGAGCAGGACCGTGACGACCATCGTCGCGCCGGCCACGGCCAGGACGATGAGCTGGGCGGCCAGCAGCCGGGCGGCGATGCCGCTGCGGCGGCTCACGGGGCCGCCATGCCGTAGCCGACGCCGCGGACGGTGCGGATGTGGCGGGGCTGCGCGGCGTCGTCGCCGAGCTTGCGGCGCAGGTGCCCGATGTGGACATCGACGATGTGCTCGTCGCCGAACCAGTCCGACCCCCACACCTCGTCGATGAGCTGACGCCGGGTGAACGCGCGCCGGGGGCTGGCCGCGAGCACGGCCAGCAGGTCGAACTCGGTGCGGGTGAGGTCCAGCACGGCGCCGGCCAGCCGGGCCTCGCGGGAGACAGGGTCGACGTCCAGGCCCGCCACGGTGAACCGTTGGTCCTCGGCCGGTTCCGGGGCGGTGGCGCCGGTGCGGGGGCGGCGCAGCATGGCCCGTACCCGGGCGACCAGTTCGCGCGGCGAGAACGGCTTGACCAGGTAGTCGTCGGCGCCGACGGAGAGCCCGACGACCTTGTCGATCTCCTCGTCGCGGGCGGTGAGCATGATGATGTAGCAGTCGCTGAACTGCCGGATCCGGCGGCAGGCCTCGATCCCGTCGAACCCCGGCAGCATCACATCCAGCACGACAAGCTCGGGATCGGTGCCGCGGGCGGCCTCCACGGCGGCCGGGCCGTCGTGGGCGAGGTCGACGGCGAAGCCCTCGGCCTCCAGGTAGGAGCCGACGACCCGGGCCAGCGGCCGCTCGTCGTCGACCACCAGGACGCGGCGCTGGTCCACCCTGCCTCCTCCCGCTGTGTTCAGGCCGGCGCCGGCCGATCGGCCGCACCGGTCCCGTCGCCCAGGAGGCGCCGCGCCTCGATGTACTCCTGCTGGGAGATCTCGCCCGCCGCGAACCTGCCGTCCAGCACCTGCCGCGCCGTCGGCGCAGGCGCCTGCCGTTCAGCCCGGCCGTCCCGCCGCGTCAGCGCCACCACCGCCCAGACCGCCACCGCGACGAGGACCGCCCAGCCGAGCATCATCACCACCATCCAGCCGTAGGACCATCCGTCGTCGTACCAGCCCATCATGGTGCACCTCCTGCTTCCGGCTCCACCATCGCCCCGCGCGGTATCCCTGCGGTCCAGCGTCCATGAAGTTTCGATGAAGGCCAGCTTCTTCATGGAACCTTCATCCGATCTGGACAGAACCTCCAGCCGGTCCGGACACAGTTGCCGTCATGGAGCCCACCGCCGCCCTGAGCCGCCGGCAGGTGCTGGCCGGGCTGCTCGGCGCCGGCGCGGCCGCGGGCCTGGCTGCCTGCACCCGCGGCGCGCCGGACCTGGTCGGGCCGTCGCAGGTGGCGGCGGCCGAGTCGGCCCGCCCCACCACCGGGGCGGTCCGCGCCTACCAGCTGGCGGCGCAGCAGGTGGACGTGGACCTCGGCGGCCGTGTGGTGCCGACGTGGGCGTACGGCGGCACGGTCCCCGGGCCGCCGATCCGTGCGACCGCAGGGGACCTGGTGCGGGTCGCGTTCGCCAACGGCCTTCCCGAGGAGACGTCGGTGCACTGGCACGGGCTGGCGGTCCGCAACGACATGGACGGTGTCCCGCATGTGACCTCCGAGCCTGTGCCGCCGGGCGGGGGCTTCGCGTTCGAGTTCGTGGTCCCGGATCCGGGCACGTACTGGTTCCATCCGCACACGGGCCTGCAGGCCGACCGCGGCCTGTACGCGCCGTTCATCGTGGACGACCCCGCCGATCCGGGCGGCTACGACGCGGAGTGGGTCGTGGTGCTGGACGACTGGACCGACGGGGTCGGGCCTTCGCCGCAGGACATCTACGACGGCCTGCGCAGCGCGGGCGGCGGGATGATGGGCATGCACGCTGGGATGGACGGGGGGGACGTCGACTACCCGCTGTACCTGATCAACGGTCGGGCCCCGGCTGACCCGGATGTGCTGCGGGCCGAGCCGGGCCAGCGGGTGCGGCTGAGGATCATCAACGCGGGCGCCGACACGATCTTCGACGTCGCGCTGGGCGGGCACGACCTGACCATCACGCACAGCGACGGCTGGCCGGTCGAACCTGTGTCCGCGGGCGCGGTGCGGATCGGGATGGGCGAGCGGTACGACGCGATCGTCACGCTGGCTGAGGGGGTGTTCCCGCTGGTCGCGCGGCCGGTCGGCAAGGCAGACGGGACCGGCGGCGCCCGCGCGCTGATCCGCACCGGCAACGGGCCGGTCCCGGCCGCCGGCGCCCTGCCGGAGGGCCTCGACGGGCGGCCGCTGACCGTGGTCGGGCTGCGCGCGGCCGCCGGCGCTGCGCTGCCGGGCCGGGACCCTGACCGGGTGCAGGACCTGGTCCTGGCCGGGTCGATGGGGCCGTACGTGTGGACGATCAACGGCCGCACCTACGACGACACCGTGCCGCTGACGGTCGGGCAGGGGCAGGCCGGGCGGCTGCGGATCGTGAACCGGTCGATGATGCCGCACCCGGTGCACCTGCACGGGCACACCTTCCAGCTCGGCCCCGCCGGCGGCGCCGGCGCCCGCAAGGACACCCTCCTGGTGCCTTCGATGAGCGTCGCGGAGGTCGATTTCGCCGCAGACAACCCGGGTCAGTGGATGGTCCACTGCCACAACGCCTACCACGCCGAGGCGGGCATGATGACCCGCCTGGACTACACCACCTGAAGGGGAACCACCATGAAGCACACCAGGAAGCTGGCCGCGCTGGGGATCGCGGCCGCGCTGGCCGTCGGGCTGTCCGCCTGCAGTGACGAGACGACCGATGACGGGACGCCGACCGCCTCGGACGGGGCGACCATCACCGCGTCGGCCTCGGATGTCGCCTTCGCGCAGGCGATGGTCCCGCACCACCAGCAGGCCGTGGCGATGGCCGACATGGCGCTGGACCCGGCATCCGGGGCGTCGTCGCAGGTCCAGGACCTCGCGGGGCAGATCAAGGCCGCACAGGACCCCGAGATCCAGCAGATGACCATGATGCTGGAGGGCTGGGACCAGCCCACGGCGATGCCGGGCGCCATCTCGCCGGAGGGCATGGAGGGCATGGACCACGACATGGGCGGCATGACGGTCTCGGGGATGATGAGCGATGAGGACATGGCGGCGCTGGACCAGATGACCGGGGCCGAGTTCGACGACGAGTGGCTGCAGATGATGACCGAGCACCACCAGGGCGCCATCGACATGGCCGAGCAGGCCGCCGCGGCGACCCTGGACCCGCAGGTCGCGGCCCTGGCCGACGGCATCATCACCGCGCAGCAGGCCGAGATCGCCACCATGCAGCAGATGATGGCCACCACGCAGGGGACGCCGGCGCCGTGAGGCTCCATTCGCGTACCGCCGCCGCCGCCTCCGCACTGATCGCGGCCGCCCTGGTCGCCGGCTGCGGCGCGGACCCTGGGGACGAGGCGGCGGCCACCGCGTCGCACACCGCATCGGCGGCACCGGCCGCCGCTCCGGTGTCCGCGGACGGCATCGACATCGGGCACGTGCACAACATCAGCCTTGACGGCGACAGCGTGCTGCTGGGTACCCACGAGGGCCTGTACCGGCAGGAGCCGGGGCAGGCTCCCGCGCTGGTCGGGGAGCCGTTCGACGTGATGGGGTTCGCTCCCGCCGCCGACTGGTGGCTGGCCTCGGGCCACCCCGGCCCCGGCATGGACGCCCCCGCCGACCTCGGGCTGCTGGCGTCCGCCGACGGCGGCGGCACCTGGCAGCCGGTGTCCCTGGCCGGGCAGGCCGACTTCCACCGCATCGCGACCAGCGGCTCAACCGTCCTGGGCGTCAACTCCGGCGATGGGCTGCTGTGGCGGTCCACCGACGAGGGTGCCCAGTGGGCCACCCACGGCGCGGGGCCGTTCGACCTGGCACTGGACCCCGCCGACCCGGCGCAGGGCATCGCCACCACCTCCAGCGGGCCGCTCAGCAGCCGCGACGGCGGCCAGACGTGGGCGCCCCTCCCCGCCGCGCCGCTGATCGCGTACCTGGCCTGGACCGATACCGGCATCGTCGGCGCCGCCCCCGACGGGCAGATCCTGCGCTCCACAGATGCCGGAGCGACCTGGACCGGCGAGGGCAAGGTCGAAGGGCAACCGGCCGCGCTGGCCGCCGCCGAGGAGCGCATCGTCGTGCTGCAGGGCGGCACCGTGTGGGAGAGCACCGATGCCGGAGCCACGTTCACCGCGCGCATCACCGCACTGCCCGGCAACTGAAGGAGGAGCCATGACCCAGCACCACGCCGCCACCGGCCCCGGTACCGGCGCCGCCGCGGGCGACGGGTACGTCTGCCCGATGCATCCCGAAGTCACCGGCGACGGGCCGTCGCAGTGCCCCAAGTGTGGGATGCGCCTGGTCCACGCCGCCGACGCGGCCGCCACATCGCACGGGCACGACTCTCACGGGCACGACTCTCATGGGCACGACTCTCATGGGCACGACCACAACGGGCACGACCACGGCAGCGCGGCCGGCGCGGGGGCCGACCGGCGGGGCGGCTACGTCTGCCCGATGCACCCGGAGGTGACCGGCGACGGGCCCGCTGGCTGCCCGAGGTGCGGCATGCGGCTGGTCCCGGCCGAGGAGCTCCGATCGGGCGCCCACCAGCACCACGCGCACCCACCGGCCGGGCGCAAGGCGCCGCCGCGGTCGGGCGCCGCCCAGTACACGTGCCCGATGCACCCGGAGATCGTGCGGGACAAGCCGGGCCGCTGCCCGATCTGCGGCATGCACCTGGAGCCGCTGCTGCCGACTGCGGACGACGACACGGCGACGCGGGAGTACCGGGACATGGCACGTCGGTTCTGGATCTCGGTGCCGCTGGCCCTGGCGCTGCTCTCAATCACCGTGCTGGGCCTGCCCGCACTGACCGCGGACGTCCAGCCGTGGGTGGAGCTGGCGATCGCGACCCCGGTGGTGCTGTGGTGCGCGGGACAGTTCTTCCTCTGGTTCGCCGATTCGGTGCGCAACCGCAGCCCCAACATGTGGACCCTGATCGGCTTGGGCGTGGGCGCCGCCTACACCTACTCCGTGATCGCCACCCTCGCCCCTGGAATCTTCCCGGAGTCGCTGCGCGACGACGAGGGCATGGTGCCGGTGTACTTCGAGGCGGCTGCGGTCATCTGCACCCTCACCCTGCTCGGTCAGGTGCTGGAGCTGCGCGCCCGCGCCACCACCGGCGACGCCATCAAGGGCCTGCTCGACCTGGCGCCGGCGACCGCCCGCCGGATCCGCCCCGAGGGCGGCGACGAGGAGATCCCGCTCGCGGAGGTCGTAGTCGGCGACCAGGTCCGCGTCCGGCCCGGCGAGAAGGTCCCCGTCGACGGCCGCGTGGAGTCCGGCCAGTCAGCGGTCGACGAGTCGATGCTCACCGGCGAACCGGTCCCCGCCGACAAGGAGCCCGGCGACCGGGTCATCGGCGGCACCCTCAACACCACCGGCGCGCTCGTGGTTACCGCCGCCCAGGTCGGCGCCGACACGGTGCTGTCCCGGGTGGTGGAGATGGTCGCGAACGCGCGGCGCTCCAAAGCACCCATGCAGCGCCTGGCCGACCGCGTTGCGGGCAGGTTCGTGCTCGCCGTCATCGGGATCGCGATCGCCACGTTCCTGGTCTGGGGCCTGGTCGGCCCGGACCCCAGCTGGGGCCACGCCATCGTCGCCGCCGTCTCGGTGCTGATCATCGCCTGCCCCTGCGCCCTCGGCCTGGCCACCCCGATGTCGGTCATGGTCGGCACCGGCCTGGGCGCCAAGCACGGCGTGCTGTTCTCCGACGCCGCCGCCATGGAGAAGATGCGGCAGATCGACACCCTCGTGGTGGACAAGACCGGCACCCTCACCATCGGCCGGCCGGGCGTCAGCGCCGTTCTGCCCGCGGACGGCTGGACCGATCAGCAGGTCCTGCACCACGCCGGCAGCGCCAACCGGGCCAGCGAACACCCCATCGCCCGCGCGGTCGTCACAGCGGCCGAGCGCGCGGGCCAGCAGTTGGCCGAGCCCGACGCGTTCGAGGCCGCCCCCGGCTCCGGGGTGCGGGCCACGATCGACGGCCGCGCCGTCGTCGTCGGGAACATGGCGATGATGCACGAGGACGACATCAGCCACGACCATGCCCTCGACGAGCGGGCCGACCCGGACGCCACCGTCATCAGCGTCGCTGTCGACGGGACGCGGATCGGGATCATCGCGCTGACCGACGCCATCAAAGACACCACACCGCACGCCGTACATGCGTTGCATGCCGACGGCATGACCATCGTGATGGCCACCGGCGACGCCCGCGCACCCGCGCAGCGCGTCGCGGAGACACTCGGAATCGACGCCTGGCACGCAGGGGTGAAGCCCGACGACAAGCTGCGCATTGTGGCCGACCTGCAGCAGCAGGGGCGGCTGGTCGCGATGGCCGGCGACGGCATCAACGACGCCCCCGCCCTCGCACAGGCCGACATCGGCATCGCCATGGGCACCGGCAGCGACATCGCCATCGACGCCGCCCAGATCACCCTCGTCAAAGGCGACCTGCGCGGCATCACCGCAGCCCGCAGGGTGTCCACCGCGACCGTGCGGAACATGAAGCAGAACCTCGGCTTCGCTTTCCTCTACAACACCCTCGGCATCCCCATCGCCGCCGGCGTCCTCTACCCCTTCACCGGGCTGCTGCTGTCACCGATGATCGCCGCCGCCGCGATGAGCCTGTCCAGCGTCTCAGTCATCGTCAATGCACTGCGGCTGCGCGGCGCGAAGGTGTAGAGCCGCGCCACGGCACCGCAGGCCGGTCGGGAGCCTCTCGACGCAACTGTGCCGATCGCCATCCCGTCGCGTGCACTCAGCCCTGGCTCCCGCATCACCTTCGCCCTGAACGCCGCGGGCGGTTCGAAGGTGTTCACCGACAAGGGTCCTGGCCGCTTGAGGGCGGCCGCAGCTCACGCGGCTGCGCGAGCAGCTGCGGCCGGGGGACACGCGGGTGGTGTGGCGGCTGGACCGGCTGGGCCGGTCGCTGCGGCACCTGATCGGTTCGCTGAACGACCTGCAGGAGCTCGGGGTGGGGTTCCGGTCGCCGTCGGCAGCATCGACATCACCAGCCCGGTGGGCGGCTGGTGTTCCACATGTTCGCGTCGCTGCGCGCCCGCCGGCATAGCGGGTGGCCGCCCGTGGCGCGCAGGTACCTGAGGCTCGTCCTCGTCGACGAGAGCCTGCGGGCCTCTGGGAGAGCGACGACTGGTTGACGGAAGAGCCGCGGTGGTCCGCAAGTACGCCGACATCTAGCGTGACACCGACAAGATCGTCTACTCCTCCTCCCTCCACGACATCTCGACGGCGCGCACGACGATCGAGCGGACGTTCGAGCCAGTTGCGGTGCGACAACTCAAGGCGACCTCCGGCTCGGACCTGAGCATCGGAGGCGCAGGAATCGCGGTGGAGGCATTCCGGCACGGTCTGGTTGACCAGTGCGTGCTGCTGCTCTGCCCGGTGCTCGTGGGCGGCGGGAAGCCGGCGCTTCCTCGGGGCGTACGACTCGACCTCGAACTGCTGACCAGCGACGATTCGCCAACGGCGTGATCTACGTTCGCCACGCGGCCCGGATTCCCGCCTGACACTGAGGCGCCGGGAGATGGCGTCCGTGCGCGCGACAGACGACACCAGAAACCAGAACCTGCTCACGGTCATCATCCGCGGCATCAAGAACCCAGCCGAGCACCCCTGACCTGTTCCGGGGCATCGACCCATGCCTCAATCGAGGTGCCTCATACCGCCGCGAGCTGGGCGCTCTCGGGGCGGGTCTGGCAGCGACCAGAGGTGCGCTGCCACTTGAGGGGGCTGGGGCACTGTCGACCCGGTATGGGGCGAGACTCGCCCGGTCCGGGGCAGTATCGACCCATGACCGACCCGGCCCGATGGATGCGCGGCCTGCAGCCAGCCACGGGACCGCGCGGGCAGGACGTCGAGAACCTGCTGACCGGGTCACACACTGGGATCGCGCTGCCGCCCGTTGAGGAGGGCATCGGCCTGCGCAGGCTGTACGCGTTCGATGCCCGGATCGCCGGGGCGCGGCTGGTGTTGGATGACCTTCACCTGACCGTCGAGTCCTCGAAGTTCGAGGACTGCCACTTCAGGCAGCGGACCAGGCCGGTGCTCAACGCGTATGGGATCGCCGCGCAGGGCAGCTTCGCGATCACGCCCAGCCGCTACCGCGGCTGCACCTTCGAGCGCGTGCGGTTCAAGATGCTCAGCGGATTCAGCCTGGGCCGGGCCTTGTTCGAGGGCTGCACATTCGTCAACTGCCGCTGGGAGGGCCACTTCGCCCACGACGGATGGCTGGTCGACAACCGATTCCTCGGGCCGATGAACGGATGCGCGTGGTACGGCCACGGCGTCGACGGGGCCAACCTGATCGAGGGCAACGACTTCACCGCGGTCCGGTTCACGAGCAACGTGGCGTTCCGCGACGGCTTCCCGATCACCGCCCAGCAGTGGCCAGCCGGGTACCGCCCACTCGTCGACGACTGAGCAGCCGGCCGCGGCCCCGGCGGACCCGTGCCGGCCCGGGTGGTCGCCCCCGCCCTGCCGGCGTTTGCATCATTGAGTTGACACATTGCGCGTCCCGGTTGATGATTGTGCTGCATCATTGATTCAATCTGGAGGTGTTCGGTGAGCCTGTCCGCTGCAGCCCTGATGGTCCTGTTGATCGGCGTGTCCGCGTTCGTGGTCACCGTGATGCTGGCCACCCGCCGGGTGGTGGCCTCTGGTGTTGAGATGCGCCAGGCGATGGACCGGATGAACGCGACCACCGTGACAGCCGCCCTGCTGGGCCTCGGCGTCGGGATGTGGGCCTGGCTGGCCCTGCCGACCCGGTTCGTGGGGGCGACCGAGGTGCCGGGGCTGCTGGCCGCGCTCGGCCCGAGCCTGGCCGGGCTGGTGTTCCTCGCGGTCACCGGGGTCGGGGAGGCGACGTGGCGCCGGCCGTCGGGCACCCAACGGGCCGCGCACCTGGCCCGCCGGCCGCTGTTCTCTCGGGCGCAGCCGTGGGCGGCGCGGGCCTTGTGGGCGTGGGCGGCCCTGCTCGGCGTGGCCGTGGTCGTCTTCGGGGTGATCGCCGAGGCGGACGGCCGGTCGATCGGCAACGCGAGCCTGGACGGCTGCATGGTCGACGGGGTGCCGGTGCCCTGCGATTTCGGCGCTTCGGGCCCGTTCCCGGGATGGCCCTACGGGCTGCCCATCCTGCTCGGAGCCGGCACCGTGCTCACCGCCACCCTCGGGGTGCTCTACCTCGTCGCCCGTCGCCCCGCGGTCCGGGGCACCAGCACCGCCGAGGACGACCTGCTGCGCACCGTGTCAGCGACCCGGGTCGTCCGCGGCGCCCAGCTCGCCATCGGTGTCACGCTGACGGGCGTGGCGTTCTTCGCCGGCGCCACCGCGGTCAACGCGGGCTGGTGGTGGGGCTGGGCCCTTCTTCTCCTGGCTGTCGGCGTGCTCGGCACCTCGGTGGGGATCGCCATGCGTCGGGTGGCGCCGTGACCGCCAGCATCACCGTCGACGTCACCTCCGGGGTCCCCCCCTACGAGCAGATCCGCGGCCAGGTCGCCTCCCTGATCGCCGCCGGCGCCCTGCCCGCCAGCACCCGACTGCCGACCGTCCGCGACCTCGCCGCCGACCTCGGCGTGGCGGTCGGCACGGTGGTCCGGGCCTACCGCGAGCTGGAGGCGGCTGGCCTGGTGGTCTCCCGCCGACGCACCGGCACCGTGGTCGCCCCCGGGCAGCAACTGGGCACCAGCATCCTGCAGGCAGCGGTGGCCGACCTGGTCGCGACCGCCCGCCGCAGCGGGGTGCCCGACGCGGACCTGCTCGCCCTCGTGCACGGCGCCCTACTGGACGGCCGCCACGCGTAGTGCCCCCGGGCGTCCCCACGTCTCGTCTTGCGAATCTTCCGTCAATCGCACCCCTGAGGCGGCCGCAGCGTCCAAGCGGGGCTGGTCAACTGGTGAGCAGAGCCACCCCCGGCACCGCCCAGTACCGACTCGTGCGGACTGCCCCAGCCGGGCAACCCCCAACCTAGGACCCTCTTCGCATCCGGACCCCCAACGGCCGCAGCCACGTCTCCGCGAGACCATCCCCGCCTACACGCCAAGGTGCCCCACACCGCCGCGTAGCGCGCTACCTTGGGGTAGGCGTTACAGCTCCCTCCCTTGACGCAC
>CAZECO010000090.1:0-4299 GCA_964510455.1 uncultured Actinomycetes bacterium
GACCCCGAGGGCACGTTCCAGGCGCTGGAGAAGTACGGCGACGACCTGACCGCCCGGGCGCGCGACGGCAAGATCGACCCGGTGATCGGCCGGGACGCCGAGATCCGGCGCGTGGTGCAGGTGCTCAGCCGCCGCACGAAGAACAACCCGGTGCTGATCGGCGAGCCCGGTGTCGGCAAGACGGCTGTCGTGGAGGGCCTGGCGCAGCGGATCGTCGCCGGCGACGTCCCGGAGTCCCTGCGGGGCAAGCGGCTGATCGCCCTCGATCTGGGGGCGATGGTCGCCGGCGCCAAGTACCGCGGCGAGTTCGAGGAGCGCCTCAAGGCCGTGCTGGAGGAGATCAAGCGCTCCGACGGCCAGGTCGTCACCTTCATCGACGAGCTGCACACCGTCGTGGGCGCCGGTGCCAGCGGGGAGTCGGCGATGGACGCCGGCAACATGCTCAAGCCGATGCTGGCCCGCGGGGAGCTGCGGATGGTCGGCGCGACGACGCTGGACGAGTACCGCGAGCACATCGAGAAGGACGCGGCGCTGGAGCGCCGGTTCCAGCAGGTGCTGGTCGGCGAGCCGAGCGTGGAGGACACCATCGGCATCCTGCGCGGCCTGCGGGAGAAGTACGAGGCGCACCACAAGGTCGCCATCTCCGACTCCGCGCTGGTGGCGGCGGCGACCCTGTCCGACCGCTACATCACCTCCCGGTTCCTGCCCGACAAGGCCATCGACCTGATGGACGAGGCCGCCTCCCGGCTGCGGATGGAGATCGACTCCTCCCCGGAGGAGATCGACCAGCTGCAGCGCGCCGTCGACCGGCTGCGGATGGAGGAGCTGGCGCTGTCGAAGGAGACCGACGCTGCGTCGGCCGAGCGGCTGGCCAAGCTGCGGGGCGACCTGGCCGACAAGGAGGAGCAGCTGACCTCCATGCGGACGCGGTGGGAGCAGGAGAAGGCCGGATTGGACCGGGTCGGCGACATCAAGATCCGGATCGACGACCTGCGGTCGCTGGCCGAACGGGCGCAGCGCGAGGGCGATTTCGAGCAGGCGTCCCGGCTGCTGTACGCCGAGATCCCGCAGCTGGAGAAGGACCTGCAGCTGGCCAGCACCGAGACCGAGTCCCGGGCATCGATGGTCAAGGAGCAGGTCGGTCCCGACGACATCGCCGACGTCGTCTCGGCGTGGACGGGGATCCCCGCCGGCCGCCTGCTGCAGGGCGAGTCCGAGAAGCTGCTGCACATGGAGTCCGAGCTCGGCTCGCGCGTCTTCGGCCAGACAGCGGCGGTGCGGGCGGTGTCGGACGCGGTGCGGCGCGCCCGGGCAGGCATCGCGGACCCCAACCGGCCCACCGGCTCGTTCCTGTTCCTCGGCCCCACCGGCGTCGGCAAGACCGAGCTGGCCAAAGCGCTGGCCGAGTTCCTGTTCGACGACGAACGGGCGATCACGCGGCTGGACATGAGCGAGTACGGCGAGAAGCACACGGTGGCCCGCCTGGTGGGCGCCCCGCCCGGCTACATCGGGTACGAGGAGGGCGGACAGCTCACCGAGGCGGTGCGGCGGCGGCCCTACACGGTCGTGCTGCTCGACGAGGTCGAGAAGGCGCACCCGGAAGTGTTCGATGTGCTGCTGCAGGTGCTCGACGACGGCCGGCTCACCGACGGGCAGGGCCGCACGGTCGACTTCCGCAACGCCATCCTGATCCTGACGTCCAACCTGGGGTCGCAGTACCTGGTCGATCAGACGATGGACTTCCGGACTCGGGCGGCGCTGGTGATGGACTCCGTCCGCTCGAGCTTCAAACCGGAGTTCCTGAACCGTCTCGACGACGTCGTGATGTTCGAGCCGCTGGGCACCGAGGAGCTGACCTACATCGTGGACCTGCAGCTGCAGGCGCTGCAGCGGCGGCTGGCCGACCACCGGCTGACGCTGCAGGTCACCCAATCGGCCAAGGACTGGCTGGCGCTCAACGGGTTCGACCCGAACTACGGCGCCCGTCCGTTGCGGCGCCTCGTGCAGACCGCGGTGGGCGATCAGCTGGCCAAGGCGATCCTGTCCGGCGGCGTGCACGACGGCGACACCGTCGCGGTCGATGTGGCAGAGGACGGCGTGGACGGGCTCGTGGTGACGGTCGCCGGGGAGTAGGCGGGCCGGCGGCAGCCGACCGATAGGCGGAGCCAGCGCGCAGCCGGTCAGCGCCCCGTGTTCACCACGGGTTGCACATCCGCCTCCCCGCACAGCACCACCAGCAGGTTGCCGACCATGGCCGACTGGGCCTCGTCCGTCATGTGCACGGTCTGCATCGCCGACAGCTCGGTGACGGCCATCTCCACCATGGACACCGCACCGTGCACGATCTTGCGCCGTGCCGCGATCACGGCCTCGGCCTGCTGCCGCCGCAGCATGGCCTGGGCGATCTCCTGGGCGTAGGCCAGGTGCGTCAGCCGGGTGTCCTCGACCGTGACGCCGGCAACCGCCAGCCGCCGCTCCAGATCCTGCCGCAGAGCGGCTGCCACCTCATCGGGGTTGCCCCGCAGCGTGATGGCGCCGCGCGCATCCTCGTCCTCCCCCTGGTCGTACGGGTACTCGGTAGCCACATGGCGCAGCGCGGTCTCCGACTGGGTCGTGACGTACTGCCGGAAATCGTCGACGTCGAACACCGCCTTCGCGGTGTCCGTCACCCGCCACACCACCATGGCGCCGATCTCCACCGGGTTGCCCCGACGGTCGTTGACCTTCAGATGGTCGCCCTGCAGGGTCCGCGCGCGCAGCGACACCTTGAACCGGGTCAGCCCGACCCGCTTGGTCGTGCCGTACTTCGTCTTCTCCTCCGTCCCCTCCGAACGGCGCGGATCCACCGCCACGTTGGAGTAGAAGGGGTTGCCCCAGTGGAAGCCCTCCGTGCGGACGGTGCCCCGGTAGTTGCCGAACAGCACCAGGACGCGGGATTCGTTCGGTTGCAGGGTGAAGAACCCCGGTGCCAGCAGCCAGCCGACGACCTGCACGGCGATGGAGGCCCACAGCGCCGGCCATGCCCAGTCGGCGCCCGCCTCGGCGTTGACCGCCGCGGCTATCGTCACGGCCAGGCCGCCGATCGTGAGCAGACCGACGAGCGGCAGCATGATCATGCCTGATTGGACGTGCCCGGGCTTCTCGATGCTCATACTTCGACGGTAGCGCGCCCCCGAACGGTCCTATCGCGAGGCCGCGGCGGGCAATACCGTAAGCCTGAAGGAGGTAGCCATGGGTGAGAAAGTCTCGGCGGGCGGGTCGGCCCCGAGCGGCGACGCCCTGTACGCGCTGGGCATCTTCGGTGCCGCGGTGTACTACTGGCAGCGCGCCGACAACAACGGCGAGCGCGCGGTCGCGGTGCTCAAGAGCGTGGTGTGGCCCGCGTTCATGGTCTATGAGGCGTTCTCGGCGCTGAACGGGAGACCGAGCTGCGTGGACCCGCAGTCGCTGACCGAGTAGCGGGTTTGCGAGAGGATCTCCAGGATGCCGGAAGCAGCGCGCATCACTATCGAAGTCGGCGACATCACCAAGTCGCACGTGGACGCCATCGTGAACGCCGCCAACGGTTCGCTGCTGCCCGGCGGCGGCGTCTGCGGCGCGATCCATGCAGCCGGTGGTGCAAGCATCGCGCAGGAATGCGCGGAGATCATCAAGCGGCGGTACCCCGGCGGCCTGCCGGCGGGTCAGGCGGTCGCGACCACAGGGGGCAGGCTCCCGGCCGAGCACGTCATCCACGCGGTGGGGCCCATCTACCACCAGGACCACGACCCCGACCGGACGCTGGCCGACACCTACCGCAGCAGCCTGGCGGTGGCGGCAGAGCTCGGGGCGAAGTCCATCGCGTTCCCAGCCATCTCGACCGGCATCTACGGCTTCCCGCCGCAGCGCGCGGCGGCCATCGTCTGGCGGACGCTGCTGGACGATCCGGCGGACCTGGACATTCATCTCGTCTTCTTCAGCGCCCACGACCGCGAGGTCTTCGAGGCCCACCGCGGTGCGGGCTGATGCCGCCGCCGGTTCGAGGTCGCCGGGGGCGCGGGATAATGCAGCTATGCGCTTGAACGGCCGGATCGACTTCGCGATCCGCGCCGCGGCAGAACTTGCCAGGCACGATGACTTCGTCGCCCTTTCCGAAATCGCGCAGGTACAGGATCTCCCGATCGAATACGTCCGCGCGGCGATGTCGGACCTGCGCCGGGCGGGCATCGTCGCCACGCGACGGGGCCGCGACGGCGGCTACGCCCTGGCTCGTCCCGCCACCACGATCACCTTGGCCGACATCATCCGCGCCGTCGACGG
>CAZECO010000090.1:4399-5758 GCA_964510455.1 uncultured Actinomycetes bacterium
GTCGTCCTGACGAACATCGCGATGGACCACGCCAGGGTCTGGATGGCCGTGGTGCTGTTCCTGCTCGGGATCTCGATCATCGCCCGGTTCGGCTACAACCGTTCGCTGCTGCCGCAGATCCACGTCCGCACCCGCAACCTGTGGCCGGTGGGGCTGGTCGGGGGATTCGTCGATGCCACCGGCGGCGGTGGCTGGGGCCCGGTCGCGACCCCCTCGAT
The DNA here is from genome assembly GCA_964510455.1 of uncultured Actinomycetes bacterium. Classification (GTDB taxonomy): domain Bacteria; phylum Actinomycetota; class Actinomycetes; order S36-B12; genus CAVXYG01. The sequence continues at coordinate 4,618 of CAZECO010000090.1, forward strand.
GTTCTCCCTGACCAAGCATGAGCCGTACCGGATCGTCGGCACGGTGAGCGCGGCGGAATTCGTGGTGGCGGCCTGCGCCTCGGCCGGCTTCCTGTTCGGCGCGACGACCGAACAGATCCCCTGGGTCGCGGTGCTCGGCCTGATGGCCGGCGGGCTGGTGACCGCGCCGATCGCCGCGCGGTTCGTCCGCAGGATGCCCCGTGCCGCCATGGGCGTGCTCGTCGGTTTCATGGTGCTCATCAGCAACGGCGCGATCATGATGAGGGCGCTCGGTGTTCCGGGCGTCCTGGCGGGGCTCATGGTGGCTGCCACGGTCGTTGCCGCGCTGCTGCTGGCTCGTTCCGCGCACCTCCGCGAGAAGGCGGCGGCCGAGTCCGCGCCGGATGTCATCGAACTCACCAGCGCTCGTCTCCCCTAGCTACCCCCAGGCTCGACGACCCGCTGCGGCCTCCGACACGATCCGATCGATCCGCTGCGCTCGCGTAGCCGGACGCTTGGCGCTGATCACCTGCCACAGCATCTGCTTGCGGGCGCCGGGTGGGAAGGCGTCCCACGCGGGGCGAACGCCCGACCCGTCCAGCGCGGCAGCCAAGTCATCGGGCACCTCGAGCCGCTCCACGGAGTCGAGGATGTCCCAGGACCCGTTGGCCTTGGCGGCCTCGATCGCCTGCAGGCCGCGTTCGGTCATCCGTCCGGACGCGATGAGCCGCTGCAGCCGCAGCTTGTTGGATGCCGACCAGGTCGATTTCGGCCTGCGCGGGGTGAACAGCATCATGCCTGCCTCGTCGTTCAACGGGCGGTTTGTGGAATCGATCCACCCGAAGCACAGGCCTTCCTCCACGATCTCGTCGTAGGTCGGGAAGGGCTTGCCGCTGGCCCTCTTGTAGGTGACCAGCCAGATGCCCTGCGATTGGCCGGCGTTGGCCTCCAGCCAGCTGCGCAACTCCTGCCTGCTGGTGACCAGAACCCGTTCGTAGTCGTCGATCGGCATGGTACGAAGTGTGGCCGCAGTGCGACGCGGGCGCAGTTCGAAGCGACGGATCTGCAGGGCGGGTGAGCGCGCTGCCGCGCCGGAGGGGGACCCCGCAGCTGACCGCCGGGTGGACCGCGGCGCTCTGGTCTTCGCCGGCTGGAGCAAGCC
>CAZECO010000090.1:5858-12550 GCA_964510455.1 uncultured Actinomycetes bacterium
TTCTGCGGCCACGCACTGTGGACCGTGCCGAGCGGGACGTCGTTCCTGCTGCTGATCGGCGTCGGGGTGGAGATCAGCCTCATGTTCGCCATCGCAGGGCTGGTGATGGCGAAGCTGCTGCCCGTCGATCCGGCCCTCCGCCTGCTCGGTGTGCCGAACCGGTGGCTCTTCGCCATCGGGAACGCGGCGGCCTTCTCGGTGATCGAGATCTTCCTGGTGAAGACCCCGGTGTTCGTCTGGGTCTACCCGTGGTGGGGCGCCCTCACGGTCTTCCTGACGGTCTACATCCCCTTCTTCCTGGCGGCTTTCCTGTGCCACGACTGGCATCCGCAGCGGCAGGTCCGCTTCATCGGCGCTGTGTTCGCGGTGGACGCGGTGCTGCTGGTGGTGTTCGCAGGCGTCCTGGGCTGGATCTGAGGCCCGAGAGGCTACTGGCCCAGCAGCTGGGCCCGGCGCAGTTCGCTGCGCACGAGTTCCTCCTGCACCGCCGCGAGCACATCATCGGGCGCATCCGGCACGAAGGCTGCGCGCACCAGCGGCGCGAGATCGGCCCGGTAGTCGTGCCCGTGCGACTGGAACTCGCCCAGCTGCGGCTGCGTGGCCCTGGCCACGTCGAAGCCCACCTGCATCCAGGTCAGCAGCGGCCGCCAGGCCATCTCGTCGGGCGTGCCGCGCCCGCGCGGCTTGGCCGCCAACCAGTCCGGCCGCGTCCAGATGAGTGAGGTTTCGAACCGGGTCACCGGGTCGGCGTCATGATCGAGGAGGAAGACGCGGAACTGCGCCGGCACCGGCGACGGCAGGTCCTGCCACCGGTCGGCCACGAGGATCGCGGCGCGGTGCTCCGCGGCGCGCCGGATGCCCGCACCCGCAGGCGTCCCGACGAACAGCGCCGCGTCCACTCCGGCGAACGAGCCGTCCTCGCGCCACAGCGACGGTTCGGACTGCAGCGCCAGCTGCGCCGCCTCCGCCCCGAGGCTCTCGCCGTAGCTGAACAGCTTCGGGCCCTGGCCGGTGAGGGCGTCGATGAGCAGCCGGTGCGTCTGCGCAGCGTCCGGGAGGAGGGACGTCGAGAACATCGACGGAAGCACCCCGTACTGCACAGCCACCGTTGCACAGTCACCGTGGCTCAGCAGTTCGAACGCCTCGACGGGGACGGGGTTGCTGTACCCGGTCCCGGCAGGCGACACGGCGAGGATCGCGCGCCGGCGGAAGGCGCCGAGCCGATGAAGCTCGGCAACGGCGAGTTCGACCCGCTCGGCCGGCGTCGCCGCTGCGGACACGCCGATGAACACCCGGATCGGAGCTTTGCTGAGCTGTCCGGTCAGTTCTTCGACCTCGTGCTGCGTGCGCGCCAGGTGCACGAACCGGGAGCCCTCCCGTGCATGAGTCGAATAGGGGACCAGGGAGCTCGGCCCGCCGCTCACGAGGGGATTGGCTGGGGGCTGGGCGAACGAGGGGTCGGGCGTTATCCCTGCGGTGACCAGATGGTCGAACAGGGCGCGCTTCACGGCAGGCGCTGCCGCCGCGAGAGCACCCGCGACCGCCGCCGATGCGGCGACGCCCCACACCGGTGCCGGTCCGCCGATGCTCGCGCTCGCAGCGGTCGCGGTCTTCCGGATGCCCCGGGTCACCAGGGTCCCGCCGCTGATCAGGGCGAGGGCCACTGCCGTCCCCTCTGCCACCGCGACCCCTGGCCGCATCGCGGGGACACCCCAGTCGGCATGTGCGGCGCGCTCCTGGTCCGCTCGCCGCATGATGATGGGGACCGACACCGCGGTGGCCGTGCCGAACACCGCAGTCCTGGCCCATGGGTTGCGCAGCAGCCGGTGGCGGATGCCGATGACGTCCAGCGACTTGCGCACCCCGTGGCCGAAGCCGTATCCGATCGCCGCGGACACGCCGAACAGCATGGCCTGATGCTCGGTGGACCGTGCGACGAGGGACGGCCGGAAGGAATCGACGGCGGTCAGGATCCCGCCCGACAGCCCTGCGGAGTTCATCGCCCTCCCTCCTTCCGCAGCGCGACGGCCAGCCGCTCCAGCGCCGCGTCGATCGTCGCGTCCTGCTTGCAGAATGCCCAGCGCACATACGGATCGCCCGCGGTCGAGGAGCACAGCGCCTGATGCGGGATCGCGACCACCCCGGCCCGGTGCGGCGCCCACCGGCAGAACTCGCGCCCGTCGGTGAATCCGAGGGGTCGGACGTCGGTCGTGGCGAAGTACGTGCCCTCGATCTCGGCGACGCCGAAGCCGAGATCGGCCAGGCCGGTCAGCAGACGCCGCCCGGAGCGCTGCATCCCGTGGCGCAACTGCTCGAAGTAGTCGTCCGGCATCCGCAGCCCCGCGGCGATCGCGGGCTGGAACGGACCGGATGAGACGTAGGACAGATGCTGCCGAGCAACCTTCACGGCGCCGATGAGGTGTTCCGGGCCGGTCGCCCAGCCGACCTTCCACCCGGTGAGGGAGAAGCACTTTCCGCCGGAACCGATGGTGACGGTGCGCTCGGACATTCCCGTGCGGGTGGCCATCGGGAGGTGGGGGTGGCCGTCGAACCACAGATGCTCGTACGCCTCATCGGCCAGCACGAGCAAGTCGTGCTCCACGGCGACCGCGGCGACGGCGTCGAGCTCGGCCGTTGTCCAGACCTGGCCGGTGGGGTTGTTCGGCGAGTTGATGATGATCATGGACGTGTTCTCGGTGATCGCCGCCCGGATCGCCGCGGCGTCCACGCGGTAGGTGGCCGGATCGGGCGCGACCGGCACCGGCGTGGCACCGCCCATCGCGACGATCGGGGGGTACAGGTCGAAGTAGGGCTCCAGGATGAGTACCTCGTCACCGGGCTCGAGGAGGGCGATCGCGCTCGCCGCCAGCGCCTCAGAGGCGCCGGTGGCAACCACCACGTCGGTCTGCCAGTCGCTGTCCAGGCCGTACCAGCGCCGCTGGTGCTCGGCGATCGCCTGCCGCAGGTCGGGCGTCCCGTGGGCGGGCGGGTACTGGTTGCCGATGCCGCGCAGGATGTTGTCCGCCGCGTGCTGCAGGATCTCGCGAGGACCGTCGGTGTCGGGGAACCCTTGGCCGAGGTTGACAGCGCCGAGCTGTGCGGCCAGCGCCGACATCTCGCCGAAGATGGTGGTCGTGTAGGGCCGCAGCCGGGTCGTGAGCGCGGTGTCCACCGGCCCATCGTGCCCTATCCGGGGGCGGCGCCGACGGATCACCGCGTTTCCAAGCGCTCCCACGTGGCACCCTGCGACAACAATGGCTCCATGACCACCGCACTCATCACCGGCGCCACCGCCGGCCTTGGACGAGGATTCGCAGAGGCCTTGGCAGCCGAAGGCCGTGACCTGATCCTCGTCGCGCGCAACCGGCAGCGGCTGGACACCGCCGCCGCTGAGTTGCACCAGCGGTACGGCGTCGCGGTCGAGGTCGTGTCGGCCGATCTGTCGTTGACGTCCGGCCGCAAGCGGGTCGACACGCGGCTGCGGTCCCGCCCGATCGAGATCCTGGTCAACAACGCCGGGTACAGCACGAACCAACGATTCGTGGGCAGCGACTTCGCAGCTGAGCGCGCCCTGCTCGACGTGATGGTGACGGCGCCGATGCAGTTCTGCCACACCGTGCTGCCAGGCATGGTCGAGCGCGGTCACGGTTGGGTGATCAACGTCAGCTCGATCGCCGGATGGGCCACCGAGGGCACGTACTCCGCGGCGAAGGCGTGGGTGAGGACGTTCACCGAGGGGCTGGCGGCCGAACTGTCCGGGACGGGCGTCACAGCCACGGCTGTCTGCCCCGGCGCAGTGCGCACGGAGTTCTTCGATCGGGCCGGGATGACCATGCGGCTGCCGGGTTTCATGTGGCTGGACGTGGAGCAGGTGGTCAACCAGGCGCTCTCCGACGCCCGCAAGGGGCACATCATCTCGGTGACGGGTCCGCAGTACCAGGTGCTCAGCACGATGGCGCAGTACGCGCCGCGACCGCTGGTGCGGTTCGTCACGGCGCACCGCACGGATCTGCTGGGGTAGCGCCGGGCCGCGACAGGCGCCCCGAGGCCCGACACAATGGCGCCCATGACAACTGCTTTGATCACCGGGGCGACGGCTGGACTCGGACGGGGTTTCGCCGACGCCCTGGCCGCGCGTGGCCAGAACCTCGTCATCGTGGCCCGCGACGAGTCCCGGCTGGCCAGCACGGCGCAGGAGCTGCATCGGCAGTACGGAATCCAGGTCGAGGTGCTGTCGGCGGACCTCACCGACGCCGACCAGCGCGCAGCCGTCGAGCGGCGCCTGGGGCAGGTCTCCGAGCAGGTCGACGTGCTGGTCAACAACGCGGGGTTCGGGCTCAAGCAGCACTTCGTCGGCGGCGACATCGAGGCGGAGCAGGCCATGTTGGACATCCTGGTCACCGCACCGCTGCGCCTGACCCATGCGGCGCTGCCCGGCATGGTGGCGCGCGGCCGTGGCGCCATCATCAACGTCAGCTCGATGGCCGGCTGGATCAGCGCTGGGACGTACTCGGCGGCGAAGGCTTGGATGACGACGTTCACCGAGGGGCTGGCGTCCGAGCTCCACGGCACCGGCGTCACCGCGACCGTGGTCTGTCCGGGTTTCGTGCACACCGAGTTCCACGAGCGCTCCGGGATCAGCATGTCCAAGATCCCGGAAGTACTGTGGCTCGACGTCGACCAGGTCGTCGGCACCGCGCTGAAGGACGCACAGCGCCGTCGCATCGTCTCCGTGCCCGGGCACCAGTACCAGGTGCTGAGCGTGCTGGCGCAGTACGCGCCCCGGCCGATCGTGCGGAAGGTCAGCACGCTTCGCAAGCGCTGAGGCGCAGGGGACCGGTGCGGTTGGGGGGTGCGCCGATCCAACCGCGCCCACCGGGATCAGGCACGGAGGTGCAGCTTCCTCGCCGCGGCCGCGTGCCTGCCCAAGCCGACTGCATTCTGTCGCCTCAAAACGCTGCAGACGGCCGAGGCCGCGGTTCGGCTGCCATTGACGGGAACCGCATCGGCCACGCATGCGTCGAACACATCGTGGATGTGGTTTCGGACCACCCATGCTTAGGCCAGCGAGGTACGGGGGAACGGTGGGTTGGGACGACGCGATCCAAGGCTTGGCGAGGCTTGGGGAACGGGGCCTGGAGCACTATGAGCGCGAGCAGGGGCGCAAGCGCAAGCAGAAGCGCAGGCAGACACTGACGACGGCGGCTGCGGGCGTCGGCCTCGTCGGAACCGTCACAGCGGCAGCAGCCGTGGCGCTTGCACGAGATGAGGGACAAGGCGACTCGCGGGTCGGCTTCCGGCGGATCAGCGATCAGGTCCTCGGCTTCACCGACACCGAGGGCGCGCAAGCGCAAGCGCAGTACCACGACGACCTTGCGCGGGAGCGAGAGCGACTCGACAGCGACAGAGCCTGGACGATCGGATGCCGTTGGACGGCAGTGCTGGTCGTCGCAGCCGCCAGCGTCACCGCATTCTTCGTCATGCCAGCGCTGGCCCTCGGAGCGGGAGCAGCAGGGGCGACCCTCCTGCTGCTCCTCGGGGGTCGGCTTCCCGGGCCCCTGCAGTTCCGCGAACCCCCCGCAGTGTTCCCGGACGCTGGCCGGAAGTCTGCGGCGCGGCGGATCCTCCAAGGGTGCGTTCGACGACGCACGAGCCTGCACGAACTCCTTGGAACGGTCAACGAACGCGATCCGCTGCTGGCGGAGAAGCTGACGGACGCCCAGCGCTCGGTGGAACGCATGATCGCGGACACGGCATACCACTACGAGGTAGTGCGCCGCGACTGTCGTGACCTCGGGCAAGACCCCGCCGCCGATCCCGGTTGTGTCGGCGCACTCCAGGAGCTCGAGGAATCCGCCGCGATCTACGACCAGGTCTGGAACGCCGCCGTTCTCGCTTCGAAGGGCAACCGAAAGCACGCGGTGGAGGCGCTCGCTGCCCTCGCCGGCGTCGAGGCCCTCACCGAGCCCTACCCGACCATGCAGGGGCCGATGGGCGTTCCCAGCATGGTGGTTGCACCTGCCTATCGTGCTGTTGACGCGGCGCAGCCGCCGCTGGCAGGCGAATCCGCGTCAGCGCCGGCGTCCGAAGCCGTGTTCATCCGCGGCTGCGCCTTGGACGAGGCGGGTGACTCGGCCGCGGCGCGCGACTTGTTCATGAGGGCCGCCGATGCCGGCCACAGCGCCGCAATGTTCAAGCTCGGCTTGATCGAGGAGAAGTCGGGGGACCCGGTGCGCTCCCGCGTCTGGTGGACCCGCGCCGCGAACGCCGGCCACACCGATGCAATGACCCACCTCGCTGATCTTGAGGAGTCCGCCGGTGATCTTGCCGCTGCCCGATTCTGGTTCTCCCGAGCGGTGAAGACCGACCCCGGCAACTGCACCGCCCTGAACCGCCTCGGGGATCTTCAGGCCTCCGCCGGGGACGCTGCGTCAGCCCGCGCGTACTACACCCGTGCACTCGCCGTGGATCCGAGGAATCACTACTCGATGCTCAGTCTTGGAGTGCTTGACCTGGAATCGGCGGATGCCGGCGGCGCACGGTTCTGGTTCACTCGCGTGCTGCAGGTGGACCCTGGCAACGAAGCGGCGAAGCACAACCTCAAGCTGCTGGACGACTAGCAGCCCCTCCGAGGGACTTGATGACGAACCCGTACATCTTCAGCCGAAGTGACGCTTGACACTGGGCGTGCT
>CAZECO010000091.1:0-12465 GCA_964510455.1 uncultured Actinomycetes bacterium
GTCATCGGCGCACGACCCTTGCCGCGTGCACCGCCGCGCCGAAGCCGTTGTCCACGTTGACGACCACGACGCCGGGTGCGCAGGAGTTCAGCATCGCCAGCAGCGCCGTCACCCCGCCCAGCGACATCCCGTAGCCGATCGAGGTGGGCACCGCCACGACGGGGGTTCCGGTGAGACCGCCCACGACGCTCGGCAGCGCGCCCTCCATCCCGGCGATCACGATCAGGCAGTCGCAGGCGTCCAGCTCGTCGCGGAAGGACATCACCCGGTGCAGGCCGGCGACTCCGACGTCACTGATCAGCACCGTGGAGGCGCCGAACACCCGCGCCGTGACCGCCGCCTCGCCCGCCACCGGGGCGTCGGAGGTCCCGGCCGTGACGATGCCGATGCGTCCGGTCGCTTCCGGCAGCGGGCCCAGCACGACGCACCTGGCCAGGTCGTCGATCTGCGCCTGCGGCAGCGACGCCCGCAGCGCCGCACGGCCGGCGTCGTCCACCCTGGTCGCCAGGACCGCACGATCCGGGTGCGCCTCCTGCAGCGCCCGCAGGATCGCCACCAGCTGGTCGGGCGGCTTGCCCTGGCCGAGCACCACCTCGGGGTCCCCGGTGCGGCGCGCCCGGTCGGTGTCCAGGCGCGCGAAGCCCAGGTCGGTCACGTGCCCGTCCGGTCGCACGGGGACGAGGCTACCCGCAGTTACTCTGGCTCTATGCCCCAATGGCTGCTGCTCCTGGTCTCCCTGCTCGCATGCGCGGTCGCCGCCTTCGCGCTGCTGCGGGCCAACCGGGTGGACGCCGCCATGCGGAAAGCCCTGGCGTCGCTGCCGGTGCAGGGGGCTCGCGAGGAGGTCACCGTCACCCTCCCCGATACGCAGGGCGGGCTGAGCCGGGTGGCCCTCGTCCGGTTCGATGCCTTCGCCGATATCAGCGGGAAGCTGTCCAGCAGTGCGGCGCTGCTCGACGAGCACGGCAACGGCCTGGTGATCACGACCCTGAACGGACGGGACTCCTCCCGCAACTACCTCAAGCAGGTCCGCCGCAGCGTGGGGCTGACCGCGCTGGCGCCGGAAGAGGCCGATGCTGTCGCACGGGCGATGGGCACGACGAAACGAGTCACATGAATCCGCGAATCGCCTACCTCGGCCCGTCCGGGACGTTCTCCGAGGCGGCGCTGCTGGCCATGCCGCAGTCGACCGACGCCCTGCTCGTGCCGGAGCCGACGGTCACCGCGGCGCTGGACGGGGTCCGGTCCGGGGAGTACACGGCGGCGCTGGTGCCGATCGAGAACTCCGTCGAGGGATCGGTCTCGGCGACGCTGGACGAACTGGGCTTCGGACAGCCCCTGGTCATCACCGACGAGACGGCCCTGCCGGTGCGGTTCGCCCTGCTGGCGCGCCCCGGGGCGACGCTGGGCGCCATCAAGACGGTGGCGACCCATCCGCACGCGGAGGCCCAGTGCCGGGGGTGGCTGGCGGAGAACCTCCCGGGGGTGCACGCCATACCTGCGACGTCGACGGCCGCCGCAGCCGCCGCATTGCTGGAGGAGCCGGCGCCGTACGACGCCGCGATCGCGCAACCGCTCGCGGCGCAGCGGTACGGCCTGGCCGTGCTGGCCGACAACATCGCCGACAACGAGGACGCCTCCACGCGGTTCGTGCTGGTGTCGCGGCCCGACGGGCTGCCGCCGCGCACCGGGGCGGACAAGACCACGCTGATGCTGTTCATGCGCGCGGACCACTCCGGCGCGCTGCTGGAGATCCTGACCGAGTTCGCGGTGCGGGGCATCAACCTGACCCGCATCGAGTCGCGGCCGACGAAGAAGGCGCTGGGCGACTACTACTTCTCCGTCGACCTGGAGGGCCATGTCGACGACGCCCGTGTGGGCGAGGCGCTGATGGGGCTGCGGCGCGTCTGCGGCCATGTCCGGTTCCTCGGGTCGTACCCGCGGCACGACGGCCGCACGCCGCAGCTGCGCGAGGGCGTGTCGGACGAGGACTACGCCGACGCCAAGGAGTGGGTGTCGCAGATCCGCGAGGGCGACACGGTGTGAGGCGGGGCATGCCCGCCCACGAGTCGCGAGCATTCCGTCAAGCACATAGAGTTACAGGTTGGAGCAGGCAGTAGCCGCCCCCCTGGGACCGCGCGGCCCGTCAGAGACCCACTGAGGCTCGGGCGGGCCGTTGCGTATTCGGCACGGCCCAGTCTGTGCTCGGGGGTCCACAGACTGGGCCGTGCGGCTCAGAAGCGCCCGTAGCCGGTGAACGTCCGGCTGTACCAGCCGGAGTTGATGCTGGTGATCTCGACACCGCGCCCGGGCGTCGCGGCGTGGACCATCCGGCCGCCGCCGATGTAGATGCCGACATGCTCGGCGCCGTTGAGGAAGAACACCAGGTCGCCGGGCTGCGGATTCGACACCTTCGTCGATGCCCGGTACTGCGCCGCGGCGGTCCGCGGGATGGAGATGCCGGCCGCGCGGTACGCGTAGCTGGTCAGCCCGGAGCAGTCGAACGCGTTCGGGCCGTTGCCCCCGCGCACGTACCGGTCGCCCACCTGCGCCAGACCGGTGCCGACGATGCTGCCGCCGCCCGCCGAGGCCGGAGCGTCCACCCCGGGCGCGGCTGGGGCGCCCGAGGTGGAACTCCGCGAAGACGCACCCGCCGCCGATCGCTCCCGCTGCGCCGCGGCGGCCCGTACCGCCGCCGCCCGCTGGTCTGCTGCCGAGGTGACCGAGACCTCGTTGGACACGGTTCCGATCGAGTCCGCCTGATCCGGCACGACCACGCGGTAGGTGCCGGTGGGCAGGTCGTCGAAGGTGAACCCGCCGGCCGCATCGCTGGTGTGGTCGCCGATGCCCTGCCAGGTGTCGCCGGACTTGCGCTCCAGTGTGAAGGTGTAGCTGGCCCCGTCGGGGTTCACGTCCACCGAGGTGCGCACGTTGCCGGCGGAGAACGAGGCCCCGGCGGAGAGCTGCCGGGGCTGATGGGTGAAGGGCTCGCCCACGAACTCGTCCATCCCGAACTGCCGGGGGAGGACCACCCGGTAGGTTCCGGCCGGCAGGTTCGCGAGGACCGTCTGGTCGGCGGCGCCGGTCGTCGAGCCGGTGGCGGCCTCCACCCAGTCCGCGCCGTCGTGGAGCTGCAGGACGAACGTGAAGTCCCGGTCATCGCGGTCGGGGCTGGCGTCCACCAGCACGTCGCGCAGGGCGTACCCCTGCGAGGTCGCGGCCGCGCTGAGATCGGGGATCGACAGGACCGTCAGCGCCGGAACGACCACCGAGGCTTTCGCCGCCACTGGTGCGGGCTGTTGCGCGGTGTGCGCCTTCTGCATCTCCAGCGAGGCGATGGCCTGTGTGAGCACCGAACCCTCTGCGGATCCCGGGATCGATGCCTGGGTGGCCAGGGCTCCGGGCTGACTCATCAGACAACCCAATGCGATGGTGCCGGCAAGTGCTACTCCGCCGTAGCGAAGGCTTGTGCGGGACAAACCCACTCCTAAGTCTCCACGTCCCGGGCCGCAAGCCACGGCCGGGTTGGGCTCCGGACTGCAGTCCTCCGGAGCCGTCGGCAGCCCCCACACGGCTGCTGACAAGTGCCCCACAGCTCAGATCTCCCCGGCTGCAGGACTTGTGAACCGTAGGGAGATCCAGGGGACGAGCGCCAGCGTCATTCCGCATAACGAACGCCGACGAGGGGTGCTGCGGCCCCGGCAAGCGGCTCCGAGACGTTACGCAACGTGGTCGCGCCACGGGGCGGTCGTTGCCCGCGCTTCCGGAATGTCCGCGTTGTGCCTTGTGTCACAGAGTTTGAACCTGTCCGATAATCGGGCGAGAGGGCGACAGTTTCGCGACGCAATCGGGATCTAATCGAAGCCGTTTGTGTTGTGTGCGGCCCTGCGCGTGGGCCGGGGGTCGCCGAAGTCAACCGGGAAACCGACGGAATCGGCCACATCCGGCGTGCGGCGTCTCGCCCGGCTCAGGCGCTGCGGGTGCCGGGCTCGGATTACCGCCGGAATCGGCCGTTTCTGGCCCGCGGCGCACGGAAATCGGCGGCGGGGCTGCAGCGCCGGCCCTGCCCGCTCGGATTGCCGCCGGAACCCGCGATTTCTGGCGTGCGGCGCGCGGAATCGCGACCCCACCCGCGGCGGTTGGCGAGTCAGTCGCCCAGCATCGCCCGCAGGACCAGCCCGACCCCGTCATCGACCGGTCCGGGGACTTCGTGCCCGGCGGCCGACCTGGCCAGATGGTGGCTGTCCAGCACCGCCAACCCGATGCCCGCCCAGTCCAGCATCGCCACATCGTTGGGCATGTCCCCGACCGCCACCACATCGCCCTGGGAGAGGCCGAAGGTCGCGACGAAGTCGGCCAGTGCTGTCGCCTTGGTGACGCCCTCGGGTCCGAATTCCAGCAGCGCGTGGCTGGAGGAGTGCGTCACCTCCAGCCGCAGGCCGCACAGGGCGGCGGCCGATTCGTAGAAGCCGCCGAGCTCGACCCCCTCCAGCCGGGCGAGCAGCTTGACGATGTCGGGCATCGCCAGCAGGTCGTCCAACGGCATGCGGGGTGCGGCCTCGGGCAGCGGCAGACGCCCCCGGTAGCCATCTTCCAGCGCGAACTCCTCCGGCACGCCTGCCGCCGGCCGGCGCCCCGTGGCGACGCGCTCCACCGCGAAGTGCACGGCCGGCCCGTACTGCTCGCGCAGTCCCCGTGCGACATCCCGCGCCGCGCCCGCGTCGATCGTCGTCCGCTGCAGGACCTGCTCGTTGGCCAGGTCCAGCAGCACCGCGCCGTTGGCGCAGATGGCGGTCCCGGCGTGGGCCGTCTCCTGTGCGACGACGTGCATCCAGCGGGGCGGCCGTCCGGTGACGAAGACGACGCGGATCCCCGCCGCGATCGCTGCGGCGATCGTCCGCCTGGTGAAGTCGCTGACCGTGAGGTCCGGGCGCAACAGCGTGCCGTCCAGATCGGTGGCGAGGACCTTGCGGCCCCGCAGCTCCTGGCGCAGGACTTCCGACAGCATCAGCGGACGGGCTCGAACGCGCTTCGGTTGCTCAGGTAGGGCCGCAGCGCGTGGGGGACGGTGACCGATCCGTCGGCCTGCTGGTGGTTCTCCAGGATCGCCACGATGGTGCGCGGCATCGCCACGAGCGTGCCGTTCAGGGTGGCAAGCGGCCGCGGGGCGCTGTTGCCGTCCCGCATCCGGATGTTGAGCCGGCGGGCCTGGAACTCCGTGCAGTTGGAGGTGGACGTCACCTCGCGGTACTTGCCCTGGGTGGGGATCCACGCCTCGATGTCGAACTTGCGGGCCGCGCTGGCGCCCAGGTCGCCGGTCGCGACGTCGATCACGCGGTACGGGAGCTCGAGGGAGTCGAAGAACTCCCGCTCCCATCCGACGAGGCGCTCATGCTCGGCCTCGGCGTCCTCCGGTGCGGCGAAGCTGAACATCTCGACCTTGTCGAACTGGTGGACGCGGATGATGCCGCGGGTGTCCTTGCCGTAGGAGCCGGCCTCGCGGCGGAAGCAGGGGGAGAAGCCCACGTAGCGCCGCGGCAGCGTCTCGGCGGGCAGGATCTCGTCGGCGTGGTAGGCCGCCAGCGGCACCTCCGCGGTGCCCACCAGGTACAGGTCGTCGGCCTCGAGGCGGTACACGTTCTCGGCAGCCTGGCCGAGGAACCCGGTGCCCTCCATGGCCTTGCTGGAGACCAGGGCCGGCGGGATCACCGGTGTGAAGCCGTTGCCGGTCGCGGTGGCCATGGCCAGGTTCAGCAGCGCGAGCTCCAGCTGGGCGCCGACGCCGGTGAGGTAGTAGAACCGTGCGCCGGACACCTTCGCGCCGCGCTGCACGTCGATGGCTCCGAGGCGCTCGCCGAGGTCGAGATGGTCGCGCGGCTCGAAGCCCTCCGCGGCGAAGTCCCGTGGGGTGCCCACGTGCTCGATGACCCGGAAGTCATCCTCACCGCCGACCGGGGAGCGGTCATCGACGATGTTGGCCACGTCCAGCCAGGCGGCGCCCAGGGCGGCTTCCGCTTCCGCGGCCTCGCGCTCTTTGGCCTTGACGTCGTCGGCCAGGTGCTGCGCCTCGGCGAGAGCGGCGTCGAGCTCGGCCCGGACGGACTCGTCGGGGGCCTTCTTCAGCCGGCCCTGCAGCGGACCGATCCGCCGGCCGAGCTCCTTCTGCCGGGCGCGCAGGGACTCGAACCGGGTCAGTGCCGAGCGGCGCTGCTGGTCGAGGTCGACGAGCCGATCGACCAGCTCCACGGAATCGCCGCGGCGTCGCTGGGACTCGCGGATGGCTTCGGGGTTCTCGCGGAGCAGGCGGGGATCCAGCACGATCCCAGCCTACGGGGCTGCCGGGCGGTGGCGCCCCCGCGTCACAGGTACGGCCCGGAGCCCTTCCCCAGATCGAGCGGCGGCCGTTGCCCGTGCTGGCGCTCGGCCTGGCCGCTCTCCAGCGCCCGGCGGCGCATCTCGTCGAAGGCTGCGCGCGCGGCCATCTGCTGGGCGAACAGCGCGGTCTGGATGCCGTGGAACAACCCCTCGAGCCAGCCGACGAGTTGGGCCTGGGCGATCCGCAGCTCTGCCTCCGACGGCACGGCGTCGTCGGTGAACGGCAGGCTGAGGCGTTCCAGCTCTTCGATCAGCTCGGGGGCCAGCCCGTCCTCCAGCTCCTTGATCGAACGCTGATGGATGTGCCGCAGCCGCGACCGGGCGGCCTCATCCAGCGGCGCCTCCTTCACCTCGTCGAGCAGCTGCTTGATCATGCTGCCGATCCGCATCACCTTGGCCGGCTGCTCGACGAGGTCGGTGAGCTCGCGCTCGTCGTCAGACGCCTCCGCCAGGGCGAACTCCCCGATCGGCTGACCATCCGGCCCCACGACGACGACGCGACGGTCGGCTTGTGCTGGGGCGGCGTCGTCCTCGGCGTTCGGTTCCTCGCTCATGGCCCAATCGTGGCACCGACCCGTCGCCGTGGCAGCGGCGGGATGGATGCGCCCGGGGCGCCGTGGCGGTGGCGGCGCCCGCCGCGGCACGGCACGGCCGCGGACCGTCCGGCCGCCGTGGCACCGGCCCGCTACAGCTCCAGCCCGGTCAGCACCATCACCCGCTCGTGGGTCAGATCCGCCATGGCCGAGCGCAGCCCCTCGCGGCCGACGCCCGACGCCTTCACCCCGCCGTACGGCATCTGGTCGGCGCGGAAGGAGGGCACGTCTCCGATGATCACGCCGCCCACCTCGAGCTCGGCGTGGGCGCGGAAGGCGGAGGCGATGTGGTGGGTGAAGACCCCGGCCTGCAGCCCGTAGCGGGAGTCGTTGACCGCGGCGAACGCCGCGTCGGTGCCGTCGACCGCCGTCAGCGTCATGACCGGCCCGAAGACCTCGTCGGTGCAGACCCGCGCGGTCGGCGGAGCATCGGCCAGCACCGTCGGAGGGATCGACGTCCCCTCGCGGGTGCCGCCGGCGAGCACCCGGGCGCCGCCGGCGACGGCCTCGTCGACCCACGCCTGGATCCGGGCGGCGGCGGCCTCGTTGATCACCGGGCCCACGACGGTCGCCTCATCGGACGGCGCCCCGAGCGCCAGCGACTGCACCGCCGACACCAGCAGCGGCTCGAACCGTCCCATCAGTGACGCGTCCACGAATACGCGCTGCACGGAGATGCACGACTGCCCGGCCTGGTAGTTGCTGAAGGTGGCGATCCGGTCGGCCGCCCACGCCAAGTCGGCGTCGGACGACCAGTCGGCGAGCACGACCGCCGCCGCGTTGCCGCCCAGCTCCAGGACCACGTGCTTGTGGGCGTGCGCCTGCCGGATCGCGAAGCCGATGGTGTCGGACCCGGTGAACGAGATGACCGGCAGCCGCTCGTCGGCGGCCAGCGCGGCAGTGGCATCGTTCCCCAGCGGCAGCACCGACCACATGCCCGGCGGCAACCCGGTGGCCGCCAGCACCTCGCCCAGCAGCAACGCCGTCAGGGGCGTCGCGGGGGCGGGCTTCACGACGATCGGCGCCCCCACGGCCAGGGCCGGCGCCACCTTGTGGGCGACCAGGTTCAGGGGGAAGTTGAACGGCGCGATCCCCAGCACCGGTCCGTGCGGGAACCGCCGCACCAGCGCCATCCGCCCGGCGGCGGCCGTGTCCGTGTCCAGCCGTTGCAGCTCCCCGGAGAAGCGCCGCGCCTCCTCGGCGGCCCACCGGAACGTGGACACCGCGCGGCCGACCTCGGCCCGGGCCCAGCGGATCGGCTTGCCGTTCTCGGCGACGATCAGCTGCGCGAACTCCTCGGCCCGGTCGGCGATCGCGGCGGAGACGCTCATCAGGGCGCCCGCCCGGTCGGCCGCCGGCAGCCGCGCGGCCTCGTGCCGGACCGCCCACGCCGCGCTCACAGCCGCCTCCACCGCCGCCGCATCCGGGACCGCGTGCGTGCCGACGACGGTGCCGTCGTACGGGTTGGTCACTTGTGCGACGTCGCCGGCGGTCCACGGCGCACCGGCGATCCACGCCGCCCGTGGCGTCATGACGCGACCTCCGCCTCGATCGCCGCACCCAGCACATCCATGCCCTCGGCCAGCAGGTCCTCGCCGATCACCAGCGGCGGCAGCAGGCGCACGACGTTGCCGAACGTGCCCGCGGTCAGGACGACGACCCCTTGCGAGGCGCACCGTGCGGCGATCCGTTTGGTGAGGTCCGGCAGCGGTCGCAGCGACCCGGGCTCGGCGAGCTCGACGGCGACCATCGCCCCCCTGCCCCGGACATCGGCGAGGACGTCGAACCTGCCCGCCAGCGCCGTCAACGCGTCCTGCATGATCGCGCCGAGCCGGACGGCCCGGTCCGCCAGGCCCTGCTCGCGCATGGTGCGGATCGACCCGATCGCCGCCGCGCACACCACTGGGTTGCCGCCGTAGGTGCCGCCGAGGCCGCCCACGTGGACGGCGTCCATCAGGTCCGCCCGGCCGGTGACCGCGGCCAGCGGAAGCCCGCCTGCGATGCCCTTGGCCGTGGTGATCAGGTCCGGCACCACACCCTCGTGCTCGCAGGCGAACCACGCGCCCGTCCGGCAGAACCCGGTCTGGATCTCGTCGGCGATGAAGACCACCCGGTTGGCGCGGCACCAGTCGACCAGCGCGGTGAGGAAGCCGGGGGCGGGCACGATGAACCCGCCCTCGCCCTGGATCGGCTCGATGATGAGCGCGGCGAGGTTCGAGGCACCGATCTCGGCCTCGATCCGGCCGATCGCGTGCGCCGCGGCCTGCTGCCCGTCCAGCCCGTCGCGCAGCGGGTAGCTCGTCGGCACCCGGTACACCTCCGGTGCGAACGGCCCGAAGGTGTGCTTGTACGGCATGTTCTTGGCGGTCAGCGCCATGGTCAGGTTCGTGCGCCCGTGGTAGGCGTGCTCGACGGCGACCACGGCGTCGCGGCCGGTCGCCGTGCGCGCGATCTTGACCGCGTTCTCGACGGCCTCCGCGCCGGAGTTGAACAGCGCCGACTTCTTCTCGTGGCTGCCCGGGGTCACGGCGTTGAGCTCCTCGCAGACCGCGATGTAGGGCTCGTAGCCGGCGACCATGAAGCAGGTGTGGGTCAGATCCTGGACCTGCTGCGCGACGGCCTGCGCGACATGCGGCGCCGCGTTGCCGACATTCACCACCGCGATGCCCGAGCCGAGGTCGATGAACGAGTTGCCGTCGACGTCCACCAGCACCCCGCCGCCGGCCTTCGCCGCGTACACCGGCACCGCCGCGCCCAGGGCCGCCGAGACCGACCTGCGGCGGCGCTCCAGCAGCGCCAGCGAATTCGGCCCGGGGATCGCGGTCACCAGGCGCCGCTCCTGCGGCAGCGTCGGCCCTCCGGTCGTTGTGGTTGCGGTCATGAGGCCTCCGGTGTGGACGTATGCCGGTGTTCGGGCAACGATAACCGCACTCGCGGGCCGAGCCCGCGCCGCTCAGGGCAGTTGGGGAGCCGGCCCGTCCCACTCCGGCCGCTGCCGGACGACGACCACGCGGTCGTCGCGCTGGAAGACCCGGACCGCCCCCTCGTCGAACCGGGTGACGTTCCCGTCGCGGATCACTGCCAGCACGAGTTCGCCCCCGCGCTCCAGCTCCATCGGCCCGACGCCCAGCTCGGCCGCGCTGATCGGCCGCTCCACCAGTTCCAGCCCGCGGCTGGGATCCAGCAGATCCTCGACCAGGTCGCCCGCGAACGGCGACAGCAGTTGCAGCGCCTGCAGGCGGCCGGCCGCCTCCGCGGTCACGATGACGCCGTTGGCACCCGAGTCCCGCAGGATCTGGGCGTTGGTGGACTCCCGGGCTGCGGCGATGATCTTGGCGTTCGGCGCCAACCGGCGTGCTGTCAGGGTCACCAGCACCGAGGTGTCGTCGGAGTTCGTGGAGACGATGACGTTGTTCGCGCGATCGATCCCCGCGTCCAGCAGCACGTCCTCCCGGCGGGCGTCCCCGACCACCGAGGCCAGCCCCATGCGCCGTGCTTCCGCCGCGCTCTCGGCGTCGACAGCCACGACCACGATCCGGTCCGGCGGTATCCCCGCGTCGATCACCGCCTGCGCCGCCGAACGGCCCTTCACGCCGAACCCGATGACCAGGGTGTGATCATGCACCTTGCGCCTCCACTTGTTGGCCCGCCACTCGTTGCGGGTGCGCTGCGTGAGCGTCTCCAGGGCCGTTCCGACGAGCACGATCAGGAACACGAACCGCAGCGGGGTGATGACGAGGATATTCGTCGCCCGCGCCACGTCCGAGTACGGCGTGATGTCGCCGTAGCCGGTGGTGGACAGGGTGACGGTGGCGTAGTACGCCGCGTCCAGCAGGGAGATCGAACCGTCGGCGTTGTCGTTGTAGCCGTCCCGCTCGATCCAGACGGTCAGCGTGGTGGCGACGATGCAGAACAGGGCGATCCCGACCCGGACGGTGAGCAGGCGGACAGCGGATCCTGTCCGCTTGGGCAGCTGCAGTCGAGTGCTGAGGTCCCTGCCCTCGTCCTCTTTGATCGCCTTCGCCACAGGGCAGACGCTAGCGCCATTCCGGCGCGCGGTCAGCCAACCAGCACGCCGGGCAGCGGGAGGAGCGGAACGAGCGATTCCGCCTTGACCCCCGGCTCCAGCACGATCAGCCCGTCGGCGGATGCCAGCGACTGCATGCCGCCCGGTCCGGCCCACGTCCGGGGGTGCACCTTCAGCACGAGTTCGGTGCGCTGCGCGATGCCCGGGACGACCACCGGTTGGGCTGGATTCGCCACCGGAGCGCTGAGCAGCGCATCGACACCGTCGGCTTGCGAGGGCCGTCCGCTGAGGGCGGCCAGCAACGGGTCCAGCACCACCGCCAGCCCCGCGGCAGCCGCGGCCGGGCGCCCGGGCAGCGTGACGAGATAGCGGTCCGAGGCCAGCGCGTACACCGCGGTGCCGGCGCCCGGCGACAGCACCAATCCGCTGACGACGGGACTGGCGCCGAGGTGCTCGACCGCCTCCCGCACGTCGTCGGGGACGCCGGGGTCGAGCCCGCCGGCGACGACGATCACGTCCGCGGAGGCGTCATCGATCACCCGGGCGATGGCGCGCGCCTCTGCTTCCACGGCCACCGGGGGCATCAGCCGCGAGGGTCCGGCCTCGATCCACGTCGTCAGGAGTTCGGCGACGACATCTCGCTGGCGACCGGGCCGCAGGGGGCCGCGGCGGGCCAGCCCGTAATGCGGGAGCACCACCGCGACGCTTGCGGGCGGGATCACGGTGAGGTCGTCGCGGCCCACGGCTGCGGCAAGGGCGACCGTCGCCGGCGTGACCGGAGGGCCTGCCGCGAGCAGGCGCTGGCCGGCCCGCGCGTCCCGTCCCTGCGGCCGGATGCCCTGGCCGAAACCGATGAGCCCCGGGTGGGCGGTCGGCTGGCCGTGGGAGTCCGCGATCTGCAGGCGCATCCGATGCGGCGCCGCATCCACCACGCCCTGGGGGCGCGGCACCACCGCGGTCGCGCCCGGGGGCAGGAGTTCGCCGATGGCGACAGGTACGGCATGCCGGTCGGGCAGAGCCGCCAGCTCATGCGCCGGGACCTCCGTGATGACCGTCCAGGGCCCCTGTCCGCTCACCGCCCAGCCGTGGTCGACGGCCGCGTCGGTGATCGGGATGTCGGTGGGGGCGGTGATCGGCGCGACCAGGACCGCCCCGACCGCCGACTGCAGCGGGACCGCGATGGGCGGCAACGGATCGATGGCCGCCAGCATTCGTCGCGCCTGCCGCCACGAGACGGCTTGCGGCTCGGGAACGCTCATGGCGACAACTGTGCACTGGCCCATGCGGGGGCCGACGATCGGGGCAGCCCTCGGCGAGGCGGGTGGTGGCGGCGAACGCTGCGATATTTCGGGGTGCCCGGTCTGGTGCGCGTGGATTGCGGGGGATGGTCGAAGTTTCGACGCGTTGGCCGGCGTCACGCGGTTGGTCGGCGCCCCGGGGGTCTTACGGCAGTTGTCGGGCGGGTCGGGG
>CAZECO010000092.1:0-12380 GCA_964510455.1 uncultured Actinomycetes bacterium
ACGAGACCTCGCTGACCGCGCTGGCCGCCAGCACCCGCGTAGTGATCACGACGGTGGGACCGTACCTGAAGTACGGCCTGCCGCTGGTCGCTGCGTGCGCCGAGCAGGGAACGCACTACCTGGACCTCGCCGGGGAGGTCCTGTTCATGCGTCGCAGCATCGACGCGTTCGACGCCACCGCCCGGGCTACCGGGGCCAAGATCATCCACGCCGCCGGCTTCGACTCGATCCCCTCCGACCTCGGCGTGCTCGCCCTGCACGAAGCCTCCCTGCGCCATGGGGACGGTGGACTCGGCGTGACGAAGATGGCTGTGGTGAGCATTCGGGGCGGCGTCAGCGGCGGCACCATCGCCTCGGCCCTGGCCCAGCTGGAGGCGGTCGAGGGCGACCGATCGCTGGCCAAGGTGGCCTCCGATCCCTACGCACTGAGCCCCGACCGCGGTTCGGAGCCGTCACCGGGGGACGGCCGCGACTTCCGGTCGGTGGCGTTCGACCCCGATCTTCGATCGTGGGTGTCGCCCTTCGTGATGGCGATGATCAACGCCCGGGTCGTCCGGCGCAGCAACGCGCTGCTCGGGTACGCCTATTCCAGGGACTTCCGCTACCAGGAGGTCCTCGCCCACGGCGCCGGTCCGATCGGACTTGCGGGTGCGCTCGCCGTCGCCGGCGGGACGCTGGCCGGGTCCGCGGTTCTTGCGCGCCGCCCGACGCGATCGGCGGTCCAGCGATTCCTGCCCAAGCCCGGGACCGGACCTGGCGAGGACACACGGCGCAACGGACGCTTCGCCATCCGCCTGCTGAGCACCGCGCCGGACGGCACCCGGTACCGGGGGTTGGTGGCCGGCCAGGGGGACCCGGGGTATCAGGCCACGGCGCTGATGATCGGCCAGAGCGCTCTGGCGCTGGTGCTGGACGCCGACAAGGTCCCGACCCGTGCCGGCGTCCTGACGCCCGCGACCGGGCTCGGCCAGGCCGGCATCGACTGCCTGGTCGGCGCGGGAATGACGATCAACGCCTACCCGATGTGAGCTACGGCCGCAGTTCGTACGCCCCGTCGTAGTCGAGCACCTCGGCGACGAACGCGTCCTCCGCCGCGGCATCGATGACCGGCGCCTTGACCAGGTGCAGCGCCAAGGCCCGCTGTTGATCGGTCGCCGACGCCTGGCCGTGCAGCGCGACGGCCTGTTCCGCGATGTCCTGCACGAACACCGCGAAGATGCGGTCGATGTGGGCCTCGGTGAGGTCGGACAGGTCGCTGACCGAGGATTCCCGGGCATCGCCGTCCAGGGCCAGCGCCGCGTTCTCGCAGATCAACTGCGCGTAGACGACCTGCGTGAACAACTGCCCCAGCACCTGCAGGTAGTCGAGGTCCTTCTGCTGGGCCTGCGACGGCGGCGCCTGCATGACCAGGTCGGCCAGCGCCGCCACCTGATTGCCGAACACCGCGACGTTGGGCAGATGCTCGAACCGGGCGGTCGCCGGCCGCGGGTCGTTGAACCGGATCTTGCCCAGGCCCGACGCCGGGCCCTGCGCGAACAGGTAGCTGTCGTCGGCCGCATCCTGCCGGACTCCGACGGCCGGGTGATCCGCTGCCGCCCCCATCGTCGCGCCCAGGTAGGCCGGCATGAACTTCAGCACCAGTGCGATGTTGACGTGCACCGTCCCCTCCAGCTTCGGCAGCGCCCGGATCTCGGTCGCGGCCCGGGAGAAGTACGTCTCGCTCTCGAAGCCGCGGGCCGCGATCACGTCCCACAGCAGATCGATGACCCGCTCGCCCTCGCTGGTCACCTTGGCCTTGGTGATCGGGTTGAACAGCAGGAACCGGCGGTCGTCGGAAGATGCGCTGCGGAAGTAGTCGGCCGACCGGGAGGCGTACGTCTTCATGGCGATCAGCCGTGCGTAGGCATCGGCGAGCATCCGGCGCACGTGCGGGAATTCGGTCACCCGGCTGCCGTACAGGATCCGGTTGTTCGCGTGCGCGACCGCCTCGTAGAACGCATGCTCGCAGATCCCGATGGACGCCCAGCCGAGGTTGACCTTGCCGACGTTCACGGTCGCCAGGGCGGCGTCCCACGCCGGCTTGCCGATGTGCAGGATGTCTGCGCGGTCCACCGGGTAGGCGGCGAGGTCGAATGCGGCGACGAACATCTGCGAGCGCACGACGTTCTTGCGCAAGCGGTATTCGCCGGCCTGGGTGTCGACCAGGAAGAACACGTACTCGCCGGGATGTTCCGGGTCGTCGTCGGCGAACTTCCCGAACACGCTCAACCGCCCGGCGATGTTGCCGTTGCCGATGTAGTACTTCCCGCCGGTGGCGGTCCAGCCGTCGCCCGCACGGCGCAGGATCATGTCGGTGGAGTAGATGTCGGCACCATGGTCCTGTTCGGACAGGCCGAAGCCGAAGATCGCGCCGGACGCCAGCAGCTTGCCGACCACGGCCTTGGCGTCGTCGTTGCTGCTGGTCCACACCGGCCCCAGTCCCAGCACGGTGACCTGCCATGCGTACCAGTGGGCCAGGGAGTAGAAGCCGAGGATCTCGTTGAACTCGTTGATCCGGGCGGTATCCCACCGCGACTCCGCCGCACCGGCCTCCCCGCCGAGGATCCGGCCCACGGCCGACGGGGTGCCCATCATGCCGAACAGGTTGCGCTCGGCGCACAGCCGCAAGAAGTCGTCGTACCAGGCGCCGGCCCAGTACTCGGCCTGCATCTGGTCGCGGCCCTTGGCCTCGAAGAGGTCGACAAGATCGCGCAGCGCCTGCCGTGTCTCGTCGTCGAGGAACGTCGGATCGTAGGTTGCGGGGTTGAACAGCAGCGACATGGCAGGACTCTATGTCGCGGCGCCTGATCGCCGGTCCCCCGGGTGGCGGCCGGCGGCTGCTCCGACGGCCGGATCAGATGTCCCCGGTCAAGCCCCCGGGCGGCACGTCTTCCCAGGATCGCGGGTCCTCCCGCGGCTCCAGATGGGTCTGCACGGTGAGGTCCTCCAGTGCTGCGTGCAGTTCGTCTTCCAGGTCGGAGACATAGTCGTGCCCCCGTTGCACCGTCCAATCGCCCGGCACCAGCACGTGCATGGAGACGAACCGCTGCCGCCCCGAGGCCCTGGTCTGGACCGCGTGGAACGAGATGTCTTTGCCGCTATGGCTGCGCAGGACGTCCAGGATGGCCTGGTGGTCCTCGTTGGAAAGGCTCGAGTCCATCAGTCCCGCTGTCGACCTGCGGATCAGCGCCCACCCTGCGAACACGATGTTGACCGCGACGACGATCGCGATCAACGGGTCCAGTGCAAGCCAGCCCGTCACCGCGACGAGGCCCACCGCGACAACGACTCCGGCCGATGTCCACACATCGGTCAGCAGGTGCTTGCCATCCGCCTCGAGCACGATGGACCGGTGCTTCTTCCCCTCCCGGATGAGGATCGCCGCGGTGGCCCCGTTGATGATGGAGGCGGCGATCGAGATGGTCAAGCCGAGCGCCGCCTGCTCGATGGGCTGCGGATTGAGCAGCCGCCCCACGGCGGAGTAGATGATCGCGGTTGCGGCCACGAAGATCATCACGCCCTCGACCAGGGCCGACAGGTACTCGGCCTTGCCGTGGCCGAAGTGGTGCCCGGCGTCGCCCGGCTTCGACGCTGCGCGCAGGGCGATGACGGCAACGACTGCGGCCACGATGTTGACGGTCGACTCCATGGCATCCGACAGCAGTCCGACGGAGCCCGTGATCAGGTACGCGACGAGCTTCATCCCGAACACCACGATCGAGACGCCCAGGGACAACCATCCGAATCGGGAGAGATCCGACGGCGCAGCGGTCACCCGATCAGGGTGGCACGGGCTGCCGGAACAAGACGCGTCGAGGCAGCGCCCGGCTCGGCGGACCCTTGCGGGTTCGGCCATGGCCGGCCGATTCCGTCGCGTCTCGTGCGAGCCGGGGGCCCCGCGGCGCGGGCTGCCGGAGCGCTGGGCCCGGGGAACGCGTCGAAATCTGGGGCATGCGCACAGGCGGAGCGCGAAAACCCCGCGATGCCCGAAATACCGACGCATTCCCGTGCACCCGGCACAGCTGGACCCCCTGCCTGCCCGACGCGGGGCCCGGCGGCCCGCGAACCGCGTTCAGCCGCTCGGCTCGATGAACACCGCCGCCGCCAAGCAGGTCAGGAACAGCACACCGACCAGCGCAGTGACGGGCGCGAGCCGCGCCGCGGTCACCACAGGCGGCGCGGGCTGCAGCAGTTCCCGTTGGCGCTGTATGACGATCGGCACAACGAGAGCCGTCGCCGCCAGCACCGGCACCGCCCACAGGCCGTGGCCGCGCAGCGACAGGGTGAAGGACAGCCCGATCGCGAAACTCGCCAGCACCAGCAGGGTCCGCTGCCACGCCAGGACGGTGCGCGGCAGGGGATCCACCGTGGTCGACTGCTGCCGGCTGTCCCACTCGCTCATGCAGCGACGATCCCCACGACGAGCAGCACGGCAACCACCGAGATGCCGATCGTCACCACCGTGACGGCGGGCTGATGGGGCAGCGGCAGGTCGTGGTCGATGGCGTGCTGCACCCGTCGGAAGTGCACCAGCGCCCACGCCGCCATCGAGGCCCCCAGCACGATGCCCAGGACCCCGACCACTTCGACGATCCACGACACCGACAGCGTGGCGAACTGTTCCACCGCCACCCCGCCGGCGATCAGCGCCAGGCCGGTGCGCGTCCAGGACAGGAACGTCCGCTCGTTGGCCAACGAATAGCGGTAGTCGGCCCGCACCCGCTGCGGCTCGGAGGTCACGACAGCACCGTAGCGGCGAGCAGGAGTCGGTGATGATCGGGGCGTCGTCGAACACGCGGGCGGGCGCCGGGGCAACAGGCCCAGCGGCAGGGCGACGCCCGAACTGCAGTGGCGGCCCGAGGACTGCGTCAGGGAGTCCAGCCCAGGACGTAGTCTCCGAATGTGAGGACGCACAGCCAGGCGCCGACGGCCAGGAACGGGATTCCGAACGCCAGCGAAGGGTTGCGGCCGCGCAGCCAACGGATGCCCAGGAGGAGCAGCGCGACCCAGATCACGAACAGCGCGAGCAGCCCGTACAACGGCGCCACAAGGCCGGAGGCCAGGAAGAGGAAGGCGATCACCGTGCAGTGCACGATGATTCCCGCCACCCCCAACCACCAGCCTGGTGCCGACCGCCGCGACGACCCGTCCGCGACCACGGGATCCTGTTCTTGCTGCATGGGATGAGTATGCGGGTCAACGGCCCCTTCTTCTGCGCCATCCATGGTGGCCCAGGGCCTGGGTCACGCCGAAAGGGGATTGTCGTGGGCGGCGGGGCAGCCGCAGGCCCGGCTCAGTCCAAGAACAGGTACGCCGCCACCAGGAGCCCGAACACGCCGACGGCCCAGCGCAGCACCTCCGGATGCATGCGCGTGGCGAGCCGTCCGCCGACCCAGCCGCCCGTCAGCGTCATCGGCGCGACGAGCGCGACCGCGAGCCAGGCGACTTGTCCGGAGGCCAGGAAGATCACCAGGGCAACGGTGTTGATGGAGAACTGCAGGAGGTTCTTCAGCGCCGGAATCCCGGAGCCCGACGCGATACCCGCGAGCCCGACGATGGCCATCAGCAGCACCCCGACCACTCCCCCGAAGTAGCCGCCGTAGAACCCTGCCCCGACGATCGCCGGCAGCAGCCAGGCGGGGCGGGTCTCGGCGCGCACCCCAGCGGCCGCCCGACGTGCGAGCACCGGCTGGAACAGCAGCAGCAGGCTCGCGAACGCGACCAGCACGGGCACCACGAGTGCGAAGTACTCCGACGGCAGCAGCAGCAGCGCAGCCGCGCCCCCGACTGCCGCCGCCCCCGAGGCGATCACCAGGGGCCGGGCCACCACCCGCATTCCCGTCAGGGACGCGCGCATGGACGCCACCCCGCTGAGGTACCCCGGCCACAGCGCGACGGAGTTCGTCACGTTGGCGACCACCGGGGGGTACCCCACCCACAGCAGCGCCGGGAACAGGATCAGGGACCCGCCGCCGGCGATCGCGTTGACGAAACCCGCTGCCAGACCGGCCGCCATCGGGACAGCCACGGTGACCAGGGTCGGGTCGACATCCACCCCCGGACCCTAGCCGGAGTTGATGCGACAGGGGCGCCGGATGGCGGCACGCCCGACGTCGGGGCGTCGCACCGCGCGGCGCCGCGCGCCGCAGACGTCACCGCCGGCCCTGCGCCCACCTAGGCTGGCCTCGTGACCAGCCCCGGACTGCTGACCGACCACTACGAGCTGACCATGCTGCAGGCCAGCCTGGCGGACGGCACCGCGCAGCGGCGCTGCGTCTTCGAGGTCTTCTGCCGCCGCCTGCCGCCCGGTCGGCGCTACGGCGTGGTCGCAGGGACGGGCCGGCTCGTCGACAGCATCGCGGACTTCCGCTTCGGCCCGCGGGAACTGGCCTTCCTCCGGTCGGGCGTCGTCGACGCATCGACGGCCGATTGGCTGTCCGACTTCCGCTTCACCGGCGACATCTGGGGGTACGCCGAGGGCGAGGTGTTCTTCCCGTACTCCCCGATCCTGATCGTGGAGGCGACCTTCGCCGAAGCCGTGATCCTGGAGACCTGGCTGCTGTCGGTCCTCAACCACGACTGCGCCATCGCTTCCGCCGCCAGCCGGATGGTGACCGCGGCGGGGGACAGGCCGATCATCGACATGGGGACCCGCCGGACCCATGAGGAGGCGGCGGTCGCCGCGGCCCGCGCGGCATACATCGCCGGTTTCTCGGCGACCTCCAACCTTGCTGCCGGCCACCGGTTCGGCCTGCCGACGCGCGGCACCTCCGCCCACGCCTTCACGCTGGTGCACGACAGCGAGGAGGATGCGTTCCGCTCCCAGGTGGCCAGCCTGGGCACCGGGACAACCCTGCTGATCGACACGTTCGACACCGAGGAGGGAGCCCGCCGGGCGGTGGCCGCCGCCGGTCCGGACCTCGGCGCGGTGCGGCTGGACTCCGGCGATCTCGGTGTCCACGCGCAGCGGGTGCGGGCGATTCTGGACAGCGCCGGCGCCACCGGGACGCGGATCGTCGCGACCGGGGACCTCGACGAATACGCATGCCGGGACCTGGCAGGGGCACCCATCGACGGATACGGGATCGGTACCAGGCTGGTCACCGGCAGCGGCGCGCCCACCGCGGAACTGGTGTACAAGCTCGTCGCACGGGCCGCCGAGCCGGGCCCCGAGGCTCCGCTGGAGCCCGTCTGGAAGACCAGCGAGGCCAAGGCCACGATCGGGGGACGCAAGGAGGCCTACCGGGTGATGGTCGACGGGGTCGCCAGCCGCGAGGTCCTGGTGGTCGACCGGTCCAGCCACACGCCCGCGCCGCAGCGCCGCCGCGATCTGCTGGTGCACCTGGTCGGCGACGGTACGCCGAGGGCCCCGGCCGATCTCGCCGCGGCCCGGGAGCGGCACCGCAGCAGCCTCGCCGAACTGCCCGGCGAAGCGCTGCTGCTCGACCCGGGCGAGCCCGCGATCCCCACGGAGCACGTCTGATGCCGGCTATCGCCCCGTGAACCTGGCCTGCCTGCGCTCCACGAAGCTCAGCACGCCCTCTGCCGCGTCCTGGCTGGACATGATCCCCGGCAGCAGCCCGCGCAGGTGCTCCCGCGCAGCGTCCTTGCCTGCGGACTGCATCACCCTGGCGTTGGCGAGCGTGCCCTGCACACCCAGCGGAGCCATGGAGGCGATCCGGGAGGCGATCGCCGTGGCCCGCCCGACCTGCTCGCCCGGTTCGACGACCTCCTGCACCAGTCCGATACGCAAGCCCTCCTCCGCGCCGAACTCATCGGCTGTCAGCAGGAACCGCATCGCATTGCCCCACCCCAGGGATTGCGCCGCCCGCATGGTGGCACCCCCGAACGGAAGGATGCCCCGACCGATCTCCAACTGGCAGAACCGGACGTCGGAGGCCGCCACCACGATGTCAGCCGCAAGCGCCAGTTCGATCGACAGCGTGTAGGCGATCCCCTGCACCGCCATGACGATCGGTTTGCTGACCGGATCCCCCCAGACGCCGAACGGATCGACGGCGCCGGACCCTGCCAGGGCGCCCGGGCCCTGCTGCGCAACCATGGGGCCGACCTCGGCCAGATCGAGGCCGGCGGAGAAATGGTCCCCGACCCCGTACAGGACACCCGCCCACAGCTCAGGGTCCTCATCCAGGACCGTATAGGCGGCCGCGACAGCGTCGATCACCGCCAGGTTCCATGCGTTCCGCTTCGCCGGCCGGTTGACGCCGATCTTCAGCACATGGCCGTCGCGCTCCAGCAGCACCGGTTCGTCCGTCATCCCTGACCTCCCGTGTGTGTCATAGGACACAGCCTGCCATGCACGGGTTTGGCGCAGCCCCCGGCGGGGCACACCACCGACATGACCCTTGTGCGACTGCCCACCCGCACCACCTCGCATTGGATTGCTGCCGAGAGCGGCCTGCAGGCGACGCTGCCCGTGGCCGACCATCCCCTGCTGGACGAGCATGCGGCGAGGGCGGCGCGGTTCCACCGTGAGTTCGGCATCCCCACTCGGGTCTGGGCGAACCGCATCGCAGCGATCGCCGTCATCGCCGAGCGGAGGGCCGACACCGCCCCGACGATCCAGCGGCGAACCGCCTACATCGAGGTTGCCGCAGCCGCCCGCGAACTGCTGCTGCTCGCCGAGGAAGTGCATGGCGTGGTGCCCGACGACGAGGCCCTCGCCCTGCTCAGCTCGAACGGCGACCGGTCGGCAGTGCTCATCTGAGGGCTGACGGCGTCGGCAATGCCCATCCGAGGGCGTCCGCTCAGTCGCCGCCGTCGTCCCGCCCGTCTTCGTACTCCTCGTCCTCCTCCTCATCCCGCAGCTCATCGACCAGCTCGTAGCGCTTGCCGTAGGTCTCGGCAACCGCCTGCAAGGTAGCGACGACCGGGATCGCCAGCAGCGCACCGGTCCCGCCGAACAGGGTCGCGCCGACGATGACGGACCCGAACGCCACCGCAGCATGGATCTCCAGGGTCGACTGCGTGACGCGCGGCGAGACGTAGTAGTTCTCGACCTGCTGGTAGGCGGTCACGGCTGCCAGCACGATGACCGCCTTGACCCAATCGCCCTGCGCGAGGGCGAGAATCACCGGGAGCGCGCCCGCCAGGTAGGTGCCGATCGTCGGGATGAACTGCGAGACCAGGCCCACCCACAGCGCCATCGGCAGCCAGTACGGCAGGTCGATGACATAGAAGACGATGCCGTGGAAGATCGCGCTGATGATCGCCATGATGCCGCGGGAGATCACATAGCCCCCGGCCTTCTGCGTGCTGATGTCCCAGACCGTCAGGAACGTCCGCTGCCGCTCCGGGCGCAGCCACGAGGCGACCGTGCGCCGCAGCCGCGGCCCGTCGGCTGCGAAGTAGAACGCGAACAGCAGCACCGTGAACAGGCTGAACACGGCACCGACGGCCGAGAAGACGACGTTGAGCAGCCCGAGCCCGAGATCAGCCGCGTATGAGGCGAGGTCCGACACCGACAGTCCGAGGGCGTCGAGGATCTTGTCCCGGTCGAGATCGGTGTCGAAGGTCTCGTTGACCCACTCGATCGTGTTCTCGATCAGATCCGGCACGCTTCTGATGAGTTGGGCGAGCTGTTCGACTAGGAGGGCGCCGAAGACCCAAAAGAACAGCACCGTTCCGCCGATCAGGCCCCCGAGCACCAGAAAGGTGCCGAGCCCGCGCTTGACGCCGCGGACCTCCAGCCGGTTGACCACCGGCTCCATCGCAAGGCCGAGGAAGAACGCGAAGAACAGTGTGAACCAGAAGTTGCTCAGCATCCCGAAGGCCCAGATGGCCACCTGCGAGGCGATGACCAGGACGAGGACCAGGACCACCGCCCGCCGGAACCACGGCGGCAGGAGGCGCGGATCGGCGGGGTCGGGGATCGCCCAGAACGCCATCGATCCGGCCGGCCGCACGGGTGCATGGTGCTTGCCATGCTCGTGCGGCCTGCCGCCGGACACGTGCGGCTCTTCGGGCGGCGGTGGCTCCTGGATCACGTTCCCACTCCCTGTGCCGGTGCGATGCTCAGCCACACAGTACGCCTCGCCGCCACACCTGGGTCAGGCGAATGGAAGGGGGGTCGCAGCCCGACAACCTGCGGCCGTCGGCCGATAGTCTGCGGAGCATGGACCTGGTGTATCCCCCGATCGTCGTGTCCGCCCTCGGCTCGTTCCGGCTGCTGAGCCTGACCTTCGACCAGGTCGGCAGCGAGCACATCCCGCGCACCGGAGGTGCGGTCCTGGCCAGCAACCACGTGTCCTACCTGGACTTCATCTTCTGCGGGAAGGCCGCCCTGCCGAGCCGCCGGCTGGTCCGGTTCATGGCGAAGAAGTCCACCTTCGACCACCCGGTGTCCGGGCCGCTCATGCGCTCGATGCACCACATCCCGGTCGACCGCTCCGCCGGTGCGGGCGCCTACCAGCATGCTGTGGAGTGGCTGCAGCGCGGGGAGATCGTGGGGGTGTTCCCCGAGGCCACGATCAGTCAGGCCTTCGAGCTCAAGGGGTTCAAGAGCGGAGCGGCACGGATGGCGGCAGAAGCAGGTGTGCCGCTGATCCCGATGATCACCTTCGGAGGCCAGCGCCTGTGGACGAAGGGCCGCAGCCGCGACATGGAGCGCGGGGTCGTCGTGGCGCTCACCGTCGGCGAGCCGCTCACCCCGCAGAAGGGCGACGACCTCGAAGCCGTGATGGTCGAACTGAAGACCCGCATGCAGGCGCTGTTCGAACAGACGCTGGACCGCTACCCGCAGCGCCCGAACGAGGACGGCGTGTGGTGGTGGCCCGCGCGGTTCGGCGGCGGGGCGCCAACGCTGGAGGAGATGGAGGCAGAAGCGGCGCAGCGCCGCGCGCAGAAGCAGGCGCAGCACGATGCTGAGGCTGAGGCCGGGGTCGTCGACGACGAGTGAGCCTACCATTGTGGCGCGCCGCCTTCGCGCTCTCGCTCGCCGGCCAGTGCATCGCCCTCTATTGGCCGCGGACGCCCAGCATCGGCAGTGGACTCCCGCTCGACAAGGTCGTCCATGTTGCGTTGTTCGCAGGTGTTGCCGCCCTCGGCACCAGAGCCGGCCTGCGCATGCGCTGGCTGGTGCTGCTGTTGTCGCTGCAGGCCGTCGTCAGCGAAGTGGTGCAGGGCTGGCTGCTGCCCGGCCGGGGCACCGAAGCCGCTGACCTGCTCGCTGACGCTGTCGGCATCGCGGCGGGGTTGCTGATCGGGCGCTGGTGGCTCGGCCGGGTGGGAAGTGTCGGTGGCGGGCTTGCGGCAGAGGCCGGAAAGGCACCCTCCGGAGAGGGGCACCGATGAGCCAGCCCTCGAACCTCCACGTCGTCCTGGGCGCAACAGGCGCAGCGGGCAATGCCATCGCACGAGCGCTGCTCGACGCCGGACTCCCGGTCCGGGCGGTGAGCCGATCCGGCGACGCCGACCTGCCGGCGCAGGCGCAGTTGCTGGCGGCTGACATCACGGCAGCCGATGGGCTGGCTGCCGCGACGGCTGGCGCCGGGGTTGTGTACCTGGCCGCGCAGCCGCCCTACCACCGGTGGCCGCAGGAGTTCCCCGCCATGCTGGGTGGCGTGATGCGCGCCACCGCTGCCGCCGGGGCCAAGCTCGTGATGGTGGACAACCTCTACGCGTACGGGCCATCACGGATGCCCCTGACGGAACAGACGCCCCAGTCCGCCACCGACGCCAAGGGAACCGTGCGGCGCCAGATGGCCGAGGGACTGCTGGCGGCGCACCGCTCGGGCATGCTGCGGGTCGCGATCGGCCGCGCGTCGGACTACTTCGGGCCGCGCGCTGACAACTCCGCGATCACGGCTCTGGCCATCGAGCCCGCCGCAGCGGGGAGGACGATCCGCTGGACAGGTTCGCTGGACGTCCCCCACGCCGCGGCGTACCTTCCCGATATCGCTCGCGCCTACGTCAGGCTCGGAACATCGGACGATGCCGACGGCAGGATCTGGGTCCTGCCGCATGCCCCCGCTGTGACCGGTCGGCAATTCCTGGAACTGGTGAACTCATCACTGCCGACTCCACTGAGAACCGGCCGGATCAGCCCTGCGATGCTGCGACTCGCCGCACCATTCCACCGGATATCCAGGGAGTCGCTGGGCATCCTCTACCAGTGGACGAGACCGTACGAGGTGGATGCCAGCGCTTACCAGGTTTGGCTCGGGCCGCTGGAGGTGACACCGTTGCAGGACGCGGTCGCTGCAACGGTGGCCTGGTACCAACAGCGGCATCGGTAACCGTGTCGCCCCTGCGCACCCGGGACGCCGACGGCGAACGCGTCGGAATCTCGGGGTGCTCCGCCGGATGAGCGCGGACCGCTG
>CAZECO010000093.1:0-12306 GCA_964510455.1 uncultured Actinomycetes bacterium
GAGCCCGCGCCCCCCCCAACCCCAGAAACAGTCGTTTCACACCAGCGACCTAGACAGCTGGCGGCGCCCTGCTTCGCGTGTGCCCACCGCCGTGCCGCACGTCCATGCGGGCAAGGACTCGTTCCGCCCGCGGAGTCGGCCAGTCATGGCGGTCCTTCGGAACCTGGCGGGCCTCCGCGCCGGATTCCGAAGCCCCCGGTTCGCCCGCGCCGCAGCGGGCTCAGTCCTGCCGCCGCCGCAGCAGCCCCACCCAGGCGACGATCCCGAGCAGGCAGCTCAGGGTGACGAGCCAGCCGATGATCCCCGCTGCTCCGCCGCCCCCGGCGAGGGGCACCGAGACGGTCAGCCCCAGCACTTGAGCCAGGACGAACGGCGTCAACACGAACGGACTGCCCTTAGCCAGCCCGCGGGCGACCCACAGCAGCGCCGACCCGAAGACCACGTACAGCAAGACCTCCACGGCGACGCCGCCGGGTGTGGCGACCGCGGACGGGCCGGAGATCCCGTCCCGTATCACCACCCAGGCCACGGCCAGACCGTTGGCGATCAGCGCCAGGCCCTGAGCGGCAGCGATGCCCACCGCAACGGGACGCATCGCCGTGTCTGTTGCGGGGACGGTGGATTCAGCCACGCAATGAAGGGTAACCCGACGCCGCTGCGAGACGACCCGCGACGGTGCTGCACAGGCCATAGGCTGACCGAATGCGCGGACTGCTCATCGTCAATCCGAACGCGACCACGACCGATGCGCGGATCTCCGACGTCCTGGTATCCGCGCTGCGCAGCGTGGTCGACCTCGACGTGGTCACGACCTCGCACCGCGGCCACGCCGGGGAACTGGCGCAGCGGGCGGCGTTCGACGGGACGCAGGTGCTGATCACGCTGGGCGGCGACGGCACGGTCCATGAGGCGGTCAACGGCCTCATGGACACCGGCGCGCAGCAGCTGCCCGCGATCGCCACGATTCCCGGCGGGTCGGCGAACGTCTTCGCGCGCGCCGCGGGACTGCCGAACGATCCGATCACCGCAACCGGCGCCCTGCTCGCCGCGCTGCGCGCACAACGGTTCCGGTGGATCGGGCTCGGCAGGGTGAACGGGCGGTGGTTCACGTCCAACGCCGGCCTGGGCCTCGATGCCGAGGTGATCGCCGCGATGGAGCGGCTGCGCGAGCGCGGCAAACCGGCAACACCGACCCGCTACGTCGCCACGGCGCTACGCCAGTACCTCGCGAAGACCGACCGCCGTACTCCCGCGCTCACCGTGCTCCCCAGCAACGCCCCGCCGGTCGGGAACGTGTTCCTGGCCATCGTGCAGAACTGCTCACCGTGGACCTTCATGGGCTCCCATCCGGTGAACGCGTGCCCGCAGGCCTCGTTCGATGCAGGTCTCGACGTCTTCGCGGTGCGCGATATGAGCATCGTCCCGGCGTTGCGGGTCACCGGCCGGATCCTGCGCAGCGCGAAGTCGGAGGTCCGCTCGGACACGCTGTACCTCGCCCACGACCTGACCGGGTTCGCCATCACCGCCAGCCGCGAGGTTGCGCTGCAGGTCGATGGAGAGGGCCTGGGCGACACCCGGCATGTGACGTTCGAAGCGGTGCCCAGGGCCCTGCGCATCGTGGACGGATCGGACCCCGAAGAGCCCGTCCGGCCCGGGATGTGACGAAGATGACACTTCTTGGGCGCGCCGCACGGGTGAGATCTCTTGTCACATGGGTATGTACCTGTAACCCTAAGTTCATCGGTTGAGGGACGCCTCAACCTCAGGGGATCGTCCGAACTGCCCGAGGCAGCAACAGCCTACCGCTGGCGCGATGGTGCGCCGCCGGTCGTTGCTGCTCCGGTCGAGACGGATGCGTCACCCGACTACCCGTTGGACCTGAGTCTAGACCCGGCACTTCGCCCGTACTCGGCGGGGTCCGATCGACCTCTCGATCCGGTGCACAGGGCGGAGAACCCGCCGACAGGAGGACAGCAATGGACTGGCGTCATCGCTCGGCATGTCGCGACGAGGATCCCGAACTCTTCTTTCCCATCGGGACCACCGGTCCGGCCCTCATGCAGGTCGAGGACGCCAAAGCGGTGTGCCGCCGGTGCGACGTGGTCGAGGCCTGCCTCAGCTGGGCGCTCGACAACGGACAGGACGCCGGCGTCTGGGGCGGGATGTCGGAGGACGAGCGCCGGGCCCTGAAGCGGCGCCGCGCCCGCGCTCGTGCACGGATGGCCTGATCCGCACCCTTCTCAATACCTGAACTACGGCACCCGGGTCTCGATCCTGACCCGGGTGCCGTGCTCTGCCGCCTCCCATTCCAACGTCCCCGACAGCTGCTCGGTCACCAGCGTGCGGACGATCTGCAGCCCCAGCCCGGTGGCCGACTCCGCGTCGAATCCGACCCCATCATCTTTGACCCACACCCGGATCAGCGAGTCCTCGCGCTCGGCGCACAGTTCGATGTGCGCTGCCCCGGCGTGTTCTGCGGCGTTGAGCAGCAGCTCGGACAGCACCATCGCCAACGGAGTCGCGACTGCCGCCGGCAGGGTCGAGAACCTCCCCACCTGGATCACCTGCGGCTGGCGGCGCCGTCGGGAGCTCGCGGCGGTGTCCCGGGCCAGATCCAGCAGTTTGGCCGTGACGGAGTCGAAGTCGACCTCATCGCCGGATTCGTGGGACAGGGTCTCGTGGACGAAGGCGATGGTGGTCACCCGGGCGACCGCGTCGAGCAGGGCGTGCCGGCTCTCGGCCGACGGCATCCGGCGCGCCTGCAGGCGCAGCAGTGCCGCCACTGTCTGCAGGTTGTTCTTGACCCGGTGGTGCACCTCCCGGATCGTCGCGTCCTTGGTCAGCAGCGCCCGCTCGGTCTGGCGGAGCTCGGACACGTCTCGCACCAGCAGCAGTGCCCCGACGGAGCTCTCCAGCGGGATCGAGCGGATCGACAGCGTCCCGCCGCGGGCCTCGACCTCCATCACCCCGGGGGCGGCCCCGGAGACCACGCTCACCAGGGCCTGGTCGGCCGACCCCGGCCTGCCCAGGATCCGCCCGAGCACCCGCGAGATCTGGGCCCCGACCAGCGGCGTCGTCAGGCCCATGGCGCGCATCGCCGATTGCGCGTTGGGGCTGGCGAAGGTGACCGATCCCCCGCGGTCGATGCGCAGCAACCCGTCCCCGACCCGATGGGGACTCCCCACCCCGGCCGCCGCGGGGAACCGCCCGCGGGCGATCATCTCGGCGAGCTCGTCCGCGGTCTGCAGGTAGGCGTCCTCCAACCGGCCCAGCGGCCGGTCCCGCACCCCTGCGTATCGAGCGACGACGGCGATGGGCGCGCCCTTCGGCTGATCGGGGAGCCGGACGGGGATCGCCTCCCTGCCGACCGGTACGGCGCCTCCGAGCAGCGCCCGGTCCCGGATCACCTCGCCGGTGGCTTGCGCGCGATCCACCTGTGGCAACCGTCCCCGGGGGATGAAGGTCCCCACGACATCCAGCGGGATCCGGGTGGGCACGGTATCGGGCCGGACCTGGGCCGCCGCCACGAAACCGCCGGAATTCCAGGTCGGCAGGTAGAGGACCAGATCCGAGAACCCGAGGTCGGCCACGATCCCCCAGTCGGTGACCAGCGACGTCAGATGCGCGACTGACTCCTCGTCGAGGTCTGCACGACTGGTCGCCAGCGACTGCAGGGTGGCCACAGCGCAAGGGTACGTCGAGGCTCCGCTCCCGCTCGGCGCTCCGCGGACGGAAGATCCAGCAGAAGCATGATCAAACCGCCGCTGCTGACGTGTTGATCAAGCATGGGATTGATCAAGCTGCCGCTCCCCCGGGCCGATCGACCCCCTCTGGCCGCGACGGGTACCGTCGACCCGTGACCGAAACCACCGACGCACCCATGGCGCACGGCGGCCAGCACGTGGTCTCCGCCGCGCTGGCCCACGGCGTGCAGACGCTGTGGACCCTGTCCGGCGCGCACGTCTTCCCGATCTACGATGCAGCTGTCGGAGGCCGTGACGCTGTGGCGGGCCACGGCGACAGCGTCACCGCGGCGGCCAGCGGGCCGATGCGCGTCATCGACACCCGGCACGAGGCCACCGCTGTGTTCGCCGCCGAGGCCACCGGGAAGCTCACCAGGAGGCCGGGGCTGGCCGTGGTGACCGCCGGACCGGGAGTCACCAACGCCGTCAGCGGGATCGCCAGCGCCCATTTCAACGCCACACCGATGGTGGTCATCGGCGGTCGGGCGCCCGCGAACCGCTGGGGCACCGGCGCCCTGCAGGAATTGGACCATCCGCCCTTGCTGGCGCCGGTCACCAAACGGGCGTTCACGATCGACGATCCCACGATGGTCAACACCGAGATCGACGCCGCCTTCGACCTGTCCGCCGCCCCCCACCGCGGCCCGGTCTTCGCAGACATCCCGATGGACGTCCTGTTCTCCCACGGCCCGCTGGCGGCTGTCCACGGCCCGCGCAGCCATGTCGTCGCCCCCGACCCCGACCTGATCGCCGGGATCGCCAGGCTGCTCGCAGCGGCCGAGCACCCGCTGCTGGTGCTGGGCGGCGATATCTGGTCCGGCGGGGCCGAGGCCGCGGCCGCACGGTTCGTGACCGAGACCGGGCTGCCCGCGATCGCCAACGGCATGGCCCGGGGCGTGCTGCCGCGCGGGCATCGCTGCCTGGTCACCCGGGCGCGCTCTGCGGCCCTGCGCGGGGCGGACCTCGTCGTCGTGATCGGCACGCCGCTGGACTTCCGGCTCGGATTCGGCGTGTTCGGCGATCCCGCGCAACCGGCCAGAGTCGTCCACATCGCCGATGCTCCCGGCGCTCTGGCTGCCCATGTGGAACTGGCGGCCTCCGTGTCGGGCGACCTCACAGCGGTGTTCGACGACCTGCTGCAGGCGTACCTGGCCCTCCCGGCCCGCAGGGACCCCGGCGAGTGGCGCAGCGGCCTGGCGGAGGCTTGCGCCGCTGCGATCGCTGCAGATGCCGCTGCGCTGCAAAGCGACGCAGACCCGATCCATCCGGCGCGGATCTACGGGGAACTGCTCCCCCGCCTCGCCGATGACGGCGTCGTCATCGGCGACGGCGGGGACTTCGTGTCCTTCGCAGGCAAGTACGTCGAGCCGATGCGGCCGGGCGGATGGCTCGACCCGGGGCCCTATGGCTGCCTCGGCACCGGGCTCGGCTATGCGATGGCCGCACGGGTCGCCCGGCCCTCCAGCCAGGTCGTGCTGCTGCTCGGCGACGGGGCCGCCGGGATGAGCCTGATGGACGTGGACT
The DNA here is from genome assembly GCA_964510455.1 of uncultured Actinomycetes bacterium. Lineage (GTDB taxonomy): Bacteria > Actinomycetota > Actinomycetes > S36-B12 > CAVXYG01. The sequence goes on from CAZECO010000093.1 coordinate 5,268, forward strand.
CCCTGGTGCGCCACAACCTGCCGGTGGTCATGGTCGTCGGCAACAACGCCGCGTGGGCGCTGGAGAAGCATCCGATGCGGTTCCTGTACGGCTACGACGTGGCGGCCGATCTGCTGCCGACCCGCTACGACGAGGTCGTGACAGCCCTCGGGGGCGCCGGCGAGACGGTGTCCAGGCCCGGTGACATCGGATCCGCGCTGGACCGCGCTTTCGCCGCGGGCGTTCCGTACCTGGTCAACGTGCTCACCGACTCGGAGGTCGCCTACCCGCGGGGGACCACGGGGGTGTAGCCCGCGGGGCCCGGGTCAGCCGGCCGGCAGGCGGGCGAGGAAGCGCTCGCGATCGACGATCACGCGGGTGATGGATGCGTGGCCGATCACGGTGGCCGGCCCTTCCGGATTGGCCGCCACCGCCTCGCAGTCGAATTCCAGCACCTTGCCGGCGATGCTCCTGACCTTCGCCGACGCGGTGACAACCGCGCCGATGCCAGATGCTGCGATGTGGTTCACCTCGATCCGGGTCCCGACGGTGGTCGCCCCCGGCGCAAGGGCGCCTGCGACCGCCGCCACCGAGGCAGCCTCCAACCAGGCGATCAAGCGCGGCGTCGCCAGCACCGGGACGTCCCCGCTCCCAAGGGCCGCGGCAAGGTCTTGCTCCCCGACCGCGAAACTCAACCGGGCGCTGCGTCCCGCCATGTCGCCATTGGTCATCGGGCCCCTCCCATCGCTGCTTCCACCCTATTGCCATGGCAGCGGGGGTTTGCGGGCCGCGTGCTCGGCGCCCGGGCTACGGTCCGTCCCCGCGGATCACCATGAGCCGCGCGATCACGGCCGTCCGCAGGCTCTCGGGGGCCGGCGTGCAGCATGACCGGTGGACGAGGTCTCGGACGATCTGTTCGAGGTCGTACTCGGCCAGGCAGTGGCTGCATTCCTCGAGGTGCTGGTGGATCAGCTCCAGCCGCTGAGGCGACAGCTCGTGGTGCAGATACTCGTACACCTGGTCGAGGGCCTCGGAACAGTCGACATCGTGGGAGTCGCCGCAGCTCATGACGCCGGCTCCCGGTTCATCCCCAGGCTCTGGGCGTACTCCGCCAGCGCCGTGCGCAGCTGCTTGCGCCCGCGGTGCAGCCGGGACATCACGGTGCCGACCGGGGTGCCCATGATCTCGGCGATCTCCTTGTACGAGAAGCCCTCAACATCCGCGTAATACACGACGAGTCGGAAGTCTTCGGGCAATGCCGCCAGGGCCTGGGTCACCGTGGAATCGGGCAGGGACTCCAGCGCCTCGACGTCTGCCGGCCGGAACCCCTCGGTCGGGTTCGCCGACAGGCGGGCGAACTGGTAGTCCTCGAAGACGTCGGTAGAGGTCTGGGTGGGCTGTCGCTGCTTCTTGCGGTAGGCGTTGATGTAGGTGTTGGTCAGGATCCGGAACAGCCATGCCTTGAGGTTCGTTCCGTCGGTGTACTGGCCGAAAGCGGCGAACGCCTTGCCGTACGCCTCCTGGACCAGGTCCTCGGCGTCGGCGGGATTGCGGGTCATCCGCAGCGCCGCCGAATAGAGCTGATCGATCAGCGGCAGCGCGTCGCGCTCGAACCGCGCGCGGCGCTCCTGATCGGTCTCGACAGCCTCCGGTGGGCCGGCCGCACCCGCGGGGGCGGTCGGGCCGTCGGCCGTCATCTCGTCATTCAACGCAACGCTCCAGGGACGCCAGGTCAGGGGTGACGCCTGTGTGGGCAGCATCGCACGAACCGCGGGCCCACACACAACCACCGACACCACCGCCTCCCGTGTCCGTACCCTGTGGTGCCATCAACGTGCCAACAGGGGGCCGCTATTCCCGGCGCCGCGCAGGACCGCCCGCCGGGCCGCCTCGGTCAGGATCAGTCGTGCTTCGGAATCCGTGATCGTCGCCTTCGGCTTGAGGTGGAACGAGTGGTCGAGGAACGGGATCGCTACCGTGAGGACCCGTTGTCCATGCTCAGCGACCAGCGCTGCCACATCGGGCGGCGTGCCGAACTTGTCCGCAGTGCCCTGGATCACGGTCGTCGGGGCGACTTCCGCGGCGGCGGCCAGCTCCGAGGCGCGGTCGTTGTGGGACTGCCGGGGCGGGATCAGCGGGAATGCGAGGCAGATCACACAGGCGGGCTGGATCTGCGCCGCCGTCCGACATGCCACCCGCGCCCCGCTGCTCCGACCGCCCACCGCGAGCCGGCGCAGTCCGATGCCGCTGCGCCGCAGGCCGGCGACGATCTCGATCCACGCACCATCCAGCACCGTCTTCGCGGGCGCGACGCTCCCCCCCGCCACCCGCCAGGGCTGTTCGGCCAGGACGACCTCGATGCCATAACGGGGAAGCTCGTCGGCAAGGGTGGCCAGGTCTGGCGACGCGATGCCTCCGCCGGCCCCGTGGCCCAGGATGAGGGATGCCCGCGGAACCCCGTGGTGCACGGTGAAGACGTGTGCCCGAGCCGGACCGTGGGATGTGTTCACGTCCTCCACCCGGCTGGCTTTCGGCAGGTTCCTCGTGATCGGGGGCACGCCGCTATCCTGTCGCCACAGCACCGCCGAGACAACGTGGGGGCCTCCCCGCTCGGCAGCCTCAGACGATCGCGGGAAGCGGCACCATGAGTTCCGGGCCGTTGTTCCGCACGCTGTTCACGGCCGTCGACACCGCATATGCGACCAGCGCCTCCGCGGTGTGGGAGCCCAGCACCTCCTGCACCAGGCTGTCCGGCGAAGCGGGATCGAGCCAGGCGTCCCAGCCCTCGGGGGGCAGCGGCAGGGGCATCCGATCGTGGATCCGACCCAGCGCATCGGTTGCGCTGGTGGTCAGGATCGTGACCGTCATCAGCCACGGCTCCGGCGCCTGCGGATCGGGGTTCCGCCAGAACTCGTAGAGCCCCGCCATCGCCAGCGAACGGCCGTCGGCATGGTGGATGAAGAATGGTTGCTTCAGGGGTTTGCCGGACCGGCCGCGAGGCGCATCGTCGCCCTGCGGCTCGTACCACTCGTAGAACCCGTCCGCCGGGACCAGGCAGCGGCGGCGCTGCCAGGCTTTGCGGAATGCGGGCTTGGTGGCTGCGGTCTCGACCCGCGCATTGATCAGCTTGGAACCGATCGCAGGGTCCTTGGCCCACGACGGGACGAGGCCCCAGCGCGCCACAGCGAGCTCCCGGAAAGGTTCGGCGTGCTGCTCATCGGCACCCCGTCCAGCAACGATGTACACCTGCTTGGTCGGTGCCACGTTGTAGTCGGCGGCGAGCTCCTCGGCGGCTGGCGCCTGGCGAATCGCGAACTCCTCCACGAGGGTCGCCTGGTCCTTGCTCCGCGCGTACCTTCCACACACGCACTCAGGGTGGCATGCCGGCCCGGCGGCAGCCTCAGTGGTAGGCGATGAGTTTCAGTTGGGCCTGCTGCATGCCCGTGAGGGGCACCGCGGAGGAGCAAGCCGTCGGCAGCAGCCAGCGCAGGAAGCGCGGCCGCTGATCGGGCTGTGCGTCCCCGGCGAGAGACGGAATCTCGGTACGGGGTTGCGGTACGGAAACCACGATCGGCTGATTGCTCTTGATCATGTCAAGTCCCTTCTCGCGGCTTGGTGGAACTGCGGCCCCGAAACCAAGTGTAGGTGAACGGACGGTTAACAGCAAACAAACACACGTCAACGGGGAAGCGTGTCGCGCGCAGCGCCGAGCTCAGCCGGCCGGTTCCTCGACCGGCTCCGGCAGGTCCGCCGCCCGGATCACGACGACGAGTCCGAGCAGCAGCAGCACCAGCGCCGGCAGGACCGCGACCGGCGGCACGGTCCCCAACCACACCGCGGCGATGATGACCGCTCCGGGCAGCTCGAACAGTACCGCCAGACTTACGACGGTCGCCGACACCGATCCCAGGGCCCGGTTGATCAGGGTATGGCCGAGCAGCTGGGCCAGCAGCGTGAGTGCCGCGATGAGCAGCCAATCGCGCGCTGCGTATCCGCTCAGCGCGGAGGACGTGATCATCGCCATCGGCAGCAGGACCGCAGCGGCCGCGCCGTAGCCGATGAGCGTGTACACGGGGGTGGACAGGCTCTGACGGGCGGATTCCCCCACCGAGACGTAGGCCGCTGCCAGCATCGCACCCGCCAGCGCCAGTCCATCGCCGAGCAGCGAACGCGGGTCGAGGGCGAAATCGATCCCAGTCAGCAGCAGGATCCCGGACAGAGCCACCGCGATCCCCCACCACACCGTCGGGGAGATCGCCGCGCCGCGCAGTCGCGCCAGGATCGCGGCCCAGACCGGCTGGGTGGCGACCAGGGCGGTGGCCGAGGCGACGGAGGTGAAGCGCAGCGAAGGGATCCAGGTGGCGAAATGCAGCGCCAGCAGCAATCCGCCCAGGATCGCTGCCTGCCACTGCCGCCGGCTGCCCGGCCATCCATCGCGCGGGCGCCGCACCAGCAGCCACCCGCCGGTGGCGACGCTGCCAAGGAAGCACCGCCAGAACGCGATCGCCAGCGCCGGGGCGGCGCAGGCTGCGATGACGGGAGCCGAGGTGGAGATCGCCAGCACGGCCACGGCGAGCGGTAGCAGCTCTCCGGTGCTCGGCACGGCGACCGCGGGACGCGGAGGTGCCACAGCCCCATGTTGGCACCTGCCGATCCTGCCCCCTCTCCCGCGACGGCGGGAGCGGACGGGGCCTCGCCCGATCAGCCGCGGCGCAGGAACGCGGAAATGCCGGGCGTCGCCCAGCATCCTTGATGGCGTCGCTAGGCTCGCTGCTGTGAACACGAGTGCGCCGACGAGGATCTACCTCGCCCGTTTCGCGGGGGCACTGGCGTTCGACCCGCATGGGGATCAGGTCGGCAAGGTGCGCGATGTTGTCGTCACCTCCCGCATCGCCAAGCCCCCCCACGTGGTCGGCCTGGTGATCGAGGTGAGCAACCGGCGGCGGGTCTTCCTCCCGATCGGGCGCGTGACGTCGTTCGACGTGGCCGCCGTCGTCGTGACCGGCGTGATCAACATGCGGCGCTTCGAGCCGCGCACCGGCGAGTACCTCGTCATGGCGGAATTGCTGGACCGAAAAGTCACGGTCCTCGGCGATGACCGCGTGCCAGCGGGCGAGCAGTGCGCGGTCGTCGATATCGGGGTGATCCAGACCAGGACCCGTGACTGGGAGATCGACCGCGTCTACGTCCGCCGTCCGGGCCGGACGCTGCGTCGCCGCGGCGATGCCTACGTTGTGCGATGGGATCAGGTGCAGGGGCTCCTGGACGTTCATTACGATCAGGGTGCCGACGCCCTTCTCGCCAGTTGGGAGCGGATGAAGCCCGCCGACATCGCACGGGCGCTGCAGGAGCTGCCCGCACCTCGTCGGCTGCAGGTGGCCCGCGCGCTGGATGACGAGCGGCTCGCCGACGTGATGGAGGAGCTCTCGGAGAACGCGCGGGTCCAGATCCTCGGCCTGCTCGAGGCGGAGCGCGCCGCGGACATCTTGGAGGATATGGAGCCCGACGACGCGGCAGACCTGGTCGGCGATCTCGACGCGGACACCGCCAGCGACCTGCTGCAGCGGATGGAGCCCGATGAGGCTGAGGAGCTGCGCAGGCTGATGTCCTACGCCGACGACTCGGCCGGAGGCATGATGACGACCGACCCGGTCATCCTCGGGCACGACAGCACGGTCGCCGAGGCGCTGGCGCGGGTGGCTAAGCCGGACCTATCGCCCCAGCTGGCCTCCCAGGTGTACGTCGCGCGGCCTCCGCTGGAGACCCCGACCGGCAAGTTCCTGGGGGTTGCGCACTTCCAGCGCCTGCTGCGGGAGCCGCCGGCAACGCTGGTCACGTCGATCCTGGACACCGAGCTGGCGCCCCTCACGGCGGACACCCCGTTGTCGGACGTCGCGCGCTACTTCGCGACCTACAACCTGGCGGCGGTGCCGGTGGTCGACAGCGGGGGGCACCTGATCGGAGCTGTGACGGTGGACGACGTCGTCGACCATATGCTGCCGGAGGACTGGCGAGAGGGCGAGTCGGGCAGGTCCGAGGAGCAGGGACGGTTGCGGTGAGCGCCCAGCGACCCCAGAAGCCCCGCAGCCGCTCCATCCTCGATCAGCCGCTGGACCGCCCGCGCGGCCCCAGGGTGGCGATCGACTCCGAGGTGTTCGGACGCACCAGTGAGCGCATCGCCCGCTATATCGGCTCCTGGTCGTTCATCGCCTGGATGACGGTCGCGATCCTGTGCTGGCTCGCCTGGAACACCTTCGCCCCGCAGGACCTGCGCCCCGACCCCTTCCCGTTCATCTTCCTGACGCTGCTGCTCTCCCTGCAGGCTTCGTACGCCGCCCCGCTCATCCTGCTCGCCCAGAACCGGCAGTCCGACAGGGACCGGGTGCAGTACACCGAGGACCGCACACGCACCGACCGGCTCATCGCGGATACGGAGTACCTCGCCCGCGAACTCGCAGCGCTGCGGGTGGCCCTCGGCGATGTGGCCACCCGCGACTTCCTGCGCTCCGAACTGCGAGATCTCCTCGATGAGCTCGAAGGGCGGCCGGTCCCCCGCAACCGGAACAGCGGCACCTGAACGCCGCTGCGGCGCCCCGACCAGCGCACTGCCCCGGCCAAGCGCACGGGAACACGGTGTTGGCACTCTGGGATCTTCGGAATCTGGGGGTGAGTGGCCGGAGTGATGCGGGCCTGGCTGGCGTGCCGCTCCCCCCTGCGTGGGGTCGGGGGCGCATGTCGCGGATTGCAGGTTCAGCGGCCGGGGGCGCAACGGCGCGGGCACGTTGCCGATCCCCACCAGCGCGGAGCAGTCTCAGCACGCGTTGAGGGGGCTGATCGCGCCTGCCCCGCACGGCCACAGCCACCATCCAGCCGGCAGCAGCCCGCCGCCCTGGCGGCGACCACACGTTCCCATGCACAAATGCACGGGAACGCGTTGATCACTACACGGCACGTGGACGCACCACCGCGCGGCGGCCGCCTGCCCCTGCCCGCCCGGGGACGCCGTCGCCGATTCGGTGTGGTGCTGGAAGCCGCATAGCATCGAATGCATGGCTGGTAC
>CAZECO010000094.1:0-12228 GCA_964510455.1 uncultured Actinomycetes bacterium
CCGGTGTGCTGCCGCGTCCTTCTGCGCGATAGAGACGCACGCCCGCTACGCGGCGGTAGGGGGCAAGTCGTCCTCGTTCGGACGGGACGGCCTGCACAGCTGCACCGACTACCGGACGGCGTGGTGGAGGTGCTGGCATTGAGCTCACCCCGGGAGGCACGTTCGCCTCCTAGAACTCTCACGTTCTACGCTGCACGGTGCAGGGTGGCGGTATGCACTGAAAGGGCACTATACTGCACCTATGCCTGATCTACCCACCGACCTCTCAAAAGCGATCGGTGCACGCATCCGCGCTGAGCGGCAGCATCGCCGCTGGACCCTGGATCACTTGGCGGAACTGTCGGGAGTGAGCCGCCGACTGCTGATCAACGTCGAGCAGGGCGCGGCCAATCCCGGTCTCGGGACGCTGCTACGGCTCAGCGACTCGCTCGGGATCGGCCTTCCCGCGCTGGTCGAGCTGCCCGCACCGGCCGCGGTGAAGGTGACCCGCCAGGGCGAGGGGGCCGCGCTGTGGCGCAGCGACGCGGGTGGCGCCGGGGTGCTCGTGGCGGGCACCGAGCCGCCCGACGTCCTGGAGCTGTGGGATTGGACGCTCGCGCCGGGCGACCAACACTCCAGCGAGGCCCACTCCCGGGGCACGAAGGAACTGGTCCAGGTCCAGGAAGGAATGCTCACCGTGCACGTCGGCGACGATGCTGTCGTCCTGGAGGCTGGCGACGCGGTCGCCTTTCCGGGGGACGTCGCCCACTCCTATGTCAATGCGGGCGCAGTCCACGCCAGATTCTCGCTGGCCGTGTTCGAGCCCGGTGTCGCACCTATCACCCGCACGGAGGCCAGCCATGTTTGAACAGAACGCCCTGGACCAGTTCTTGGAAGCCGCGCACGTCGACCGAGCGGTCTTCGACCTGCGGCCCGACTACCGGGTCCTGCTCATCGCCGTAGACGGAATCAAACCGGCGCCCAGCGACGACAACAGCGAGGCCCTGCTCCGCTCGGCCCAGGCGGCCGCGACAACCGCGAGTGCTGGCACGGCGCTGGCGGACCTCCCCCACATCGCGGCGTGGCGGGAGTGCTACCGCGCGTTCGGCGCCAAGCCGCAGCGCACCCGCAACAGCCTGGAGGCACTGATGCGGCGCGCGGAGACGGGCCTGCCCCGGGTGAACCGGCTGACCGATATCTACAACGCCGTCTCGGTCCTGCACCAGGTCCCGCTCGGCGGCGAGGATCTCCTCCTGTGCGCCGGCAGCCCCCGGCTCGTGCGGGCTACGGGCACCGAGCCGTTCGACACGACGGCGGAAGGAGGCCCCGTCGTCGAGCATCCGGAGCCGGGCGAGGTGGTGTGGTGCGACGACGCGGGCGTGACCTGCCGACGGTGGAACTGGCGGCAGGCCCGACGCACCCAGCTGACCGACGAAACCACGGTCGCGCTTTTCATCCTCGACGCCCTCGCGCCGATGACCGACGAGGCGCTGGAGGCGGCCGCCGACGACCTTCTCGACCACCTTGCGCCCGGGCAGCTGCGCGTCGCCCGCCGGCTGATCAAAGCGTGAAAGGAGGGGTTATGAACCCCAGACCCGACAAGCACGACTACGCCACCCTTTCCGACGACTCGTGGTTCGTCCATGGCGGGAACCGCCCGGATGAGACAACCGGGGCCATCCGCACTCCCGTGATCATGGCCAACAGCTACCGCCTTCCGTACGACTCCACCGACGTGGACGAGCATGACTACGACCGCCTCGCCTATACCCGCGAGTCCGGGGCCAACCAGCTCGGCCTGCAGACCAAGCTCGCCGCCCTCGACCACGGCGAGGCGGCAGTGGTCCTCGGCAGTGGGATGGCCGCGCTGCACGCCGCGTTCTTCACCCTGCTCAGCCCGGGCGATCACGCAATCATTTCGAACGTCGTCTACATGGGCACCTGGGGCCTGTTCGACTCCCTCCTGCCCGCCAAACTCGGCATCGACGTGGACTTCGTGGACATCACCGACCTCGACGCTGTCCGCGCGCTGATCCGCCCGAACACCCGGCTGATCCACACCGAGGTGATCGCGAACCCGGACCTGCGGGTCGCCGACGTCGCCGCGTTAGCGGAAGTGGCCCATGCGGCGGGCGCCCGGCTGACCGTCGATTCCACGTTCACCCCGCCGCCGCTGATGCGTCCGCTCGAGTTCGGTGCGGACCTGGTGATCCACTCCTTGACCAAGTACTACAACGGACATGGTGATGCGATGGGCGGCGCGGTCATCGGGGCGAGGGAGCTGATCGACCCGATCAAGGCGGGGCCCATGGTGCACGTCGGCGGCGTCATCTCGCCGTTCAACGCCTGGCTGATCATGCGAGGGTCGGTCACGATGCCCCTGCGCCTGGCCCGGCACTGCGAGAACGCGCAGGCCATCGCCGAGTTCCTCGTCGACGACCCGCGCGTCGCCCACGTGGCCTACCCGGGGCTGACCGTCGACCCCGGGCACGCCCTCGCGGGGGCTCAACTGGACGGCGGGTTCGGGGGCGTGGTCTCCTTCGCCCTCGCTGGTACGCACGAGGACCGTGTCCGCTTCGTCAACGACCTGAAGGTCATCACCTCAGCCGTCTCACTGGGTCACGACGAGACCCTTGTCGCGTACCAGTCATATCCCGGGGCACGTGGTGCCGCCCTGGCTGCCCCGTTCCGCGAGCACGGGCTGATCAGACTTGCGGTGGGGCTGGAGGCCAGGTCCGACTTGGTAGCGGATCTGGACGCCGCGCTCGCCTCCGTCTGCGGACGGTGAGCGGATCGCGAACGGCGATCACGCTGGCGGGCTTCGAGCGGGGCGTCGGGACGATGACATTCCGATGCCGGACGAAACGTAGGCCGGCACGCCCCTCGCAAACGACAGGCCCCCGCTACCCGCCCCTACTGGAGGTGACCCATGACGACCGCCCGGACCCCTGTACCGCCCTGGTCAATGGCCGTGGGCTCGATGCTGTCGGTGCAACTCGGCTCGGCCCTATCGGTGCCCGTGATGGCGGTTGTGGGACCCGCGGGCACCGCATGGCTGAGGTACCTCGTCGCCGCCGTCGTCCTCCTGGCCTTCGTTCGGCCCCCGCTGCGGTCGCTGCGCCGCCACGACGCGCCGCTGATCATCGCGCTCGGCATGGCCACCGGCATCATGACGGTCGCCTCATTGGCGGCGATCGAGCGCATCCCGCTCGGAACCGCAGCGGCCATCGGATTCCTGGGGCCGTTGACCGTCGCGGCGGCGCGCAGCCACAACTTGCGCGCGCTGATCTGGCCGGCCCTCGCGCTGGTCGGTGTAGTGCTGCTCACCGAACCCTGGCAGGGCGAGATAGACGTGCTCGGTGTGGGGTTCGCCGCCCTGGCGGCGGTCGGGTGGGCGACCTACATCCTGCTCACCCAGCAGGCCGGGGACCGGTTCTCAGGTATCAGCGCGCTTGCGCTCACCTTTCCCGTGGCGACCCTGACAGCGGCCGTCATGGGCATCCCGCAGGCTGTGGGCCACCTGAGCTGGGGAATCCTGGCCGCCTCGGCCGGTTTGGCGGTGCTGGTGCCGATCCTGCCGTACACGCTTGAACTGCTTGCGCTGCGCAAGATGACCCCGCACGCGTTCGGGACGCTGATGGCGCTGGAGCCAGCTTTCGGCGTTCTGCTCGGAGCCCTCGTCCTGCATCAGATTCCCGGCCTCGGGCAGGTCATTGGCATCGCCTTGGTTGTGCTCGCGGGGGCGGCCGCGCAACAGGGCGGGCGCCGCGATCTGGCGCCCGACCAGATGGGCTCCGGAAGCACCAAACGGGAACTAGTGGGACAGCCCTAGCCGTAGCCGCTCGCGTCCGGCGCTGTTGCCCCGGACCGCATGCACCTGGATCGACGCCGCAGCCGATGGAGATGCCATCTCGGCCCACGTCAGTATGACGGCTCAGCCGTCGTTGGCCTCGGTGACCCTGGCGACCCCTGGCTCCTCTGACGGCAGGACTTCGACTGACAGGCCGCCACGATTCAGGACAGTTCACGTCAAGACCCGGGTCCGACAGCGCTGCGGGTGTCCTACCGTGAGGCGCCCACACTGGGCGGTATGACACTCGCCGCGCGGGCGCGTCCTTCCGGGCTAAATGAGCGTCATCCTTCGCCTCCCCAGGAAGGGCCCGAGGGTTGGGCGGCTGAGCACTTCAAGCGAATGGGATGGCGACATACAGCGATCACAGAATGCCGCCACACAGCGCCGAACACCACAACGCAGTGCAGAGGACCTCGGTCATCTGTGCAGTCGACCTCGGAATCTGACACGAGGACCGCCGCCGCGACATCGCCCGCAAAACCAGGAATGGGTTGGAGGCCGCCCGTCGGCGGGGGAGGGTCGGGGGACGACGTCCCGTGGTCGACGACGACAAGCGCGCCGTGATCCTCGCGCGCCGCGGCCGCGGAGAATCCATCCGAACCATTGCCGTGGGGGTAGGGGTCTCTATCGGCGTCGTTCATAAGACCCTCGCCGACCCCGACGCCGTCTAGGCGACCGGAAAGGTCCGGGCGGGTAACCCAACCCTCAGAAGGTTGCTACCGGTTTGTGTCCGACCGGGTTGCTGCTCAACCCAGTTTCCTCCGCCCGTCACGGCCTGGTCCCGGGCTCCATTGCGGCAGTCCAAGCCGGCCGCAGGGCAACCACTGTCAGGTTCGCCTGGGCGGGCGAGGCTACTAACGAGGTCTTAACTTTACGATTTGCCTAAGACTGGGTGCAGGGTGTTCACTGGCCTTAACCGCTTCACAGAGGAGCGACTTGTTTAAGAGGGGGATTTCATGAAGGCCAAGAGCGGGAAGCTGCTGCACATCGCGGCACAGCTTCGTCAGCAGGCGATCCAACTGGAGGCACTTGCCGCATCGGGCGTTGACGAGCCCGAGACGGTGACTCCCCTCCTGTCACCAACAGAACTCGCGCGGGTGGAGAAGCTCGGGGAGGTGGCCTACCTGCATTGGAAGCACAAGCAGGAGACCGGCTCGCTGACGCAGGGAGACTCTTTGATCATCCGCCGCAAGCTCTACGGCGATAAGGTCCAGGGCACAGCGTCACTGTTCGGGAAGAAGGGCGAGCACTCGCTCTTCTACCGAGACGTACCCGCCGGGGCACCCGTCCACAGCAGCGACCCCGTCGAGCTTAACGAGGACGGCGTCAAACTCGCTTTGCTGTGGGCACAACTGCACGGCAAGCCGATTGACGAGCCCCATGAGGGCGCGGCGGGCGCGTAGCGAGAGTTAAGGCGGGGCGGGGCTCCAGCTCTGACGGAAGCGTCGGGGCTGAGCCATCCTCGCCGCAGCACAGAATCCATCGGGCAGGACCCCAACCTGGCAGATGTTCGCGTCACGCACCGGTTGCTGCGCGCCTCGCCCCCCGTTAGGATCGCGGATCTCCATAGGGACGGGGTCCTATCCGACGAGGCGCGCCTGGTACGCCGAGTCCTCAGGAACCTCCTCAACTGCGCTTTACCGTGAGTGCGCCTTCTGTTTCGCCGCTTCATGGATCAGGCCACACACCGATCGGCTGGGGACCTCCCGTCGTGACTTGGGGCAGCGCCGGCGCACTTCGTCCCGCGGGCGGGCGAGTGATCCAGCGTGCGATCCGGTCGTAGCCGGCGCCTGCGTCGTAGCGGCTCACGAGGTTGAGGCGGTCGCCCCGGGCGGTCCACGCCCAGCCGTCCCACAGCCACGCCACGGGTTCCCCGTTCCGACAGATCACCCATACCTCGTTCGCGGGCAGCTGCGACATCTCCGGGTACGGGACGGGCCAGCGTATTCCGCTCACGTCCCCCGAGGTGTCCTCGAACTGCTCCAGCGCGTCCCAATGCGACTGGCTGGCGATCTTGGCCGCCAGTATCCGGGCGATGACGTGGTAGACGATCAGGTGCGGCTCCGGAGGCGACTGAGGGTCGGGCCAGCCCATCGCGGCGATGATCTGGGCCGCCAGCCGCCGCGCTCCCTGCTCCTGGCGAAGGGTTGCGCGCCATTGCTGCATGTCGATGACGTCGCCGGGCAGGTGGATCGAGCCGTTGCGGGTGAAGTGGATGCGCCCCCATCCGCCGGCGATGCTCAGCGAGTCGTACTGCCCGCCGCCGGCATGCGTCTCGTAGACGCGCGTCCGCGCGGGGGCAGCAGCTGCGACCCTCGCCGCGACCTCCCACGATCCTGCGTTCAGCAGTTCCCGCATAGGACCCTTCCCTTCGTTCCTTGACGAGCAGACGCAGCCGCGTCGGCGGCCTCAGGCGGCCCTGGCGCTCTTGCGCTCCACGCGGCCGACCTCGATGACCCGGTGCGCGGGAATGGCCAGCACCACCGTCCGATCGCGCAGGACGAGCGCCCAGCTGCTATCCAGGGATAGCTTGCCGGTGGCGCGGCGGTCGACGACGGCTTCGCCATCGTCGTAGAGGATCGCCCAGTCGATCGCCTCCAACGGGTCGCCGACGGTTGCGTATTGTGTTTGAGAATGCGTTGCGATGCTCATGATCTTCCCCCGTGCTGTTCTAAAGATTCGTCGTGTTGTGTCCACAGGATTGCACCGGGGTCCGACAGCAGCGGTCCTGAGAGAGGCGTGACCGGCAGAGGAGTGTCGTTGAGCGCAGGGAGGCGCGTCGTGGCGTCTCATGGAGCCGCTGGAGCGGGTCAAATACGTCTACCTCGCGGCAGCCGCACGCCTCAGGACCCAACTCAACCCACATCCATGCCGGGAGCCATTGAACGTCGGGCCCGGACGGGCGAGCTACCTGGAACTACCTCGACTCCTTCAATCCCATTCCTGTTCAGCGCCGCGCTGATCGCTCCCTGGCTAATCTCTTTTGCGGCGTAGTTCGTCGAGGCGGCGGCCGCTATCTGGCCCAGCGTCAGTTCTGCGTCATCGGGATACCCAGCGAATACCTCAAGAACATGCTTAGGCACACTTCGGCGGCCGCTCGCGGGTTGCGGCTGGACCACGGTCCCATCCTCGGTCAGAGATCCGACGGACTGCTCAGATGCCGAATGGAATGCTGCCTCAAACGTTTTCGCAACTACTTCTTCCATTCGGTACGACAACGGATCGCCCTCGATCAAGGAAACCGGTGGCTCTCGGCCGAGCCGAGCCGCGGCTTCGGCCGTCCTGGCCACCTGGCCGTCGATCCCAGATGGGTCGTCCTCGATGTCTAGCTGCCGGGCCAGGTCAGGCGCTGCGAATGGCTGCGGGGCGTCCTTGATAAGGACCCGCAGCAGGTCACGGGAAGTCGGGTTCAGCGCGACCCAGATGCGAGCAGCCAGGGCAACGTCTTGCTGATCCACCGACCACGCCTGGATGTCCTGTTCCTCCGGTAGCTCCGGGACCGGGACGGGCGCTGCCGCCGTTCCGGCGGGCTGGACGGCGTCCGCAGGGCAGGGCCAGATCGCACACAGGCGGTCGCTCAGATCCTTAGTCCGCTGCTGAATCCGCTCCTCGGACCACAGGGCCTGGTTCTGGTGGACCAATGCCGCGTTGAGCTTGAGCGCGCTTCTCTCGAGCAGGTAGTCCCGCTTGCCCTTGGAGCCAAGCCCGCGGTCAACCGCTTCGGCGTCCGTCCATGGTCGGTTCGATAGGGCGGGGTTCAGTCCGCCGGTCACCAGGGTCAGATTTCCCAGGGTCTGGACCAGCCTGTCCCGGCGCTGGGCCGCAACGGGGTCATCGACCACGCCATCTCCCCAGTGCTCTCGCCAGGCGAACGGCATTACATGTTCGATCGTCAATCCCCGCGGGGCATGCTGGCCCTCCTCGGGGTCCCGGAGGTCATCCTCGAGGACTTCGAGGATCATGCGCAGGCGCGGCCGCGTCATTGTCTTGTATATCCGCTCGTCCGCGAGCGCCGCGGCCACGCGTTCGTTCGACGGCCAGTAGCGCGACTCGGCGGACTGATCCTTCAGGAACTGTTCGGTGGTGTCGCCTGCCGCGGCCGGACCGCCAAGGTCCAGGGCGCGCAGCAGGTCGATCATTGCGTTGTTGTAGTCCTTCGACGTCGCCCTGATCAGTGCGCGGCGCACCAGCCAGCTCTCGATTGAACGAAGCGCCAGGTCGCGTTGTTCGTCGGGCATTTCTTCGGAGCGGTGTCTGGTGAGCCAGAGGAATACCGGTGCGACCACCTGGGTGTCAAGGGCGCGAATCACCCGGTAGTGGAACCGGCCCGGCACCGAGTCCTCGGGAAGCTTCTCCCATGCCTTGTGCGCCTCGGCGTCGGCGGCGATCTCCTTGAAAAGCGAAGCGATGTTTGCGTCGTGCTTCGCGAGGATGCTGTCGCGGAACTCGGTGAATACCCGGTCGGTCGGGACGTCCTTGCGGAGGTTCATGACTAGCCACCGCTGCATGAACACGTCGATCCGCGGTTCGAATCTACGGCCCCTGGCCACCATTTGACGCCAGTACTCGCCATCCAGCGCGCGCCAGTGGCTGCTGTAGAGCGTTTCGACGTCAAGGCCCTGCGCAGCCGCGACCTGGAACAGGAGGTTCTTCACCAGGTCCGCGGCCAGCAGCGGCGCGCCCCGGTGGTTGAGCGTTTCGAAGATGACTTGAGCGTTATCGCCGGGCTCGAGGTCGATGACGACGAGCCGGAGCTTCTCGCGCAACGCGGTCGTGAGGGCAGCCAACCGTTGTTTGGCTTGCGGCGATGACTCGTCAACCTGCGACCATTCGCGGACCACCTGAAGGAAATATGCGTGACAGCTCGCGATCTTCGACTTCGCCAGGTCGCCCGACGGCCGGGGGCCATCACTCATCGCCGTGCGGAACGCCTCTTGGTCGCGGTCGGTTGGCCAGACCTTGAACGCATGGTCTGCATTGGCAGCCAGGGCCCCATCGTTCTCAACGATCACTCGGAGGGCTGAAGCGTCTATCGGGTCGCCGTGCTCGGCCACCACGGCCCGGGCTGCATCCAGCAGCAGCTGTAGCGTGGTCAATCGCTGCTGGCCGTCGATCACGCTGCGGGCACCGATGTATTGGACCGGACCCGGCAGCTGGTCGATAACGATCGCGCCCAGGAAGTGCGGCGGCACCGGCGGCGCCCCGTAAACGGTCGGCGCCTCGAGCACGCGCTCCGCCAGCGTCCGGATGTCCTCCCACAGGAGTTGCCACTGTGCCTCCAGCGACCAGACATAGGGCCGTTGGTAAAGCGGCACCACGTACCGGATCTGGTTCCCGAAGATCTCGGCCGGGCTCAGCGTGCTCGCCTTCATGGATCCCTCCTCGATGCGTCTACGAGGTCGTTGCTGTGAGCCACGGAGGCAAGACTGCCAGCAGTTCGCGCCTGTTGCGGTTTCGTACTGTAAACCCAAACTTCCAGTTATTTGTGCGCCGCGGGCGCGCCGGGCTGTCCCGCCCGACAGTGGTCGGTTCGCGGTCCTACCCCTCCAGATTCTCACCGCGAACGAGCGCAGCGCTATGCACAAGTCCGCCAGGGCGGTGCGTCCCGGATTGCTGCAGCCACGCTGCATCTCGGCTTGTCCTGGGGCACGCTGGCCGCATCTGGAAAGGGGTGTGATGGATAGCAATGTCGCCCACGGGATCGACTGGCTCGTGGCCGGCAACCACCGGTTCAAGGTCGGATTGCATCAAGGCCGGCCTTGTGCCGCCGTCGTGACCTCCGAACGTCTCGTCTGCATCGACCTGGCGGGATCGAAGGCGATCATCGATGAGGCGGCATCCGAAGGGCAGGAGTTCCTCGACATTGAGATCGCAGCGGATTACGTGATAGCACTCGTCCGCAACGGCGGCACCATCGAGTTGACCTACTTCCTGCATCGTCGCCGGCAGACCGCATCCCTGTTCCCGGCCCCATTCGTGGTCATGTTCCCAGGCGCTCTGTCTATCGGGCCGGAGCGGACGTGCGTCGTGGTGAACACCGCGGACGGGCCGTGGTTCGCGGCCGCGTCGAGACGGGGCGCTGGCCTCGGGCCCTGGTCCGCCCCTACGCTGCGCATGGAAGAGATCGGGGAATGGCTTTGCCCCTCCCTCATCGACTTGGTGACCTCGCCGGAGTCCGGCACATTCTGCGGCCTGGCCTATGCCGGCGTTCCCTCCACCGTCGCTGGAGGCCCGATGGAGGTGCCGGAGGATGAAGGGTGGTTCAGCGCGATCCGGGCCGTGACGCCTTCCTGGGAGCTGTCGCAGGAGCGTTCCATGGTGCGGCTGGAGGACATCCGCTGCGCGCTGATCCGCAGCCGCCCGGCGCTGGCGTACGGCACGGATGGTGCGGTGGAGTTCCGCGACCTCGCCACGGGGGAGTTGATGTCGGCCAAGGTGGTGGCAGGCGAATCGGGCAGGCCTCGCAGGGTGTACTCGGTCGACGTCCTGGGCGAGCACCTCGCGCTGCTCCTGGATGACTGCATCGAGATCCGGCACCTCTACCGCTTCGACGTGCTGGACCGGATCGAACTGGTCCCCCAGGAGCCCAAGAAGGTTCCGGACCGCGACCCGGCGCTCTACCCGTCCCGGCACGCGGTCCGGCTGCTCGAGACGGACGACGGCCTCGCGGTCGCCTGGATCGACGATCGGGAGGTCCATTCGACCACTCTCTCGCGACCGGTTGGAGCGGCGGCTGTGACCCATTGGACCAGCGGGCCGGCCGCTGACAGCATCTTCGGGGATGCGGGGCGATGGACGCGGACCATCCCGCTGCTGTGGCAGATGTTCGCGCTGCCCCTGGAATCGTTGCGGCCGCCGAGACGGCCGCGGGCCGAGGAGCGCTGGCAGAGCGAGGCAGCGTTCGACTACTGGAACCCGCTGCTCCACCTGGTCATCGGTCCGCTCGGGTGGGCCGATCCCGGCCTCGGCGCGCAGCGGTGGCTGGAGGCGGGGCGCCCGGTCGAATGCGGTGCCACCCGGGTGCTGGACGCATGGTGGGGAGAGGACGTCCGAGCGCTGTCCGTTTGGCAGGACTCCCGGGGCGTGCCAGGCCGCGCCGCAGCCGAGATCGAGAACGCCCTCGGGATAGAACCGCGAACCGCCTGGGAGGAGCCGCACTCCTCCATCAAGGCGGGGCAGGAGTCATGGGTGCCGCTGCTGGAGGGCGGGACCGACCCCCTGCACCTGGGCGGGCACGCCGTCGCCCAACTGATCGGCAGGGGCGGCTACGACGCAGAGTCGAACAGTTACGGGGACCGCCGGATCGCCTTCGATCACGACACCGGCAGAGGCGCCATCGGGCTTGCCGCCTATGTGGGCTGGTACCGGAGCCTGCATGAGACGGGCGCAGACCTGGAGAGCAGGTGGGGACACGGGATGGCGATCGACGTGGTCGTCAGGCCGGTGGGGTGGCTGGGCAGCTACCAGCGGTCGAAGGCGACGAATCGGTGGTACGCGTGCTCCCACGACATGCACCTGCTCGGCTTCCCCGGATCGGAAAGGGAGGCGGGCAGGTGAGTGAGCAGCGGATCAGCAGTCAGCGGCTCGTCGGGGAGGCCCTGGGCGAATCCCTCATGTGGTCGGGAACCCTGCCGCTGCTTTACCAGGGGCTGGCGTTCCCGGACGGCCCTTGGGAGCCGCCGAAACGCCCGCACTCGCGAGATGGGGACCGGTGGGGCTATTGGTACCCGCTGCTGCATCTGCTGCTCGGCCCCCTGGGTTGGGACGACCCTGCCCTGGGAGTCCGTCGATGGGTTGAGCGGGGCATGCCCGTCGAGGATTCCGCCACTCACGTGCTGCGGAGGTGGTGGGGCGAGGACGCGCTCATGCTCAGCGAGTGGGACTCCCGCGAGGACCGCTTTCCCACCGTGATCGCCAACCAGGTGGCGCAAGGATGCGGGGGACGCGGAGGCGCCCGATCCAAGCCGGCCGAGCCCACCGACCCACGCGGCTGGCCTCCCCACTGGAAGGACGTTCTCACAGACCGAGACCAACTTCACCTCAGCCGCCACGTACCGCAACACCTGATGGGCCCGGGCACCAAGGCCGGTGGGGTCGCACTCATGCGCGCCAAGGATGAGGCGGGCGCCAGCACCGCCGACCTGCTCATCCTGCCGTCGTACCGCGGCTGGCTGCGGACCCTGCATGCCCTTGGCGGTGGGGCGGTGGACGTCGTCGTCCGGCCGCTCGGCTGGCTCGGGACCTACCGGGGATTCGGAGCAGGTGCATCTTTGCGGATGATCGCCTCGTCTCCGGAGATGCACATGCTCGGCTCGCAGGAATGGTCTTAGTCCTGAAGAAAAGGTCAAGTCCATCGGGGTGGTGTACGAACGTCTTGGTTCGTGACCCTCGGTGGG
>CAZECO010000095.1:0-12220 GCA_964510455.1 uncultured Actinomycetes bacterium
CGCTGACCCCCGGCCCAAGCCGCCCGACGGATGCGGATACGCTGCCTAGCACCGGGGTCACAGCGGAGGTGCGATGACGGTTCTGGACAGCATCGTCGCCGGCGTGCGCGTCGACCTCGCGGCGCGCATGGCGCAGGTGAGCCTGGACGAGCTGAAGGAACGGGCCGCCCGGATGCCCCAGGCCCGCGATGCCGAATCCGTGCTCCGCGGCGGCGGGGTCCGGGTGATCGCCGAGGTGAAGCGGGCCAGCCCGAGCGCGGGGGAGCTCGCCGCCATCCCCGATCCCGCGGACCTGGCGCGAGCGTACGAGGCGGGCGGGGCCCACTGCATCTCGGTGCTCACCGAGGAGCGGCACTTCCGCGGCAGCCTTGCAGACCTGGTCGCGGTGCGAGCCGCGGTCGACGTCCCGATCCTGCGCAAGGACTTCGTCGTCACGTCCTATCAACTGTGGGAGGCCCGGGCGTGCGGCGCGGACCTGGTGCTGCTGATCGTGGCGGCGCTCAACCAGGACGCGCTGGTCAGCCTGGTCGAGCGCGCCCGGTCGATCGGGCTGCATCCGTTGGTCGAGGTCCACGACCTCGCCGAGGTGGAGCGCGCGACCGCGGCCGGTGCGACGCTGTACGGCGTCAATGCCCGAAACCTGAAGACGCTGCGGGTGGATCGCGACACCTTCGCACGGGTCGCGCCGGCGATCCCCGACTCCGCGGTGAAGATCGCCGAATCCGGGGTCCGCGGGCCCCATGACCTCCTCGCCTACGCACACCACGGTGCGAACGCCGTGCTGGTGGGGCAGGCGGTGGCTACGGCCGCCGACCCGAGGGCTGCCGTGCACGATCTGGTCACCGCCGGCTCCCATCCGTCGGTGATGCCGGAGTCGGAGTGACCAAGCACCCGCGAGGCAGTGCCGCACACTTGAGCACATGAGTCCGATGGCACAACTCACGCAGCATTTCGGCCGATTCGGCGGGCGGTTCGTCCCAGAGGCGCTCGTCCCGGCTCTGGACGAGCTGGCCGGGGCCTTCGCGGAGGCGGTCGCGGACCCGGCGTTCGAGGCCGAGCTGCAACGCCTGCAGCGCACCGTCACCGGCCGGCCGAGCCCGCTCACCGACGCCGAGCGGTTCTCCGCCGAATGCGGCGGAGCACGCATCCTGCTGAAGCGGGAGGACCTCAACCACACCGGCTCCCACAAGATCAACAACGTGCTCGGCCAGGCGCTGCTGACCAGGCGGATGGGCAAGCAGCGGGTCATCGCCGAGACCGGCGCCGGTCAGCACGGGGTCGCGACCGCAACCGCGGCCGCGATGTTCGGCCTGGACTGCGTGGTCTATATGGGGTCGCAGGACACCCGGCGGCAGGCCCTGAACGTGGTCCGCATGCAGCTGCTGGGTGCGCAGGTGGTGCCGGTGGACATCGGCTCGGCCACGCTGAAGGACGCCATCAACGAGGCGATGCGCGACTGGGTGACCAACGTCGAGCACACCCACTACCTGCTCGGCACGGTCACCGGGCCCTACCCGTTCCCGAGCATGGTCGCCCACTTCCAGGCGGTGATCGGGCGCGAGGCCCGCGAGCAGGTGCTGCAGCTGGTCGGCCGGCTGCCCGACGCGGCGGTCGCCTGCGTGGGCGGGGGCAGCAACGCGATGGGGCTGTTCTCCGGATTCCTCGACGACGACGTCCTGCTCGTCGGGTACGAGGCCGGTGGCGACTCCCTGCAGCCCGGCCACCACGCCTCCCGGTTCGCCGGGGGCAGCCCGGGCGTGCTGCACGGCGCACGCACCTACGTCCTGCAGGACGAGTACGGCCAGACCCGGCCCACGCATTCGATCAGCGCGGGGCTGGACTATCCGGGGGTCGGCCCCGCACACGCCTACCTGTACGAGACGCACCGTGCGCGGTACGAGCCGGTCAGCGACGATGAGGCGATGGCGGCCTTCCGGCTGCTGTGCCGGACCGAGGGGATCATCCCGGCGATCGAGTCGGCCCACGCCCTGGCCGGGGCGATCCGGTTGGGCCGCGAACTCGGACCGGAGGCGGTGATCGTGGTGAACCTCTCCGGTCGCGGGGACAAGGACGTCGCGACGGCCGCGCGCTACTTCGACCTGCTCGACGACGCCGAAGGTGCACAGACCAAGGAGGGTCGCTGAATGAGCGTGCTCCACGAGACGTTCGCGGCGGCGCGCGCGGAAGGCCGTGCCGCGCTCATCGGGTACCTGCCGGCGGGGTTCCCCACGCCGGCGGACTCGGTGGCGCTGATGGCCGCGATGGTCGAGAACGGCGTCGACATCATCGAGGTCGGGCTGCCGTACTCCGACCCGCTGATGGACGGCCCCATCATCCAGCAGGCGGCGCAGACCGCGCTCGACGTCGGCACGACGACAGACGTCGTGATGGACGTCGTCGGGGGTGTCGCCGATACGGGCGCTCCCACCTTGGTCATGTCGTACTGGAACCCGATCGAGCAGTACGGGCTGCAGCGGTTCGCCGCGGCGCTGGCCGGGCATGGCGGCTGCGGCGTGATCACGCCGGACCTCACGGTGGATGAGGCGGGGCCGTGGGAGGAGGCGACCGAGGCCAACGGGCTGGACCGGGTGTTCCTCGCCGCGCCGGTCAGTCCCGACGAGCGCCTCGACGCGGTGTGCAGGGCCAGCAGCGGATTCGTCTACGCAGCGTCGATCATGGGCGTGACGGGCACCCGGGCCAGCGTCTCCTCCGGCGCCGAGGGCCTGGTCGGCCGTCTGCGTCAGCGAACCCCGCTGCCCATCGCCGTCGGTCTGGGAGTGTCCACCGGGGGGCAGGCGGCACAGGTCGCACAGTACGCCGATGGCGTGATCGTGGGCTCCGCCTTCGTACGGCAGGTGCTGGATGCCCGATCGCCGGCGGAAGCCGCCCGCGGGGTGGCGTCGCTGGCGGCGGAACTGGCTGCAGGGGTGCGGGGCCGGGCCTGATCCGGTTGGCGCGGTGGGTGGCTTCGGGCGTGGGTTGATCTCTGGGTAGGACCCGGCAACCGAGGTCGCGCGCGGGTGCGCTCCCCCCGGCCCCACCGCCACTCCTGCGAGGGAGCGTTCAGCCCGGTGCCAGCGCGAACCGTTGCTCTTTCAACCGGGTCTCGCAGCGCTCACCCTTCCCGCTCACCCCCAACATCCCGGGACTCGGCGGAAACGTGCCGTCGGTCGCGCGGGTCGGATTGGTCCTTGGCGCCCCTACCCCGCATCATGGTGCGAAGGACTTCGACCCAGTGTGTCTGGAAAGGGAGTAGCACCCTCGTGGCCAAGCAGAACAAGACGTCGACAAAGGCCACCCGCACCGCGCGGGAGGAAGCGACCGCCGCCCGAGCCGCCGCGCAAGCGGCAGAGAAGCGGCGGCAGCGGATCATCAACATCACGATCGCGCTTGTGATCGGCGCCATCGTGGTCGGCATTGTCGGCGGAGCGCTGTACTTCTCCAACAAGACCAAAGAGGAGGCGGGGGGAACGCCCGATCCCGACGCCGCGCTCCCGGTGGGGGCATTTCCCTCGGGCGACCCGCTGGCGTACGGCATCCCCTACGGCAGCAACCCCGACGCACCCACGTTGGAGACCTGGGAAGACTTCCAATGCCCCGCCTGCGCGTCATTCGAAGCGGCAGTCGGTCAGGACCTGTGGCAGCGGGCGGACAACGGCGAGATCCAGCTGGTCACCCGCGTGACGTCGTTCCTGGACCGCAGCATGGGCACGAGCTACTCGCGCCTTGCGGGCGTCGCGTACGGCTGTGCCGTCGACGCCGGCAAGGGGATGGAGTACAAATCCACGGTCTTCGCCAACCACCCGGCCAAGGAGGGCGACGGCTGGACGGACGATCAGCTGATCGGATTCGCGGAAACCGCAGGGATCTCGGGCGATGACCTGGACACCTTCGAGCAGTGCTTCAGCGATCGCGTCTACCTCCCGTGGGTCACCAACTCCACCGAGGAGTTCTACAACAACCAGATCTCCGGAACCCCGACCGTGCTGATCAACGGCCAGAAGGTGGCCACCGCCGACGTGATGGACCCGGTGAAGCTGCAGGGGCTGATCGACGCGGCGGCGGCGGCGGAGTGATCGCACTACCGGCGGGCATCCCGTCCCCGGAGGAGGGGCAGTGGCTGATCGGCCCGGTCCCGATCAGGGGCTACGCGATCATGATCCTGCTCGGGATGATCATCGGCCTGATCATCGCCAACCGCCGATGGCAGCAGCGGGGGGGCCGTCCGGGCACCGCGTACGACGTGGCGATGTGGGCCATCCCGTTCGGGATCATCGGGGCGCGCCTGTACCACGTCATCACCGACTGGCAGATCTACTTCGCGGCGAACGGGTCAGGCGTCGTCGGCGCCGTGCAGATCTGGAACGGCGGCCTGGGCATCTGGGGGGCGATCGCCGGCGGGGTGCTCGGGGCGTGGATCGCCTGTCGACGCCGAGGCATCCCGCTGACCCATTTCGCGGACGCCGCCGCCCCGTCGATCGTGCTGGCCCAGGCCATCGGACGCTGGGGCAACTACCTCAACCAGGAACTGTTCGGGCGACCCACCGATGTTCCGTGGGCCCTTGAGATCGACCCGGCGAATCGGCCGGCAGGGTACGAGGAGTACGAGACGTTCCACGCGACGTTCCTGTACGAGTCGCTGTGGAACTTCGGCGTGTTCTTCGTCCTGCTGTGGGCGGACCGGCGCTGGCGCATCGGATACGGGCGGCTGTTCGCGCTCTACGTTGCGCTCTACTGCACCGGTCGGGTGTGGATCGAGGCGCTGCGGATCGACAGCGTGAACCATGTGCTGGGGCTGCGGCTGAACATCTGGACCTCGGTCCTGGTGGGTCTGGCGGCGGTGCTGTACTTCGTGATCAGCTCGCGGCGCCAGCCCGGCCGGCTGGAGTACTCCGAGGCGGACCCCGCCGCGCCCATCGACGTCGACGAGGAGATCGAGCCGTGGACCGAGGAAGAAGCCCCGGCGGAGCACTCCGCTGCGGACGATGCGGAACCGCCGTCCGCCGGATCGGATCCGGACCCGGCCGATCCGGCAGCTGTTGCAGGTAGCCATCCGCCGACCTCGGCCTGACGGGCCGCACGGCATGACCGCGAACAACCAGTGGCGCCCGGAGCAGTACGACGCCACGTTCGGCTTCGTCACCCGGCACGGCGCCGGCGTGCTCGACCTCCTCGGGGAGATCGAGCACCAGGCGGTGCTGGACCTCGGCTGCGGCACGGGGCACCTGACTGCTCAGCTCGCCGCACGGGGGGCTGCACCGGTGGTCGGCGTCGATCTGTCCGCAGACATGATCGCCGCCGCGCGGCGCGCCCACCCCGCCCTGCAGTTCGAGGTGGGCGACGGGCAGACCATGACGCTGCAGTCGCTGCGATGCCACGACCCTTTCGATGCTGTCTTCAGCAACGCTGCGCTGCACTGGATGCCCGATGGACTGGCCGTGGCCCGCTCGGCACGGGGTGTGCTGCGGCGCGGCGGCAGGTTCGTTGCCGAGCTGGGAGGCCAGGGCAATGTCGCAGCCGTCGACGCGGCCCTGCGGTCATCGCTGTTCGAGCTCGGCCTGGCTTCGCTCCCGGTTCCGGTGCAGGACTTCCCGAGCGTGTCCGAACAGGCCGGGCGGCTGGAGCTGGGCGGCTTCCGGGTGCACCAGATCCGGTGGTTCGAGCGGCCGACCGAACTGCCGGAAGGCATCACACCGGCGCATTGGAGTCAGCACTTCCGCGCCAAGGTGTGGGCCGACGCGCCTTCGGACCTGCACGGCGCCCTCGCGGCCGCCATCAACAGCCGGGCCGAGGCGGCAGGACTGGCCGGCGGCGGCTGGCACATCGATTACTGCCGGCTGCAGTTCCTCGCCGAGGCTGTGTAGCCGCCTCCGCGGTCGGCCGCGTCCCCGGCCTCATGTGGCCGATTCCGCTGCGGATCGTGTCCCCGCCCCGCTTCGGGGGGTGGCACACTCCGCGGCGATCAACGCGGGGAGTGTTGGCAGGCGCGTGCGTGCGGGCCGGGGGCGGCGTTCGCCCGCGGGGCCTCCGGCGGTGTCCCCGCACGGGAGGAGCGTCGGCGTTGAAGCTCCGCGCCAGCTTCACCTATCATTCTACAGACGGGCCAGCGTCGTCCCGCCACGCCAATCCCTGGTTGCGCGCGGTCTGCCACGCTGTTCGCGGGTCCCGCGCCTTCCTCATCGGAGGACCGCCATGTTCGATGCAACCCCTGCTCCGCAGGGCCTGTACGACCCCGCCAACGAGCACGATGCTTGCGGCGTTGCGTTCGTCGCCCAGCTGTCGGGCGAGCGCAGCCACCGGTTGGTGGAACTGGCCATCACGGCGCTGCGGAACCTCGAGCACCGCGGAGCCTCGGGCGCCGAACCGGACAGCGGCGACGGCGCCGGCATCCTGATCCAGGTCCCCGACGAGTTCCTGCGCGCCGTCGCTGGATTCGACCTGCCCCCCGCCGGGGAGTACGCCGTCGGCATGGCGTTCCTGCCGCGCGAGCCGCGCGCTGCGGCGTCGGTGATCGAAACCATCGAGGAGATCGCCCGGGATGAGGGCGTGACCGTGCTCGGCTGGCGCGACGTGCCGCACACCGACGACCTGGTCGGACTCACCGCGGCCAACGTGATGCCGGAATTCAAGCACCTGTTCGTGACGGCAGGGCCGGGCATCTCGGGGGTCGACCTGGACCGCCGGATGTTCGCCCTGCGCAAGCGGGCCGAGCGGGAGGCGGACGTGTACTTCCCGTCGCTGTCCAGCCGGACCCTGGTCTACAAGGGCATGCTCACGACCGGGCAGCTGCAGCCGTTCTTCCCCGACCTGTCCGACGAGCGCCTCGTCTCGGCGATCGGCCTGGTCCATTCGAGGTTCTCCACCAACACGTTCCCGTCATGGCCGCTGGCGCACCCGTACCGGATGATCGCCCACAACGGCGAGATCAACACCGTGATGGGCAACCGCAACTGGATGCGGGCACGGGAGGCGATGCTGACCTCGGGACTGATCCCGGGCGACCTGTCCCGGCTGTTCCCGATCTGCACACCGGGCGCATCGGACTCGGCGAGCTTCGACGAGGTGCTGGAACTGCTGCATCTGGGCGGCCGCAGCCTTCCGCACGCGGTGCTGATGATGATTCCGGAGGCGTGGGAGAACCACGCGGAGATGGACCCGCAGCGGCGTGCGTTCTACGAATTCCACGCAACGATCATGGAGCCGTGGGACGGCCCGGCGAACGTGTCCTTCACCGACGGCACCGTCATCGGCTCGGTCCTGGACCGCAACGGCCTGCGTCCGGGGCGCTTCTGGGTGACAGACGACGGGCTGGTGGTGCTGGGGTCGGAGTCGGGCGTGCTCGACATCGATCCGGCCACCGTCGTGCGCAAGGGCCGCCTGCAGCCCGGCCGGATGTTCCTGGTGGACACCGCCGAGGGCCGGATCCTGGAGGACGACGAGATCAAGGCATCCCTGGCCGGAGCCCAGCCCTACGGCGACTGGCTGGCCGGCGGGGTCATCCACCTCGACGACCTGCCCGAGCGGGAGCACATCGTGTACCCCCGGGAGTCGGTGCTGCGCCGGCAGCAGTCGTTCGGCTACTCCGAGGAGGAGCTGCGGATCCTGCTCACCCCGATGGCCATGACCGGGGGCGAGCCGCTGGGGTCGATGGGCACCGACACACCGATCGCGGCGCTGTCCGACCGGCCTCGCAACCTGTTCGACTACTTCAGCCAGCTGTTCGCCCAGGTCACCAACCCGCCGCTGGACGCCATCCGCGAAGAGATCGTGACCTCGCTGTCCACCTACATCGGGCCGGAGGGCAACCTGCTGGAGACCGAGTCGACCCAGTGCCGGCTGGTGCGCCTGCCGTTCCCCGTCATCGACAACGACGAGCTGGCGAAGATCCTCCACATCAACGCAGACGGCAACCTGCCCGGGTTATCGGCGGCGCGTGTCAAGGGCCTGTATCCGGTGCACGGCGGCGGGGAGGCGCTGCGTCGGCGGATCGAGGCGATCTTCAACGAGGTCGATGCCCTGATCCGGCAGGGCAAGCGGTTCATCGTCCTGAGCCAGCGCGACGGAGACGCGGAGAACGCCCCGATCCCGTCCCTGCTGCTGACTGCCGCGGTCCACCATCACCTGGTCCGGGAGAAGACCCGCACCATGGTCGGCATCATCGTCGAGGCCGGCGATGTCCGCGAGGTCCACCACGTCGCCCTGCTCATCGGCTACGGCGCGGCGGCCATCAACCCGTACCTGGCGATGGAGGCGGTGGAGAACCTGGCCCGCACCGGCCGCCTGGGAGAGGTGTCGCCGGAGAAGGCCGTCCGCAACCTGGTCAAGGCGCTCGGCAAGGGCGTGCTGAAGGTGATGTCGAAGATGGGCGTCTCGACCGTGGCCTCCTACTGCGGCGCCCAGATCTTCGAGGCGATCGGCCTGTCACAGGACCTCATCGACAAGTACTTCACCGGCACCACGAGCAAACTGGGCGGCGTCGGACTCGATGTCCTGGCCGAGGAGGTCGCCCAGCGGCACGCGGTCGCCTATCCGCCGTCCGGCATCGCACCGGCGCACCGGCGCCTGGTGGTGGGCGGGGAGTACCAGTGGCGCCGCGAGGGCGAGCCGCACCTGTTCGACCCGGAGACGGTCTTCCGGCTGCAGCACTCGACGCGCACCAAGCGGTTCGACGTCTTCCGGGACTACACCGCCCATGTGGACGACCAGAGCCAGCGGCTGATGACGCTGCGCGGCCTGTTCGCGTTCAAGTCCGACCGCCCGCCGGTGCCGATCGAGGAGGTCGAGCCGGCCAGCGACATCGTGAAGCGGTTCTCCACCGGCGCCATGTCCTACGGCTCCATCTCGGCCGAGGCGCACGAGACGCTGGCCATCGCGATGAACCGGCTCGGCGCGAAGTCCAACACCGGCGAGGGGGGCGAGGATCCCGAGCGCTATCAGGCGCTGCCCAACGGCGACTCCAAGCGCTCCGCGATCAAACAGGTCGCCTCCGGACGGTTCGGCGTCACCAGCCAGTACCTGGTGAACTCCGACGACATCCAGATCAAGATGGCCCAGGGCGCCAAGCCGGGGGAGGGCGGCCAGCTGCCCGGCCACAAGGTCTACCCGTGGGTGGCGAAAACCCGGCACTCCACACCGGGTGTGGGACTGATCAGCCCGCCGCCGCACCACGACATCTACTCGATCGAGGACCTCGCGCAGCTGATCCACGACCTGAAGAACGCCAACAACCGCGCCCGGATCCACGTGAAGCTGGTGGCCGAGGTCGGCGTCGGCACGGTCGCGGCGGGGGTGTCGAAGGCACACGCGGACGTCATCCTGATCTCCGGCCACGACGGCGGGACGGGCGCCAGCCCGCTGACCTCGCTGAAGCACGCCGGAGCGCCCTGGGAGCTCGGGCTGGCCGAGACGCAGCAGACGCTGCTGCTCAACCGGCTGCGCGATCGCGTAGTGGTCCAGGCCGACGGCCAGATGAAGACCGGGCGCGACGTCGTCATCGCCGCGCTGCTCGGGGCCGAGGAGTTCGGGTTCGCCACCGCGCCGCTGGTGGTCATGGGCTGCATCATGATGCGGGTCTGCCACCTCGACACCTGCCCGGTCGGCATCGCGACCCAGAACCCCGTCCTGCGCGAGCGGTTCGCCGGCCAGGCGGAGCACGTCGAGACGTTCTTCGAGTTCATCGCCGAGGAGGTTCGGCAGTACCTCGCCGACCTCGGTTTCCGGTCGGTGGCCGAAGCCGTCGGGCACGCCGAGCTGCTGGACACCCGCAACGCCGTCGACCACTGGAAGGCCAGCGGGCTGGACCTGTCGCCGATCCTGCACGTTCCCGATATCGATCACCCGCGGCACTGCGTGGTGGGACAGGACCACGGGCTGGACAAGGCCCTGGACAACGAGCTCATCGCCATCTGCGCACCGGCGCTGCAGTCGGGGGAGCCGGTGCGTGCGCAGCTCGCGGTCCGCAACGTCAACCGGACCGTCGGGACGATGCTGGGGGCGGAGGTGACCCGGCGCCACCCGGACGGGCTGCCGGACGGGACGATCGACCTCACCCTCGTCGGGTCGGCCGGACAGTCCTTCGGCGCCTTCCTGCCCACCGGGATCACGCTGCGGCTGGAGGGCGACGCCAACGACTACCTCGGCAAGGGGCTGTCGGGGGGCCGGATCGTGGTGCGGCCCGATCGGGCCGCCACGCTGGTGGCCGAGGACAACATCATCGCCGGCAACGTCATCTGCTACGGCGCGACCGCGGGCGAGGTATTCCTGCGCGGCAAGGTCGGCGAACGGTTCTGCGTGCGCAACTCGGGCGTCGTCGCGGTCGTGGAGGGGGTGGGCGACCACGCCTGCGAGTACATGACCGGCGGCCGGGTGGTGATCCTCGGCGAGACCGGGCGCAACATGGCTGCCGGCATGTCGGGCGGCACCGCCTACGTGCTGGACCTGCGACCCGGCCGGGTGAACACCGAGATGGTGCAGATCGAGGAGCTCGACAGCGCCGACCGCGAGTTCCTCGCCGACCGCATCCGGCGGCATGCCGAGGAGACCGATTCGGCGGTGGCCGCAGGGCTGCTGGAGGACCTCGAGGCCGCCCTGGGACGGTTCAGCAAGATCATGCCGATCGACTACAAGCGGGTCCTGCAGGCGCAGGCCCAGGCAGAGCTCGAGGGCCGCGATCCGATCGAGGCAGTGATGGAGGCTGCTCGTGCCTGATCACATCGTGGTGGGAGGCCGGGTCCGGCCGTTGATCGCTGCGTTCCGCCGCAGCCCTGCGGCGAGACGCGACGATCAACGCCCGGGTCTGGCGGAGCAACCGACCAGTCCCAGCCGCAACGCCCGCAACAAGGAGAACACCCATGGCTGATCCACGCGGATTCCTCAAGGCCGGGCGGGAGACGCCCTCCCGCCGCCCGGTGGACGTGCGGATCCGGGATTGGCGGGAGGTCTACAACGATTTCCCGTCCGACCGGCTGCAGACCCAGGCCGGGCGCTGCATGGACTGCGGCATCCCGTTCTGCCATCAGGGCTGTCCGCTGGGGAACCTGATCCCCGAGTGGAACGACCTGGTGTGGCGCAACGACTGGCGGGCCGCGATCGAGCGCCTGCACGCCACGAACAACTTCCCGGATTTCACCGGGCGGCTGTGCCCCGCGCCGTGCGAGACGTCCTGCGTCCTGGGGATCAACCAGGACCCGGTGACCATCAAGCAGGTCGAGGTCGAGATCATCGACCGGGCCTGGGAGGAGGGCTGGGTCTCGCCGCAGGTCCCCGCACGGCTGTCCGGCTTCACGGTCGCCGTCGTCGGGTCCGGCCCCGCGGGGCTGGCCGCCGCCCAGCAGCTGGCCCGTGCCGGCCACACGGTCGCGGTGTACGAGCGGGCCGACCGGATCGGCGGGCTGCTGCGCTACGGGATCCCGGAATTCAAGATGGAGAAGCTCCATCTCGATCGCCGGCTGGCCCAGATGGAGGCCGAAGGGGTGCGGTTCCGCCCCAACACCGATATCGGCGCGACCATCAGCGCCGAGGATCTGCGCAGCCGCTACGACGCCGTGGTGATCGCGGTCGGTGCGACGCAGGCGCGGGACCTGCCGCTGCCGGGCCGGGATCTGCAGGGGATCCATCAGGCGATGGAGTACCTGCCGTACGGCAACCGCGTGTGCGAGGGCGATCTTGAGGTGTCGCCCATCGACGCCAGCGGCAAGCACGTGATCGTCATCGGCGGCGGCGACACGGGAGCCGACTGTCTCGGCACGGCCACCCGACAGGGCGCGGCGTCCATCACGCAGCTGGAGATCATGCCCAGGCCCTCCCAGGAGCGGCCCGACAACCAGCCGTGGCCGACCTACCCCATGATCTATCGGACATCGAGCGCCCACGAGGAGGCCGGCGACCGCATCTTCGCGGTGAGCACCGAGGAGTTCCTCTCCGACGGCAACGGGCGGGTGGCGGCCCTGCGCATGGTCGATGTGGAACTGGTGGACGGCCGGTTCAACCCGGTGGCGGGAACGGCTCGCGAGATCCCGGCCGACCTGGTCTTCCTGGCCATGGGCTTCACCGGCATCGAGCAGGGTCCCTGGGTCGGTCAGCTGGGCCTCGAACTGGATGGGCGCGGGAACATCGCGCGCGACATCTCCTACGCCACGAACATCCCGGGGGTGTATGTGGCCGGCGATGCCGGGCGCGGGCAGTCCCTGATCGTCTGGGCCATCGCCGAGGGCCGCGCGGC
>CAZECO010000096.1:0-12071 GCA_964510455.1 uncultured Actinomycetes bacterium
AACGCCCTGCAACACCCCACCGCAAGGCACTAAACGAAATGACCCAACTCAGGTGTGAAGGCACCGGCTGGCTGTCTGGACCCGGTGCGTGGGCGGATCGCCCCTGTGTTTGACAAAGAGGGGGTCGGGGGCTTTGCACCCGTGGCGGGGGTGGATCGCCCGCGACACGCCGTCGGGAGCCCACGCTGCGGGTGCAAAGCCCCGGATCGGGTGCATCTACCGGCCGCGGATCGCCGGAAACACCCCCGTATCGGGTGCTAAGCCCCGCGACGGGTGCATCTACCACCCAGTGGACCCGCACCGCGGGGCCGGTCCCACGATCCGCCACCCGCCCCCGCCGGATGCTGCAGCTGCGGAACCCGCACACCCCGCCAGATTCCGAAGCACCGCCAAAGCCCCGCAACGGGTGCGAACAACCGGCCACGGACCGCCCGCATCACCCCCGCAAACGGGTGCGAAGCCCCGCAACAGAACGGGTGCACACTCCGGTATCGGGGGCCGCGGCGATCGGGCGCAGGCGAGTCGCGGCATGCGCCGTCCGTTGAACGCGGCGATCTGCCGCAGGCATCCGGTGAGACTTCGCGATCAAGCGCTGAAGCGGCCTGCTGCGCACAGCGGCGGGCACGTGGTCACCGCCCTGCGGTCCCGGGTCCGGCTGACAAGTCCCCTCGGCCGAGATGCGCGATATCCGTTCGGTGGTGATCGTCGCTCCCGTCACTGGGAGATTGTCCGGTCGGCCGGTACAAGGCGGCTCCGAGGTCCTGGCCGGGGTTCTCGAAGCCTCGAGGGTAGGGACACCGGCACGACCAGGTCGAAACCGACGCACGACCGGCTCACGCGCCGGCCCCCCGCAGGTGCCGGCCGTCCGGCCGCACCAGCGCCCCCCGCCGCCGTCGGATGTGCAGGACCTGCAGTATGCCGATCGCGATCCAGGTCGCGATGACCGAGGTCCCGCCGAAAGATACGAACGGCAGCGTCACGCCCGTGACCGGCATGATGCCCAGATTCATACCGATGTTCTCGAATGCCTGGAAGGCGAACCAGGCGACGATGCCGACCGCGACGAGCCGCGCGAACAGGTCGTCGGCGGCGGCCGCGATCAGCAGCCCCCGCCACAGCACGACCGCGAGCAGGCCGATCACCAGGAACGCCCCGAGCAGGCCGAGCTCCTCGGCGGCGACGGTGAAGATGAAGTCGCTCTCGTTGACGGGAACGAACGACCCCTGGGTCTGGGAGCCGGCGAACAGACCCTGGCCCAGCCATCCGCCGCCGCCGATCGCGATCCGGGCCTGCAGCGTGGTGAAACCGGCCGCCAGTCCATCCGCCTCCGGGTGCAGGAACGCGGTCAGCCGGGCCATCTGGTAGTCCTGCAGCAGCCCGAGGCGCACCACCGCCACCGCCCCGAGCACAGCGGCGCCGAGCATGCCGAGGGTCCAGCGCAGCGGGGCTCCGGCGATCACGATCACGGTGAACGCGACTGCCGCCATGACCAGCATCGTGCCCGTGTCGTTCTGCAGCAGCACGATGGCGATGGGAACCGCTGCGATCAGCAGGCAGCGCAGCACCAGCGGGCGTTCGGCACCTGCCAGCACACCCGCCGAACCCACCGCCGCCAGCAGCAGGATGAGGCCGATCTTCGCGAACTCCGACGGTTGCAGCGTGAAGCCGCCCGGCAGCGCGAGCCAGGCCCGGGCACCCGCCACGCTGATCCCCAGCGGCGTCAGGGTCAGCAGCAGCAGGGCGACCGCCGCGACGTACCACCATGGCGCAATCACCCGGAAGGTCAGGTACGGGGTCCGGGAGACCGCATAGGCCAGGACCATGCCGATCATCAGGCTGATGGCCTGCCGCTTGCCGAACCCGGTCGGATCCTGCCCGGCCGCGGCCAGGTCCGCCGAGCTCGCCGACCACACCAGGACGACTCCCAGCACCGACAGGGCGGCGGCTGCGCCCAGCAGCACCGGGTCGATATCGGCCAGGTGGCGCCACCGCTGGGTGGTGCGCGCCTCGCGGCGCCGATCCACCAGATCCAACGTCGTCACGGCGCACCCCCGCCCGGCGCGGGATCGGGCAGCCCTTGCCCCGGCGCACCGCCGACCAGCACGCTGCGGCCGGCATCCACCGTGTTCCCGGTGATCCCGAACAGCGACTCATAGATCGCCCGCACCGATGGCGCCGACGTCTGCGCCCCTGTTCCCCCCTCGGCGACCATCATCACCACCGCGTACCGTGGCTGATCCGCGGGCGCGAACGAGGCGAACCACGAGGTGGACGCCTTCCCCGACACCTGGGCGGACCCTGTCTTGCTGGCCACCGGGATGAGATCCAGCGGGAAGCCCGCGAAGGCGCCCGATGCCGTCCCCCGGCTCGTGACCCCCTGCATCGCGGTGCTCAGGAACGCCTGGGTGCCGGCGCTCAAGGGCACCCGCGCGGCGATCTTCGGAGCGAACTCGGTGATGGAGCCGTCGGGCGCCACCAGTGCTTTGGCGACCTGCGGCGAGAAGAGCGTGCCGCCGTTGGCGATCGCCGCGTAGGCCATCGCCAGCTGCAGCGGCGTGATCGCGGTCAGTCCCTGTCCGATCGCGGCGTTGATCGCGTCCCCCTGCCGCCACACCCCTCCCGAACGGCAGTTCTCGGCGTCGAGCGCGGTGTACTCGCCGGCCCGTTGCGGATCGGTCGCGCTGAGCTCCGGGTAGCCCTGCTCAGCCGCCGCGCACCACTTCGCGCGGTTGTCCAGCCACTGCTGGTATTTGGCGGCGCGTCCGGACACCAGACCTCCCGCCTCGCCGGGCAGATCGATCCCGGTGGGCCTGCCGAGCCCGAAGGCGCCCGCGGCTGCGCTGATCGGGTCCGCCGCGCCCGCGCCCGCCCCCTCTCCCCCATTGGCGGCCCAGAGATCGGCACCCGCTGCGTAGAAGACGGTGTTGCAGGACACCTCCAGCGCGCGCTGCAGCGGGATGGTGCCGTAGCCGCGGCTCTCGTAGTTGGAGAACGTGCTGCCGCCGACCGAGTATGAGCTGGGGCACGAGTAGGAGCCGTCGAGGCTGTATCCCGCCTCGGCCATCCCCGCCACGGTGAACGGTTTGAACGTCGAGCCGGGCGCATAGGTCCCCTGGACCGGGGTGAACAGCAGAGCGCCGGACTCCTGCAGCCCTCGGTAGTCGGCCTCGCTGAGCGGACCGAGGAACACGCTTGGCGAGTAGTCGGGGTAGGACGCCATGGCAAGCACGCGGCCGGCGGTCACATCGACGACGACGGCCGCCCCCGACTGCGCCGGCAGCCCCTGCGACACCGCCCGCTGCACCGCTGCGGCCAACTGCTGCTCGACCACGGCCTGCAGTTGCGCGTCCAGGCTGGTGATCAGCGTCGAGCCGGCCACCGGCGAGCGCTGGGACAGCGTCTGCGCGATGCGCCCGGCGGTATCGATGGCGACCGTACGGGATCCGTCGGTGCCCCGCAGCGCGGCGTCGTACTGCTGCTCGAGCCCTCCCCTGCCGACCTGGTCGGCGGGGGAGAAGCCCGAGGCGTCGATCTCCTGCTGGGTCACCGACCCGAGGTACCCCAGCAGATGTCCGGCCCGCTCCCCAGCGCTGCCCGGATAGGAGCGGATACCGACGGTCTGCACCGCGACCGCGGGAAAGTCCCGAGGCTGCTCGATGATCGGCAGCGCCTGCTCCATCGCGACATCGGATGCCACCGGGACCTCCTGCGGCGCGGACCCGTCCCAGCACCGGCCGGCCACCGCGTTCGGGCTGCTGCACAGGGTCAGGCGGGCGTCGATGGCTTCGAACGTCGTGCCGAGGACCGCGGCCAGGCGCCGCACCACATCCTCCCCATCGGCGGGCAGGTCGTACATGGCGTTGCGGTCCACCACCACGCGCAGCACCTGCCGGTTGGCGGCCAGCGGACGTCCCGCCTGATCGAGGATGAGGCCCCGGGCCGCGATGTCGGTCAGCGTCCGCACGCGGTTGCTCTGCGCCGCCTGCTGCGCCGACGTGGTATCGCCGGCCTGCAGCTGCACCGTCCGCCCGAGCAGCACGGTGATCATGGAGGCCACGAGCACAGCGAACACCGCAAGCCGGGATCCCGATCGAGCCACCGCCCCCCCTAACCGCGTCCGGGGACTGCGGCGACGGCGCTGCTCACCGCCGGGGTGACGACGAGCGCCAGCAGCGCGCAGTACCCGGCCTGCACGGCGATGAGGACGCCCGCCTCGACCGGCCCCGGCCACGCCATCCCCCACACCGGGGACACCGTGAGCGTGACTGCCGACACCAGGCCGCCCGCGCACGCGGCCAAGCCCGCCAGTTCTCCGCGGGCCAGCCGCTCGCCGGCCGCGCGGGAACCGATGTAATGGCCCACGAGTGCGTAGAGGATGGACGCGAAGCCAACCGGGGCGAGCGACGGCGGCGCGAGGGAGAGCAGCAGCCCGGCGGCGAAACCGGTAACAGCGCCCGCATTGGCCCCCGTGGTCAGTGCCACCCCGATGACCACCAGCAGCATCAGGTCGGGCGTCGGCCCCGGCAGCGGCAGCCGGGCCAGCACCGCGGTCTCGATCAGCAGGGCGCCGATCAGCAGCCCGCCCACGGCGGCGATCCGCGCGGCGCTCACGGCACGACCTCGGCGTCCGGAGCCGCGCGCATCACAACGACCGCGACGGCGGAGATCTCCGTCACCCCGCTGCTGGGCTGCAGCTGGAGCATGCGCCGGACGCTTGCAGGGTCGCCCACCTCGGTGACCGACCCGACCGCAAGCCCGGGCGGGAACGGCCCTTCGCCCGGCGACCCGAAGGTTGCGACCAGCTCCCCGGGCGCTACCGCGGCCAACGGATCCAGCAGTTCCATGGTCAACCGGCCGGGCTCCCCGGTGCCGCGGACGATGCCGGCGGCGCCCGACCCGGTCAGGCGTGCGCCGACGGCGAACTCCGGATCGGCCGCGAGCCGGACCACCGCCGTGTGCGGCGCCACAGTCAGCACCAGTCCCGCCAACCCGCCCTCGGCAAGGACCGCTTGATCGACGGCGAGCCCGTCGGCGGTCCCGCGGTCGATCGTGGCCGTCAGCGCTGTCCCCGCCGGCGCGTCCAGGGCCACGACGGAGGCTGCGACGACCTTGTGGCCGCTGCGGCCGACCAACCCGAGCAGGCCCTCCAGTTCCCGCAGCCGCGCTGCATCGGCGGCGGTCGCCGCGAGGTCGGACTGCAGCCGCTCGTTCTCGGCGCGCAGATCCGCGTCGGATCGCGCCGGATCGAGCACCTGGTCGATGCCGGTCTGCAGCGGACCCACCACGGAGGTGGCTGCCGACCGCGCACCGGCGTACGCGCTGCCGTCGGTCTGCAGATCCACCAGCAGCATCGTCAGCCCCAGCAGCACCAGGAACGCCAGGA
Source organism: uncultured Actinomycetes bacterium (assembly GCA_964510455.1). Taxonomy (GTDB): domain Bacteria; phylum Actinomycetota; class Actinomycetes; order S36-B12; genus CAVXYG01. Next base: position 5,384 of record CAZECO010000096.1, read on the forward strand.
GCGGCTCGGACCCCTCGCGCATCCGCACCCGGGACCGGCGCTGCGCTGCCCTGCGCCGCTGCCGCGCCCGTTTCGCGGCGCTGCGACCGGCACGCGGGGCGCCGCCCGCGGGGGCGGGATGCACCGGCTCCACGGCCGGCGCATCGCTCGACCCGGACCCGCCGAACGCCAGCGTCCTGACCGCCGACTCCTCCACGCTCACGAGAAGCGGCCCGGTCTGGTGAGGACGACCGAGCGCAGGGCCTCGAAGCTCTCCACACAGCGCCCGGCGCCGAGCACCACGCACTGCATGGGGTTCTCGGCGACCCGCGCCGGCATCTGCAGGTCGTGGCTGACCCGGTCGGCGAGCCCTCCGAGCTGCGCTCCCCCGCCGGCGAGCACGATGCCGGCGTCGGCGATGTCTCCGGCCAGTTCCGGCGGCGTGGCGTCCAGGACGTTGTGGACCGCGTCGATGATGGCGGTCACGGGTTCGTCGAGGGCGTGCCTGATCTCGGCGGCGCTGACCAGGATCGTGCTGGGCAGCCCGGTCACCATGTCGCGGCCGCGGATCTCGGCGTTCGGCTCGTCGGCGATCGGGTAAGCGGATCCGAGCGCGATCTTGATGTTCTCCGCAGTCCGCTCCCCCAGCAGCAGGGAGTACTCCTTCTTCACGTGCTGCACGATGGCGTCGTCCAGGTCGTCGCCGCCGATCGGGATGGAGCTGGCGCTGACGATGCCGCCCAGGGACAGCACCGCCACATCCGTGGTGCCCCCGCCGATATCGACGATCATGCTGCCCGCCGCCTCGTAGACCGGCAGCCCGGCGCCGATCGCCGCCGCCATCGGCTCCTCCACGATGTAGACGCGACGGGCCCCGGCGGCGTAGCCGGCCTCCTCCACTGCCCGCAGCTGGACCCCGGTCACCCCGGAGGGCACCGCCACGACCAGCCTGGGGCGCGACCAGAATCCGTGCGGGTGCACCCGCTGGATGAACGCCCGCAGCATGTCCTCGGCCGCGTCGAAGTCTGCGATGACGCCGTCTTGCAGCGGCCGGATGGCGGCGATGGCGGCTGGGGTGCGTCCGAGCATCTGCTTGGCCCCATGGCCGACCGCAAGGACGGAGCCCGTCCGGGTGTCCAGCGCCAGCACGCTCGGCTCGCTCAGCACCACCCCGCGGCCGCGCATGTAGACCAGCGTGTTCGCCGTCCCCAGATCGACGGCAAGGTCGCGGCCCAGTAGCGCCGACGCTCCCCGTACGCCCACTCGACCTCCCCAGATCGCCTGCCACATCGTATGCCGTGAATCACACCGGCGAGCTCAGGCGCGGGGTGCGTCGCGGCTACCCCAGGTCGGGGAAGAACAGTGCGATCTCGCGGGCCGCCGCCTGGGGCGAGTCCGAGCCGTGGACGAGGTTGGCCGACATCACGGTGGCCAGATCTCCGCGGATCGTGCCGGGCGCGGCGACGATCGGATCGGTCGCACCCATCATCGTGCGCCACGCCGCGATCACATCCGGGCCCTCGAGCACGGCCGCCACCAGCGGGGCGGAGGTGATGAACTCGACCAGACCGGCGAAGAAGGGCCGGCCCTCGTGCTCGGCATAGTGCTGCTCGGCTGTGGCGCGGTCCAGGGTGCGCTGCTGCAGCGCCACCAGGCGGTACCCGCGGCGCTCCGCTCTGGCCAGGATCTCGCCCACCAGCCCTCGCTCCACCCCATCGGGCTTGACGAGCACCAATGTTCGTTGTGTCATCTGTCCTCCACTGATTCCCCGACGCCGCTGGGCGCCTCGGCTTCCGCCGCCATCCGCAGGGCGGTGTACCACAGGCCGGCGAACATGGCCCCCAGGACCGCCATCACCGGAACGACGATCGCCGATGCCAGCACCAGCCCCTGGATCGTCCAGCCCGCCGCGACACCGCCGGGCCGATGCACGCGTCCGGCCACCAGGACGGCGGCGACCGCGAGCCCCAGGCCGGCCGCGACGGCCGCTGCGGCGGGGACGTCGGCGATGTTGATCGCCACCGGGATCGCCAGCACGATGACGATCGCCTCGAAGATCAGGACCGACCCGGCGAGCCTGCGGATCACGGGGCCCCCTTCAGCAGGGCGCGGGCGGCACCCACGGTGACGACCGACCCGGTGACGACGATTCCCACCGTCGCTGCATCGGTGCGGGCGTCGGCCCACGCCGTGGCCGCGTCGAGCGCGTCGACAAGATCGTCAACCACCGCCACCCGATGGCCGCCGAATACTTCTTCCGCCAGCTGCGCCAATCGCCGCGGCGGCATCGCCCGGGGAGAGAGGTTCGTGGTGCAGATGATGCTGTCCAGCGCCGGTTCGAGCGCTTCCAGGATCCCGGCCGCATCCTTGTCCGCGAGCACGGCGAGGACCCCGACCGTCGCGCCGAACGCGAAGGAGTCAGCGAGGGCCGCCGCGAGGGCCCTCGCTCCGGCCGGATTGTGCGCCGCGTCGAGGATCACCGACGGGCCGCTGCGCAGCACCTCCAGGCGCCCGGGCGAAGCGACCTGCCCGAACGCCCCTCGGACCACGTCGTCGTCCAGTTGCTGCGACCCCACCATCGCCTCGACCGCAGCCAGCGCCAGCGCTGCGTTGTGCGCCTGATGGGCCCCGAACAGCGGCAGGAACACATCGTCGTAGCGGCCGCGCAGGCCCTGCAGGCTGACCAGTTGGCCGCCCACGGCCAGCGACCGGGCGGCCACCGAGAACTCCGGGCCCTCCCGGGCGACCGGAACCTGAACCTCGGCGCAGCGCTGCAGGAGCACCGAGGCGGCTTCGGCGCTCTGATGGCCGAGCACCGCCACGCAACCGGGTTTGATGATGCCCGCCTTCTCGGCGGCGATATCCCCGATCGTCGTGCCCAGGTACTCGGGGTGGTCGATATCCACGCCGGTGACGACCGCCACGGCGGCATCGACCGCACTGGTGGAGTCCCAGGTGCCGCCCAGCCCGACCTCGATGATCATCGCATCGACCGGCGCGTCGGCGAATGCCGCGAACGCCAGGGCGGTGATCACCTCGAAGAAGGACATCCCCCGCTCGCTGTGATCGTCGACCAGGTCCACCAGGGGCCTGGCCTCCTCGTACAGCTCGACGAACCGCTCGGCCGGTATCGGCTCGCCGTCGATCGCGATCCGCTCGGTGACCGCCTGCAGATGCGGGCTGGTGAACAGCCCGGTCCGCAGTCCCAGGGAGCGCAGCAGGGCCTCGATCATCCGTGCGGTCGAGGACTTCCCGTTCGTCCCGGTGATCTGGATGACCGGTGCACTGCGCTGGGGGTCCCCCATCAGGTCCAGCAGCGCGACGATCCGGTCCAGCGTGGGGTCGATGTCCGCCTCGCCGGATCGGGCGAACAGCTCCGCGGTGATCGCCTCCAGGCTGCGTCCCACGAGCGATCCTGCTTTCTCGTTGCGGCTTGCCCGGTCCCGACCAGTGTACGGGCGGCCGATGGCGGGGCCATCGCCTCACCCCGCGACCCGTCCGCACGATCCCCCCGCTCCCCTACCATGGGGAACCATGACCCAGCAGCCTGCGACGACACCGCAGATCCCCGAGAAACCGACCATCGACGGCATCGAGGCCCGCTGGGTCGACACCTGGGAGTCCAACGGCACCTACGGGTTCGACCGGAGCAGGACCCGGGAGCAGATCTACTCCATCGACACCCCGCCGCCCACCGTGTCGGGCTCCCTGCATGTCGGGCACGTCTTCTCCTACACGCACACCGACTGCATCGCCCGGTACAAGCGGATGCGCGGCTACGAGGTCTTCTACCCCATGGGCTGGGATGACAACGGCCTGCCGACCGAGCGCCGGGTGCAGCACTACTTCGGGGTGCGCTGCGACCCGTCGCTGCCCTTCGAAGAGGACTTCGCGCCGCCGGAGAAGCCGGACCCGAAGCGGCAGATCCCGATCGCCCGGCGCAACTTCGTCCACCTGTGCGAGCAGCTGACCGCGCAGGACGAGAAGGCCTTCGAGCAGCTGTGGCGCCGGCTGGGGCTGTCGGTGGACTGGACGCAGACGTATCAGACCATCGACCACAACGCCCGGGCCACCTCGCAGGTCGCCTTCCTGCGCAACCTCGCCCGCGGCGAGGCGTACCAGCAGCAGGCGCCCACCCTGTGGGATGTGACGTTCCAGACCGCGGTGGCGCAGGCCGAGCTGGAGGACCGGGAGCGGGACGGATTCTTCTACCGGGTCTCCTTCCCCCGGCCCGACGGCGAGCCGGTGTTCATCGAGACCACGCGCCCGGAGCTGATCGCGGCCTGCGTCGCCCTGGTCGCGCATCCCGACGACGAGCGCTACCAGCCGCTGTTCGGCACGACGGTGAGGTCCCCGGTGTTCGGGGTCGAGGTTCCGGTGCTGGCCCATCGGCTGGCGGATCCGGACAAGGGCAGCGGCATCGCGATGATCTGCACCTTCGGCGATGTCACGGATGTCATCTGGTGGCGGGAGCTGAACCTCCCGACCCGGGCGATCATCGGCTGGGACGGCCGCATCCACCGGGAGACGCCGCAGTGGATCACCAGCCAGCCCGGGCGCGCGGCCTACGAACGGCTGCACGGGACGACGACCTTCACCGCGAAGCAGACGATGGTGGAGCTGCTGCGACAGTCCGGGGAGCTGCACGGCGACCCCCGGCCCACCAAGCAGCAGGTGAAGTTCTACGAGAAGGGCGACAAGCCCCTGGAGATCGTGAGCACCCGCCAGTGGTACCTGCGCAACGGGGGCCGCGACGCCGACCTGCGGACCGCGCTGCTGCGCCGGGGCGAGGATCTGCACTGGCACCCGGAGCACATGCTGGTCCGCTACCGCAACTGGGTCGAGGGCCTGGCCGGCGACTGGCTGGTCTCGCGCCAGCGCTTCTTCGGCGTGCCGATCCCGGTGTGGTACCGGCTCGACGCCGACGGCGAACCGATCTACGACGAGCCCCTGCTGCCGGCCGAGGCCGACCTGCCGATCGATCCCTCCAGCGACTGCCCGGCGGGCTTCACCGAGGATGAGCGCGGCAAGGCCGGCGGCTTCATGGGCGATCCGGATGTGATGGACACCTGGGCCACGTCGTCGCTGACGCCGCAGATCGCCGGCGGCTGGCTGACCGACCCGGACCTGTGGTCGCGGGTGGCGCCGATGGATCTGCGGCCGCAGGCCCACGAGATCATCCGCACCTGGCTGTTCTCCACCGTGGTTCGCTCGCATCTGGAGGACGACCGGCTGCCGTTCGCGCACGCCGCGATCAGCGGCTGGATCCTGGATCCCGACCGCAAGAAGATGAGCAAGTCCAAGGGCAATGTGGTCACGCCGCTGGACCTGCTCGATGAGCACGGTTCGGACGCGGTCCGGTACTGGGCCGCCAGCGGCCGGCCCGGCACGGACACCGCGTTCGACGTCGGCCAGATGAAGATCGGCCGCCGACTGGCCATCAAGATCCTCAACGCGTCGCGCTTCGTGCTGCTCTCCGGGGGCGACCCGGCAGCAGGCGACATCACCGAGCCGCTCGACCGGTCCCTGATCGCCGGGCTGGCGGAGGTCGTCGAGGCAGCCACCAGCGCGCTGGAGGACTACAACTACACGCGGGCGCTGGAGGTCGCCGAAACGTACTTCTGGACGTTCTGCGACGACTACCTGGAACTGGTCAAGGAGCGGACCCGCGGGGAGCACGGCGAGGCGGCCGCGGCATCGGCGAAGGCCACGCTGGGCACGGCGCTGGCGGTCCTGCTCCGACTGTTCGCACCGTTCCTGCCGTTCGTCACCGAAGAGGTCTGGTCGTGGTGGCGCGACGGCTCGGTCCACCGGCAGGACTGGCCGACCTCGGCCGAGCTGCCGCACGGCGGCGACCCGGAGCTGCTGGCGACCGTTTCCGTCGTGCTGTCCGGGCTGCGCAAGGCCAAGAGCGAGGCGAAGGCCAGCATGCGCACCGAGGTCGCGCGCGCGGAGGTGTTCGCGCCCTCCGTCGCCCTTGCGGACCTGGCGGCAGCGCGGGCGGACCTGTGCGCGGCGGGCCGGGTCCGGGAGCTGATCCTGACCGAGGGCGAGTCGCTGCAGATCGGGGAGGTCGAGCTGTCGCGGCAGTAGGGCGACGCGTCGCCGGCCGGCACCTGTTCGTCCCGCCCGCGTCCCTCGAGTTGCCCACCTGACGGCTCACGTCCTTGGCGGGAGGCGGTGGTCTCGGTGGTTTCCACGCACGACTGGGCGGCGGGTGGGCTGTTCCTCTGGTCAGGGGGCGATGGCGGCGCAGACTCGCCGTTTGGTGGTGCCGGGTTCTGGCGGGGTGTGCGTGTTCCGCGGCTGCAGTCTCCGGCGGGGCGAGGGGCGGGTCGTGGGACCGGCCCCCCGCGGTGCGGGTCCACGGCGGGTAGATGCACCCGTCGCGGGGCTTTGCACCCGAAACGGGGGTGTTTGCGGCGATCCGCGGCCGGTAGATGCACCCGATCCGGGGCTTTGCACCCGCAACGTGGGCTCCCGACGGCGTGCTGCGGGCGATCCACCCCCGCCACGGGTGCAAAGCCCCCCACACCGGGTGCAAACACAGGGGCGATCCGCCCACGCGACAGGTGCCAAACAGGCAGCCGGTGCCTTCTCGCGCCCCGCCGGGGAGGAACAGCCGTCGGCGAGGCACCCCGCGCCGGACTGAGGACTACGCGGACCGCTCCGATCCGCTGGAACCGCCGCTGCGCCGCCGACGGGGCGT
>CAZECO010000097.1:0-12060 GCA_964510455.1 uncultured Actinomycetes bacterium
GCAAGCTGCTGGAGAAGCAGAAGGAGGGCAAGAAGCGGATGAAGATGGTCGGCCGCGTCGAAGTGCCGCAGGAGGCCTTCATCGCAGCCTTGTCCACGGACACCGACACCGGCAAGAACCGCTGACTGCCCGTCACTGCGAGGCATCGGTTCAGCACATAGAGCGAGCCACGGCTGCTCGGGCCGACAAATCGTCGGCGAACTCTCGCCCGAAGGCAGCATTCGATGATCGCAATGCGTAGGGTGGCGCTCAGCACACACCACAGCGGGCGAATGTCCCGCCCGAGGAGGCTTTGATGACTGATGTACCCTCGGCCGGTCGAACCACCGGCTCGGCGAATGAGCCCTACCCGACACCAGCGCCGACGGTCGGGGCTCTGTTCTTTGCTCGCGCGACCAAATCGGCAGCACGCGAGGCGTTCCGGGCGCCGACCAGCGGGGGCGGCTGGCGCTCCCTGACCTGGGCCCAGACCAAGGACGAAGTCTCAGAGCTCGCCGCAGGTCTGCTCGCCCTGGGCCTGAACATCGAGGATCGCGTGGCGATCCAGAGCGGCACGCGCCTGGAGTGGATCCTGGCGGACCTCGCCATCATGTGCGCCGGCGGCGCGAACACGACGATCTACCCGACGACGTCGGAGGACGATGTCGAGTTCATCCTCTCCGACTCCGGCTCGGTGCTCGCGTTCGCCGAGGATGACAAGCAGGTCGCCAAGATCAAGGATGCCAGGGGCTCGCTGCCCGACCTCCGCAAGATCATCGTCATCGACGGCAGCGGCGACGGGGACTTCGTGATCTCGTGGTCCGATCTGAAGGCGCTCGGCCGCCAGAAGCTGGCCGAGAACCCCAAGGCCGTCGAAGAGACGATCGCGCAGACCAACTCGGACGGCCTGGCCACCATCATCTACACCTCCGGGACCACCGGCCGGCCGAAGGGCGTGGAACTCACCCACAGCAACTGGACCTACATCGGCTCGGCCATCGACGCCCTCGACCTGCTGAACATCGATGATGTCCAGTTCCTCTGGCTGCCGCTGGCGCACGTCTTCGGCAAGGTGCTGATCAGCGCCCAGCTGCAGGTCGGCTTCGCCACCGCCGTCGACGGCCGGATTCCCGAGATCATCAACAACCTGCCGGTGGTCCAACCCACCTTCATGGCGGGCGTCCCGCGCATCTTCGAGAAGGTCTACGCCGGCGTCAACGCCCAGTTCGAGGGCGGCGGAGCCAAGGCGAAGATCGGCGACTGGGCATTCCGGATCGGAGCCCAGGCGGCCGCCAAGCGGAACGCCGGAGAGCCGGTCTCCGGAGCGCTGGCAGCGCAGCTGAACATCGCCGAGAAGCTCGTCTTCTCCAAGGTCAAGGCGCGCATGGGCGGCCGGATCCGGTACTTCGTGTCCGGATCGGCGGCCTTGAGCGAGGACATCGCCAACTGGTACGACGCTGCGGGGCTGACGATCCTCGAGGGCTACGGCCTGACGGAGACCTCGGCGGCCGCTTCCATCATCCGTCCGGCCGCCTACAAGGCGCGCACCGTCGGGCAGCCCGTCCCGGGCACCGAGATCCGGATCGCCGACGACGGCGAGATCCTGATCAAGGGCCCCGGCGTCATGCGGGGCTACCGCAACCGGCCCGACGCCAACGCCGAGGCCTTCGCACCGGGCGGCGGCTGGTTCGCCTCCGGCGACATCGGGATCATCGATGACAAGGGCCGCGTCGCGATCACCGACCGCAAGAAGGACCTGGTGAAGACCTCCGGCGGCAAGTACATCGCGCCGGGCGCCATCGAGTCGGCGTTCAAGGCCGAGACCGGTCTGGCCAACGTCTTCCTGGTGATCGCCAACGAGCGGAACTTCGCCTCGGCACTGGTCGGTCTGGACGGGGACGCGATCAAGGTGTTCGCCGATGCGAACGGCTTGACCGGCGATGCCGCATCGTTGTCCAAGGAGCCGGCGGTTGTCGCCGAGATCCAGGCGGCTGTCGACCGGCTCAACAGCAAGTTGAACCGCTGGGAGACGATCAAGCAGTTCCGGATCCTGCCCTACACCGTGGATCCCGAGTTGACGCCCGATCAGATGACCCCGAGCCAGAAGATCAAGCGCAAGGTCGTCGAGGAGAAGAACGCCGACCTGGTGGAGTCCATGTACTCCAAGGGCTGATCCGCCCAACACCAACGGCGCCCTGTCCCCAGCGGACGGGGCGCCGATGGCGTTCCGGGGCCGATCGGCGTTCAATGGGCACGTGCCAGGACCGCTCCCCGAAGGCCAGCCGGCGCCCGGCGACGGCACGCTGCCGCCGGGCGCGCTGCAGGCGCTGGCCGCCGACGCCGGCCTGTCGTGGTACCTGCATGTCCCGTTCTGCCGGACCAGGTGCGGCTACTGCGACTTCAACACCTACACCGCCTCCGAGCTCGGACCGGGCGTCTCCGCGGCCACCTGGGCCGACACCGCGTCGGCGGAGGTCCGGCTCGCCCGCAGGGTGCTCGACGGCATCGACGCGCCCGCACCGACCGTGTTCTTCGGAGGCGGCACGCCCAGTCAGCTCCCGCCGGCCGACCTGGGGAAGGTGCTGCGGGTGCTGCGCGGGGAATTCGGCGTCCTGCCGGATGCCGAGATCACGGTCGAGGCGAATCCCGACGACGTGACCGACGAGTTGCTGGACGGGCTGCTGTCAGCCGGGGTGAACCGGATCTCCCTGGGCATGCAGAGCGCGGTTCCGCAGACCCTGGCGCTGCTGCAGCGCACCCACCGTCACGACGACCTCCCGCAGGCGGTGCGACGGATCCGGCGCAGCGGAGTGCGGAGCCTGAGCGTCGACCTTATCTACGGCTCGCCCGGGGAGTCCGCCGAGCAGTGGCGGCAGACGCTTCAGGCGGCGCTGGCGCTGGAGCCGGACCACATCTCGGCCTACTGCCTGGGCATCGAGGAGGGGACCAGGCTGGGGGCGCAGGTGCGGGCGGGCATCCTGAGCGCCGTCGACCCCGACGCGGCCGCCGACCGCTACGAGGCCTGCGACGAGCTGCTCGCCGCCCACGGCTTGCGGTGGTACGAGATCTCCAACTGGGCGCGCCCCGGGCAGGAGTGCCGGCACAACCTGGCGTACTGGCGCAGCCGGTCGTGGTGGGGCGCGGGGCCCGGGGCGCATTCGCATGTCGGGGGCGTGCGCTGGTGGAACCGCCGCCATCCGCGGGCATGGACGGCATCCCTGGCGCAGGGAGCCAGCCCCGCCGAGGCCCGCGAAACCCTGACCGCGCAGCAGCAGCGCGACGAACGGGTGCTGCTGGGGATCCGGCTGGCCGAGGGCCTGCCCGCCGGGCTGATCAGGGCGGCGACGGTGCAGGGCTGGGTGTCGCAGGGCGCGGCCGAATGGATCGACGGTGCGGCGGGCGCCTTCCGACTGACCCGGTCCGGACGCCTGATCGCCGACCGGCTGGCGCTGGAGGGACTCAGCGAGTCGCCGGTGAACATCGCCGAGGCGGCGCAGGCGCCGTACACTGGCACTCGGGCCTAGTGAGTGCCAAAGGTGGACCGGGAGGTGCGACGTGGTCGATGAACGCCGCCTCGCCGTGCTGCGGGCCATCGTCGAGGACTTCGTCAGCACCTCGGAACCCGTCGGATCGAAGGCCCTGGCCGAGCGCCATCCGCTGGGCGTCTCGCCCGCGACGATCCGCAACGATATGGCGATCCTGGAGGAAGAGGGCCTCATCGCCCAGCCGCACACCTCCGCCGGCCGGGTGCCCACGGACAAGGGGTACCGGGTCTTCGTCGACCGCCTGGCCACCATCCGTCCGCTGTCGGCGGCGGAGCGCCGCGCCATCGCGAGCTTCCTGGAGCAGGGCGTGGACCTCGACGACGTGCTGTTGCGCACCGTCCGGCTGTTGTCGCAGCTGACCCGCCAGGTGGCGCTGGTGCAGTACCCCAGGCTGGACCGCTCGACGGTCCGCCACATCGATCTGGTCCCGCTGAGCCAGACCCGGGCGATGCTGGTGCTGATCACCGATACCGGCCGCGTGGAGCAGCGGCTGATCTCCGGACGGGAGCCGGTCGCGGAGGACACGATGGTGCGGCTGCGGGCCGAGCTCGGGGCCCGGCTGGACGGCCGCCCGCTGTCAGAGGCCGCACAGGCGCTGGCGGGCGTCGGCGAGCAGCACACCGGCGCGGACGGATCGTTCGTGGCAGCCACCGTGGCGGCGCTGGCCGAAGCGCTGGCGCCGGACGAACAGGAGCGCGTCGTCATCGCCGGAGCGGCGAACCTGACGAAGTACGGCGAGGACTTCCACCTGACGGTGTTCCCGGTGCTGGAGGCCCTGGAGGAGCACGTCGTGCTGTTGCGGCTGCTCTCGGAGAGCGGCGTCGACCAGGCGATCACGGTGCGGATCGGCGCAGAGAACGCCGTGCAGTCCATGGCTGAGGCATCGGTGATGACCGCGGGCTATTCCACCGCCGCCGGCGAGATGGGACGGATCGGACTGGTCGGCCCGACCAGGATGGACTATGCGGCGAACATGGCGGCCGTGCGGGCCGTCGCGCGCTATCTGGGGCGGATCCTCGCCGAGCAGTGACCAGTTGAAGGAGCCTCGTGGCAACTGACCTCTACCATGTCCTGGGTGTGGCCCGGGATGCCAGCCCCGATGAGATCAAGCGCACCTACCGGCGCCTGGCCCGCGAGCTGCATCCGGACGTCAACCCCGACCCCGCCACGCAGGAGCGGTTCAAGGAGGTCACCGCGGCCTACGAGATCCTGCGGGACTCCGAGAAGCGCCGGATGTACGACATGGGGATGGATCCGCGCGGCGGCGGCGGAGGTGCGCAGGGGTTCGGGGGGTTCGACTTCAGCGACATCATGGACGCCTTCTTCGGCGGACAGTCCAACACCCAGCGCGGCCCGCGCGGGCGGGCCCAGCGGGGCAATGACGCGCTGATCCGGGTGCAGGTCAGCCTGGCCGAGGTGCTGGCGGGGGTGGACCGTCAGATCACGGTGGACACCGCCGTGGTCTGTGACGCGTGCCACGGGCAGGGCACCGCGCCGGACACCAGCCCCGTCACCTGTGCGATGTGCAAGGGGCGCGGCGAGATCCAGAGCGTGCAGCGCTCCTTCCTCGGCCAGATCATGACCGCGCGGGTCTGCCCGAACTGCCGCGGCCACGGGTCGACGATCCCGCACCCGTGCCCGGAGTGCGCCAGCGACGGCAGGGTCCGCACCCGCAGGACGGTGACGGTGCGGATCCCGCCCGGCGTCGACAACGGTGTCCGCATCCAGCTGCGCGGACAGGGCGAGGTGGGACCCGGCGGCGGTCCGGCCGCGGACCTCTACGTGGAGATCGCGGTGGAGCCGCACCCGGTGTTCAGCCGGGAGGGGGACGACCTTCACGTCACGCTGCCGATCCCGATGACCGCCGCTGCGCTGGGAACGACGATGACGCTGGACACCCTCGACGGGCCGCAGATCATCGATGTGCGGCCCGGTACGCAGCCGGGCACCGCCCAACGGATCCGCGGACGCGGCGTGCCTCATCTGAACACCAGGGTGCGGGGGGACCTGAACGTCCACCTCGACGTGCAGGTGCCGACCCATCTCACCGTCGAGCAGGACGCCCTGTTGCGACAGCTGGCGCAGCTGCGCGGCGAGGAGCAGCCGATGGCCAACCCGCATGCCCCGGCCGCGGGCTTCTTCAGCCGGATCAAAGACGCCTTCGCGGGTCGATGACCTCACCGGTCTTCCTGGCACCGCAGCAGCTGCTGCTGGGGTCCGAGCCCGGCGGGGTCGTCCGGCTGTCTGGGCCGGAGGGCCGCCACGCAGCGACCGTCCGCCGGTTGCGCGCCGGAGAAGCGGTCGATCTGGTGGACGGCCGAGGTGTGCGCGTGCGCGGCGTCGTGGCCGCCGTCCGGAGTCCGGATGCGATCGATGTGACGGTGACCGCCGTGGAGCATGAGGCCCCGCCGCGGGCCCGCATCATCGTGGTGCAGGCGCTGCTGAAGGGCGACGCCCTGGCCACGGCGGTGGAGATGCTCACCGAGATCGGGGTCGACGAGATCGTGCCCTGGTCGGCGCAGCGCTGCGTCGCCGCGTGGCGGGGGGAGCGGGCGGTCAAGGGGGCCAACCGGCTGCAGGCGACAGCGGCCGCGGCCGGCAAGCAGTCGCGGCGGTCCTGGTTCCCCCTGATCCAGCCGCTGGCCGACAGCCGTGCGGTCGCTGCGCTGGTGGCGGGAGCCGCGCAGGCACTGGTCCTGCACGAGTCGGCAGCCGACCGCCTCGCCGCGGTGGTGCCGCCGCGCTCGGGGGAACTGGTCGTCGTGGCGGGTCCCGAGGGCGGGGTCGCGCCCGAGGAGCTGCAGGCGTTCCAGGACGCCGGGGCGCGCGCGGTGCGGATGGGGCCGTCGGTGCTGCGGGCCGCCACCGCGGCGACCGCGGCCGGATCGGTGATCCTCGCACGCTGCGGGAGGTGGGACTGACTCGGCGTCAGCCGACCAGTTCCGCCCGGGCGTCGACGCACCCGAGCAGGTCCGCCGCCTCCACCGTCCCGTCGGCCGCGGGAACCGCGGATGCCGACAGCACGGGCTGCGCCGGGTGCGCCCAGGCCCGCAGGCCGCCGATCGGCGTGCCGTCCGCGAACGGCTCGACCACGATGGGGATCGTGGCATCGGACTCCACGGCGCCCGCCCAGCACAGCGAGGCGGCACCGGCGTCGATCACCTCGCCGACCGTCACCGATGCGCCGGGCTGCTTGCCGGCCGGGGCCAGCACGACCGCATTCGGCCCGTTCGCCGAGCCGAAGCCGTCGGGGTGGGCGACGGTGAACGACAGGCCGAGGGTGCTCGGGGCCGGCAATGCGTACTGCACGGAATCCTGGGCGACGGTGGCGGTCTGCGCAGCGGTGGAATCGGCCGGGATCGCGGTGATCTCGCACCCGGGACAGTTGCTCACCTGAAGCCTGATGCGCACGGTCTGCGTACTGGCCAGGACATCCGCCGGCGGCGCCGCGAGGATCGACGGCGATGGGCTCGCTGTTGGGCTCGGCGAGGTGGGCGACGGTGTCGGTACGGAGCCGCCCTCGTCGCCGGAGTCGGACAGGACCACGGCGGCGCCGACCCCGAGGACGAGGACCGCGATGAGCGGCACCAGCACCCGCAGCAAGATCGTGGATCGCGACGTTTCGGGCTCCGGCAGGGCGCTGGGGATCGGCACGGGCGGCGGGGGCGGTTCGTCGAGCAGGCGCTCGCCGCACATGTGGCAGAAGTTCGCCGAGTCGTCGGCCAACTCGCTGCAGTTCGGGCAGGCCCGCATCAGTCGATCCCCGGGCCGCACATCCGCAGCAATCGACATCGCATGCCGCTCAGCCTAGCCTCGCAGCAGCCCGATCCGGTGAGGCGGCGCGGGGCGGCCGATGCCGGCTCGCGGTTCGGCGGGGCCCGGATGGTTCGGCGCCGACGAGCCGTGCACAAGCCCCGCGGCACTCCGCGGCTCAGCGCCCGCACACCCCCCCGCCCCAGGCGTCGCACATCGCGCCTTGCCGGCAGCGGGTGGGACGCGCTGCAGCGATTGCGGTAGCGTCCCCCTGGGAGGCTGCAATGAGCGACAACTGCCTGTTCTGCGGCATCGCCGCGGGGAGGATCCCGGCCGATGTGGTGTTCGACGACGGCGAGCTGCTCGCCTTCCGGGACATCGCGCCCCAGGCGCCCGTCCACGTGCTGATCATCACCAAGCAGCACCATCCCAACATCGCTGCTGCAGCCGCGGCCGATCCCGCCCTCGCCGGTCGCATGCTGGCCGCCGCAGCGCAGCTGGCGGCCGAGTTCGCAGTGGCCGACTCGGGCTTCCGCCTGGTGGTGAACACCGGCGCCGAGGCCGGGCAGAGCGTGGATCACGTGCACGTCCACCTGCTGGGCAAGCGCCAGCTCGGGTGGCCGCCCGGCTGAACCGCCGTCGCCGATCAGCGCCCGCGCGAGTCGGCGCGTGCGCCCACCGGCCGAAGTACCATGAGACATCGCCGGAAGGAGGCTGTCGGGTCGCGATGCGGCCCGCCCCATGTCTGAGCCATCATCAACCCGCCAGAAGGCCGCCAGCGGGGAAGCCACCGTCGCGCAGGCGCTGCAGACCACGATCGTCGTGCCGTCATCCCAGCCGATGGTGTCCCTGATCGGCGTCGGCGACTCCCTGTTGCGGGTGATCGAGTCGGCGTTCCCCGGTGTCGATGTCCTGGTGCGCGGCAACGAGATCCGGCTGAGCGGGCCGGGATCCGACGTCGCGCTGATCGAGCTGCTCGTGGCGGAGATGCTGGCGGTGCTGCGCACCGGCCAGGCACTCAGCCCCGACGCCGTGGAACGCTCCATCGCGATGCTGCGCGGCGAGGGCGGCAGCCCCGCCAGCGTCCTGACCGCCAACATCCTGTCCAGCCGCGGCCGCACGATCCGCCCCAAGACGCTGAACCAGAAGCGGTACGTCGATGCGATCGACGCGCACACCATCGTGTTCGGCATCGGCCCCGCCGGGACCGGCAAGACCTACCTCGCCGTCGCCAAGGCGGTCCAGGCGCTGCAGAGCAAGCAGGTCAACCGGATCATCCTGACGCGGCCCGCCGTCGAGGCCGGCGAGAGCCTGGGGTTCCTGCCGGGCACGCTGAGCGAGAAGATCGACCCCTACCTGCGTCCGCTGTACGACGCGCTGCACGACATGATCGACCCGGACTCCATCCCCCGGCTGATCACCAGCGGCACCATCGAGGTGGCGCCGCTGGCCTACATGCGGGGCCGCACCCTCAACGATGCCTTCATCATCCTCGACGAGGCGCAGAACACCACCGCCGAGCAGATGAAGATGTTCCTCACCCGCCTCGGCTTCGGCTCCACGATGGTGGTCACCGGCGATGTCACCCAGACCGACCTGCCCGGCGGAGTCCGCAGCGGGCTCGACGTGGTGCGGGAGATCCTCTCCGGGCTGCCCGATGTGGCGTTCTGCCAGCTGCATGCCGGGGACGTCGTCCGGCACAAGCTCGTGGGCAGGATCGTGGAGGCGTACGGCCGCTACGAGTCCGCGAAGGCTGCTCCGGCGCAGCGCTCCGACCAGCGCAAGCACCGCCGATGACCGTCGAGCTGCGCAACGAGACCACCGACCCGGTGGCGGTGGGCGACCTGGTGGCGCTCGCCGATTTCGTGATGGAGCAGCTGCTGCTGGATCCGGCCACGGAGCTGTCGGTGGTGTGTGTGGAGCCGGACGACATCGCGCTGCTGCACCAGGAGTGGCTCGACGAGCCCGGCCCGACCGATGTGATGTCGTTCCCGATGGACGAACTGCGACCCGGCGTCCCCGGCGAACCCAGGCCGCAGGGCATGCTCGGCGACGTCGTGCTGTGCCCGCGGGTGGCTGCCGCGCAGGCCGCCGCCGCCGGCCATCCGCCGGAGCACGAACTGCGGATCCTGCTCACCCACGGGATCCTCCACCTGCTCGGGTTCGACCATGCGGAGCCGGAGGACGAGGCGCAGATGTTCGGCCTGCAGCGGTCCCTGGTCGAGCAGTTCGAACGGGCGCGGCCGGGACGCTGAAGATGACGGACACCGACGTGCTGCTGCTGCTCTGCGCCGGCCTCGCCCTGGTCCTCGCGGCGGTCCTGGCGGCTGCGGAGACCGCCGTGTCCCGGCTCAGCGCGGCCAGCGTGCACGAGTTGCGGCGCGAGGGGCACAAGCGCGCACCCGGGCTGGCCGCCCTGGCAGCCGATCGCCCGCGCTACATCAACGCGCTGCTGCTGTGCCACAACACCCTGCTGGTGCTGGCAACGGCCCTAGCGCTGGTGGTCATGGCCGACCTCATGGCTCTGGTTCCGGCGGTCCTGCTCACCGTGCTCGTGATGGCCGGCCTGTCGTTCATGGTCGTGGGCGTCGCCGCGCGGACGCTGGGCAAGCAGCATGCGTACGCGATCGCCGGCGCTCTCTCGCGGCCGATCCGGGGCCTGTCGACGATCCTGGGGCCGCTGACGAAGGCGCTGATCCTGCTCGGCAACGCGTTCACGCCGGGCAAGGGGTTCCCGGAGGGCCCCTTCGCCAGCCAGGCCGAGCTGCGCGAACTCGTCGATCAGGCGGAGGCGGCCGACCTGATCGAGGACGATGAGCGGCAGATGATCCACTCGGTCTTCGAGCTGTCGGACACCATCGTGCGCGAGGTGATGGTGCCGCGCACCGAGATGGTGCTGATCGAACAGGGCAAGACCCTGCGCCAGGCGATCAGCCTCGGGCTGGGCAGCGGATGCAGCCGGATCCCGGTGATCGGTGTGAGTGCCGATGATGTGCTCGGCGTGGTGTACCTCAAGGACGTCACCCGGCGGGTCTTCGAGCACCGCGAGTCGGAGAACACCGAACTGGTGGAGTCCGTCATGCGGCCGGCGTACTTCGTCCCCGACTCGAAGAACGTCGACGACCTGTTGCGGCAGATGCAGGCCGACCGGGTGCACCTGGCGATCGTGGTCGACGAATTCGGCGGTACCGCCGGCCTGGCGACCATCGAGGACATCCTGGAGGAGATCGTCGGGGAGATCGCCGACGAGTACGACACCACCCGCCCCGAGGTGGAGCCGCTGCCCGGCGGCGGGTGGCGCGTGTCGGCGCGCCTGCCGGTGGAGGATCTGGCCGACCTCGCCGACATCGAGCTCAACGGCGAGGTCGTGCAGGTGGAGACGGTGGCCGGCCTGCTCGCCAGGCGGCTGGGCAAGGTGCCGATCCCGGGGGCGAAGATCGAGGAGCAGGGCTGGGAGCTGATCGCCGAGTCGGCGGCGGGCCGGCGCAACCGCATCGGAACGGTGCTGTGCCGCCCGCTGTCGGGGTCCGTGGAGGAAGCAGGGGAACACCATGGCTGAAGACGCGGCGGCGCTCACCGACATCCAGGCCAAGCTGTTCACCCTCGCGCGGGCCGCCAGGGCGCGCACGCAGGCCAGCGACGGCGCCGCGGTGGTGGACGAGACCGGTCGGACCTACAGCGCAGCCGGCGTCGTGCTGCCCCATCTGCAGCTGTCGGCCGTCGAACTCGCGGTTGCGGCGGCCGCCGCGTCCGGTGCGCAGCGGTTGGCGTCCTGCGTCGTGGTCGGCGCGTCGGCGGAGCCGGATGTGCGCGACACCGAGGTATTCGGCGATCTGGCTGAGGCCGGAGCCGCCCTCATCCTGTGCCGGCCCGACGCGACGGTCGCGGCTGCCTGGACGTCGCCGTGAGCGTGCACCGCGCGGGACTGGTGAGCTTCGTCGGACGGCCCAACACCGGAAAATCCACGCTGATGAACGCGCTGGTCGGGCAGAAGGTGGCGATCACGTCGTCCAAGCCGCAGACCACCCGGCACACGATCCGCGGGGTGCTGAGCCGCCCCGACGGCCAGATCGTCATCGTGGACACTCCGGGCGTCCACCGCCCCAGGACCCCGATCGGCCAGCGTCTGAACGACCTGGTGATGACGACCCTGGCAAGCGTGGACGCGGTCGGGTTCTGCCTGCCCGCCGATGAGGCGGCCGGACCGGGGGACCGGTTCATCGCCGCACGCGTGGCCGACGCGGTCCGCGGACCCGTCGTAGCCATCGTGACCAAGTCCGACCGGGTGGCGCGCCCTGCGCTGGCAGCCAGGCTGGCCGACGTCGGCCGGTTCGGGCAGGAGACTGCCCTGCAGTGGGCGGCGGTGGTCCCCGTGTCGGCGCAGACGGGCGAGAACTCACGTCTGCTCGCGGAGGTGCTGATCGGCCTGCTGCCGCCGGGGCCGCCGCTGTACCCGGCCGGCGAGGTGACCGATGAGCCGGAGCTGGTGCTGATCGCGGAGTTCATCCGGGAGGCCATCCTGGAGGAGGTCAGCGACGAGCTGCCCCACTCGATCGCCGTCGTCGTCGACGAGATTATCCCCCGCCCCGACCGGCCGCTGATGGACGTCTACGCCTCCCTGTACGTCGAGCGGGACAGCCAGAAGCCGATCGTGCTCGGCCGGGGGGGCGATCGGCTGAAGCGGGTGGGCTCGAAAGCGCGCGGCCAGATCGAGCGGGTGCTCGGGACACCGGTGTACCTCGATCTGCGGGTGAAGGTCGCCAAGGAATGGCAGCGCGACCCC
>CAZECO010000098.1:0-11760 GCA_964510455.1 uncultured Actinomycetes bacterium
TCAGAACGATCTTGCCCCAGATCGCCCCGGTGCGAACGGCCCGCCGCCCGCCTCATCCCCCCGTCGCGGCCAGCAGTTCGCCCAGCGCCTCGTGGATGCCGTCGGACACGTCGTGCACACGGTCGCCGATGCCTTCGCCGCCGGTGATGCCGAAGTTGAGCATCCCGTCGTAGGAGACCACCCCGGTGTTCAGCCGCCAGGGATCACCGAGGGGGATCAGCGGCGCCATGATCCGCGCTTGCCGGCCGGCGAGGTACACCGGGAACTGCGGGCCTGGGACGTTGGTGACCAGGGTCTCGGTGAACGCCGCGCCGACCGCCCCGGAGAACGCCCGCACCGCGTACGTCTGCACGAAGGCGGGCACGGTCTTGTCGATCGCCTGGTAGATCGGTGCGGCCAGGGGCGCGGTGCCCAGATCCTTGACGGCGTTCATGTGGGCCCGGATGTCGCTGTACCGCGCAACGGTGCCGTGGGACAGGGGCAGCACGACCAGCAGTGCGCTGACCTGGTTGTTCGACGCCAGATCCCCAGCGCTGCGCAGCGACACCGGGACCAGCACCCGGATGCTGGCGCGGTCGGGGTCCATACCCCAGCCGTTGAGCAGTGCCCGGTATCCGCCCGACATCAGGGTCATCACCACGTCGTTGACGGTGCCGCCGTGCGCCTTCCTGATCCGCTGCACATCGGCGAGCGCCACCTGCGTGGTGGTCCACACCCGGTGCTCGCCGGGGGAGCCGGCCAGGATCCCTGCCGACTTGGGCAGCTGTGTGGCGAGGGTGTCCGCCTGTTGCGCGGCATTCCCGGCCGCTGCCTGCAGGGCCTCGCCGGCGGCGGCGGGGGAGGTGACGGCGGTGCGCAAAGCTCGCAGCACCAGGTCGCCGCCGCGCTTCGCTGCATCCGCCAGGAGCGCCCCGGTGTCCTGCTTGCCGGATGTAGGAGCCGCGGCCGAGAGCGCCATGTACTCCTCGAGCGCGTCGGTCAGCGTCTTGCTGCCGGCGGGATCGATATCGATCAGCCGGCCGGTCAGCAGCAGCGCCCCCTGGCCATCGGCGACCGTGTGGTGAACCCGCGACACAACCGCCCAGCGCCCGTCGGTGAGCCCGGTGAACATCGTGTAGTCCCACAGCGGACGGTCGTGGTCCATCGGCGTCTGCATGATCTCGGCGACCGCGCTCTCCAGATCGGCCTGGTCCGCGTCGGGGCCCAGCTGCACGTGCTGGACGTGGTGCTTCAGGTCCGGCTCGGCGTCCTCCCAGGCCGGCTGCCGGACGCGCAGGCTGTCCACCACCAGTCGCTGCCGCATCCGTTGGGCACCCGAGATCCGAGTACCGATGATCTCGCGGATCTCCTCCGGGCTGGGTGCGGGCCCGTCCAGGACCACCAGCGCACCGATCGCGAACGGCGGGCCCTCGGTCTCGGCGTTGATCCAGAAGGCATCGATCGAACTCAGACGGCTCATGCCCCCACCTTCCCATGACGGCCGCCCGGGCCGCTCGTCACTCCCACTCGATGGTGCCCGGCGGCTTGCTGGTCACGTCCAGCACCACCCGGTTGACCTCCGGCACCTCGTTGGTGATCCGGTTGGAGATCCGCGCCAGGACGTCATAGGGCAGCCTGCTCCAGTCCGCCGTCATGGCGTCCTCGCTGGTGACCGGCCGGAGCACGACCGGGTGGCCGTAGGTGCGGCTGTCGCCCTGCACCCCCACCGACCGGACATCGGCGAGCAGCACGACGGGGAACTGCCAGATTTCGGCGTCGAGGTCGGCCGCGGCCGTCTCCTCGCGGACGATGGCGTCTGCCGCGCGCAGGATCGACAACCGCTCCTCGTCGACCGCCCCGATGATCCGGATCCCCAGCCCGGGGCCGGGGAACGGATGGCGCGAGACGATGTCCGGGGGCAGGCCCAAATCCAGACCGATCTGCCGGACCTCGTCCTTGAACAGCGTCCGCAGCGGCTCGACGAGGGTGAACTGCAGGTCCTCGGGCAGCCCGCCCACGTTGTGGTGGCTCTTGATGTTGGCGGTGCCGGTGCCCCCGCCGGATTCCACGACGTCGGGGTACAGGGTCCCCTGGACCAGGAACTCGACCTTCTCGCCGAGTTCCCCCGCCTCGGCCATCAGGTCCCGCTCGGCCGCCTCGAACACGCGGATGAACTCCCGGCCGATGATCTTCCGCTTCGTCTCGGGGTCGGTGACGCCCGCCAGCGCGTCGAGGAACCGCTTGGCGGCGTCGACCACCACCAGCCGGATGCCGGTGGCGGCGACGTAGTCCCGCTCGACCTGTTCGCGCTCCCCGGACCGCAACAGGCCGTGATCGACGAAGACGCAGGTGAGCCGGTCCCCCACCGCGCGATGGACGAGTGCGGCGGCGACCGCCGAATCCACGCCGCCGGACAGCCCGGCGATCACGCGGCCGTCCCCCACACTCGCGCGGATCGCGGCCACCTGGTCGTCGATGATGCTGGAGGTCGACCAGTTGGACGGGACGGCGGCGATGTCGTCCAGGAAGTGCTGCAGCATCCGCTGGCCGTGCTGGGTGTGGCGGACCTCCGGATGGAACTGGACGCCGGCCATGCGCCGCCGCCGGTCCTCGAACGCGGCGACGGGCGTGGCGTCGGTTGCGGCGGTGACGGCGAAGCCCTCCGGTGCGTGGGTGACCGCGTCGCCGTGCGACATCCACACCGACAACTCCTGCGGGGCGTCGCCGAACAGCACCGCGCCCTCACGCGTGCGCAGGCCGGTGCGGCCGTACTCCCGGCCGCCGGTGCGCTCGACGGTCCCGCCGAGCTCGGAGGCCATGACCTGGAAGCCGTAGCAGATGCCGAAGACGGGCACCCCCGCCTCCAGGACCGCGGGGTCCAGCCGCGGCGCGCCCTGCTCGTAGACGCTCGACGGCCCGCCGGACAGCACGATCGCGGCGGGGTCGCGGGCCAGCATCTGGGCGGCCGACGCCGTGCTCGGGACGATCTCGGAGTACCGACCGGCCTCGCGCACGCGCCGGGCGATCAGCTGCGCGTACTGAGCGCCGAAATCGACCACCAGAACCGGACGAACCATCGGGCGCGCCTCCCCTTCGCCGCGCTGCTGCGGCCTTGGTACGAGGCTATCGGCTCCCCGGGGGCGGCCTCCGTGCACGGTCTGGCCTGGGCGGGGTGGGTGGGGAGTCGCCGGTCCGCGGGCGGGCGCGGGGCGGGGCCGACGCGGACGGGCTGCGCCGACGGCTCGGGCGGTTCCGACGCCGGCAGCTCGGGCGGTTCCGCGCGTTCCCGGCCAGATGTGGCCGAATTCTCGCAGGATCGGGCCTGGGATCGCGCGGCGACCCCGGGCCCTGACACGGGACGCTGGGCGGTTCCCGGTCATCCGGTACGTCGGAATCTGGCGGGGGTGGGGGCGCAAGTGACCCGGGCGCCAGCGTCGTCGCGCGCCCGGGTCACTTGCGGTTCTGCAGAGGCGGGCCAGGTCGCCCGTCGGCGTTGATCGCAGCGATCTGCCGCAGCCGTGCGGTGAAACGCTGCGATCAACCGCCGCGGGAACCGCCGGCTGGGCACAGCGGCCGCATCCGCCGCCGACCGTACCTGCGCCGCGACCCCATTCCCCGCCAGTTACCGAAGCACCGGGTTTCCGATTCCGTGCGTTTCCCGCCAGATGTGGCAGAATCGGGCCCGGGCGCGGGCCCCCTGCGCGAAACCGCTCGGGGCTACCCCTGCTGCTCCTCTTCCCAGGCGCGCTTGCGCTCCGCGAGCGCCTCCCGGATGTAGCGGTTCTGCTGGTTGCTGGGCACGACGTAGCGCACCTCGGTGTGCGCGATCCGGTCCAGCCAGCTGCGGCGCTTGGCGTCGAAGAGGCTGAGGATCCCGGTGACGAGCCACACCAGGAACCCGACGACATCCAGCCACGCGCGCACCAGCGCCCGCAGGAATCCCGGGTTGCGCCCGTCCGGTGTGCACACCCGGATACCGACCAGCCAGAAGCCCGCGCTGCGGCCCGTCAACCACCACGACAGCCCGAGGTAGAACGGGACGAACGATGCCGCCATCACGCTGAGTGTCGCCACGGCCGCCGGCGGCACCGGATCCAGCAGCGAGTCCAGCAGACCGACTACCGCAGACAGCGCCTGGCTGACCAGCCAGCCCGCGAGGGTCACGTCGATGCCGAAGGCGGCCAACCGCGTCAGGGCTCCGGCGTGCGCGAACTCCCGTCCCGGCGGCGCCGGGGGGATCGGCATCGCCTGCCACGCGCGGCGGTGCTCGGCGAGCGAGCTCAGCGTAGCCCGGGCCGGGGGCGCCGTCCCACCCGTGGCGCCGAGCACCACGTCGACACCCGATTCCGGCTCCGGCCTCGGCTTGCGCCCGACCAGCCGGCGGCCGGTCCGCTCGATGGTGTTGTCGATATCGGCCATGTTCTCGCGCAGGGACTCCAGGGCGTCGAGGAACAGGCCCTGGCTCTGCTCCCGGATCAGGTCGCGGACCGACGGATCGTCGACGATGTCCTCCAGGATCGCCGGGACGACATCCCGGCGGATCTTGGGCATCAGGGAGTCGACCAGGCGCGGCGCGACTTCGGCCTCGAGCTTCGGCATCAGCGCATCGACCAGTTCCGGCGCGATCGATTCGGTCAGCTGGGGCAGCAGGGCCTGGATGAGTCCGGGCACGAGCTCGTCGGCGAGGAACGGCCGCAGGTCCTCCAGCAGCCGCGGTAGCAGATCCTCCGCAAGCCGGGGGGTGGCCCCGGACAGGATCTCGGGTACCGTCACCTCGACCAGATGCTCCGTCACCCCGTCCACCACGTCGGGGATGGTCACCTCCACCAGGTGGGTCTGCAGCCGCTCCAGCACCTCGGGGACGACCTCATCGGTGAGGTACGGCATGATGCCGGCGACGATCCGCGGGATCGCCTCCTCGATCAGATAGGGCTCCAGCTCCTCGATGACCTGCTGCGCGGTGGCCCCGGTGACATCGAGGGCGGCTCCGCCGACCGAATGGCCGACCGCGCCCACGGTGGCGTCGATCGCGTCGGCGCCCGCACCGATCGCGCCGCCCAGGGCGCGCCGCATGCTCCCGCGCAGCCCGCGCTCCTCATCATCGGGTTGCCCGGCCATGGTGGAACGCTACGCCCGGGAGCGGTGCCGCGCCGCCTGATCGCATCGGTAGCCCGGCGGGTGCGGGTCGGCGAGGAGCCGGTGCTTCGCGATGTGACGCTGATCTGGACGCAAGCGCCGGGCACGGATCGATGTTGCTTGAGTCACCGCACGCGGGAAGCGCCGAACGGTTCGCCCCCGACCAGCTGCCGCCGGCTGCTGGTGGCGAACGCGTCGGAATTGCGAGGTAGTGCCCGCGGTTGAGCGTGGCTTCCGGGCATGCCCGGCATTTCGACGCATTCGCCATCACAACAGCGCTTCAGATGGGCAAGGGCTACTGGGGTCAGCGGATGGACAGCCCCTTGGTGCGAACGGGACAGTGGCCGATCGCTATCCCCCTCACTGGCGCGAGGAGTCGCGTCGAGCGCAGCGACAGACCTCACGCGGGCCGGGCCGTTCCGTGCCCTGCCGTGTCCTGCCCTGCCGTGCCTTGCCGTGCCGTGCCGTGCCGTGCCGTGCCGTGAAGAAGGTTGGCGCATCCGGCATCGGGGGGAACGCCGGACGGTCGACGAACAACTCGGGTAGGCCGGCGGTGGCCACAATGTCACGGTTCGCCGTCACAGGCAGACCAGCGACGGAAGCTCAGTCGTCGCCGACTACCGACCGCAGTGCGGATTGGGCCTTGCGCGCCCGGTCGAGCTTCGATTCGGCCGTCCTCAGTTCTGCGGTGAGCCGGTCGACCTCGGCCCTGGCCTTGGCCTGGTCCACAGTGGACTCGTCTCGCAGGCTGGCGGTCAGGGATCCGACGACCGCGACGTCCTTCAGCGAGTCCAGGACACCGC
Source organism: uncultured Actinomycetes bacterium (assembly GCA_964510455.1). Classification (GTDB taxonomy): domain Bacteria; phylum Actinomycetota; class Actinomycetes; order S36-B12; genus CAVXYG01. Next base: position 5,919 of record CAZECO010000098.1, read on the forward strand.
CTGCCGTGCTCGAGCCCTCAAGCGACGCCTTGGCGCGGTTCAGCTGCGCCTGGATCTCTGCCACGTCCGCCTCTGCCCGGGAGACTGCGGCCTGCGCCTTCGCCAGTGCGGTGTCTGTGATGCCCACCCTCCGACGGTAGTCCACGATCCGCCGCTACCGCAGGCCGAGCGGCGGACGCTAGGCCTGGACGCCGTGCCTGACCTCCACGATCGGCAGCCGCAGGGCGCCGGGGGCGTCATCCGGGACCAACGGCGCGATCGGGGCCACCGGCGCCACCGGCACGTACTGCGACCCGAGAGCCGGCCTGCGGTCCGCCTCGCCCTTGTTGGGCCAGTGCGCCATCGCCCGCTCGGCCTGGGCGGTGATCGTCAACGACGGGTTCACGCCGAGGTTGGCGGTGATGGCTGTACCGTCCACCACATGGAGCCCGGGGTGGCCGTAGACCCGGTGGTAGGGGTCGATCACCCCGCTGTCGGCGTCCGCACCGATCACAGCGCCCCCGACGAAGTGGGCCGTCATCGGAGCACCGATGACATCGCCGACGTTGCCGAAGGGAGCGCCGTTCACCTGGGCGGCGACGCGCTCGGTGACCTCGTTGGCGACCGGGATGAACGTCGGGTTCGGCTGCCCCTCCCCCTGGCTGCTGGTGAGCCGCCAGCGGCCGGTCCGGCCTCGCGTGCCGGAGATGGTCAGCGAGTTGTCAAGCGTCTGCATCACCAGGATGATGATGCTGCGCTCCGACCACTTCCGGACCGACAGCGACCGGGCTGCGGCTTCCAGATCCCCGCCCACCTCGCGGAGCCAGGTGCGCCAGCGGGAAACACCTTCCTCCTCCTCGGTGAGGATCGTCCCGAGCATGCCCATCAGATTCGAGCCCTTCCCGTAGCGGACGGGTTCGACATGCGTGTTCGGCTCCGGGTAGAAGGACGACGTGATGGCCACCCCTCGTGTGAAGTCGGCGTCCTTGGCTCCGGACAGCGCCCCGAGGATGCCTTCGGAATTGGTGCGGCTCAGCCTGCCGAGCATCGGCGAGAGTCCTGGCAGGTAGCCGTCGTCCCGCATGCGGTGCAGCAGTCGCTGGGTGTTGTACGTCCCGGCCGCCATGATGACGTGCTCGGCCGTCAGCGTCCGTCGCAGCTTCCGCGACGTCGAGCCGGTCCGCTTCACGCTCACGGTGTAGCCACCCCCGGACCGCGGTCGCACAGCGGTGACCGTCGCCATGGGGTGAACTGTGGCACCCGCTGCCTCGGCCAGCCCCAGGTAGTTCTTCGGAAGCGTGTTCTTCGCATTGTGGCGGCAGCCGGTCATGCACTCGCCGCACTCGATGCAGCCGGTGCGGCTCGGGCCCTTGCCCCCGAAGTAGGGGTCCGGGGACTCGATCCCGGGTCCCTCGCCGAAGAACACGCCGACCGGTGTCGTGGTATAGGTGTGGCCCACGCCCATCTCGTCGGCCACGGCCTTCATGACCACGTCCGACGGGCTCTCCCCGGCGTACTTCACCACGCCGAGCATCCGCATGGCCTGGTCGTAGTAGGGCGCCAGTTCGGATGCCCAGTCCGTGATGCCCGACCACTGGGGGTCTTCGAAGAACTTCTTCGGGGGGACGTACAGGGTGTTGGCGTACACCAGCGACCCGCCGCCGACGCCGGCACCGGCCAGCACGAACACGTCGGGCAGCACATGGATCCGCTGGATGCCGAAACAGCCCAGCGCGGGCGCGAACAGGAAGTTGCGCACCCGCCACGACGTCTTGGCGTAGGTCTTCTCATCGAACCGCCGGCCGGCCTCGATCACGCCGACGCGGTATCCCTTCTCGGTGAGCCGCAGGGCGCTGACCGATCCGCCGAAGCCGGAACCGACCACGATCACGTCGTAGTCGAACTCGCTCACTTCATGCCCGCCTTCTTCATGAGGCCGACCGCGGTGGTCAGCGCGTTGCCCCAGGTCTCGTCGCTCCAGCCGAAGGGAGCGCCGAACCCCATGACGCGCTGGGTGGCCACGGTCTGCTTCTCGGCGTACTTCAGCAGCCCCTCATCGCCGTGCCGGCGGCCGAGCCCGGAGTCCCCGACACCGCCCATCGTGGAGCGGATCGTCCCCCAGGCGGGCGCGTACCCCTCGTTGATGTTCACCGTGCCGGAGCGCATCCGCTGTGCCAGCCGGTTCGCGCGCCTGATGTCGCGGCTGACGATAGCGGCGTTCAAGCCGTACTGCGTGTCGTTGGCCCGCTCGACGGCCTCTTCCTCGCTGCTGAAGCGGTACACCGAGACCACCGGGCCGAACGTCTCCTCCCGGGAGGCGAACATCGACTCGTCCACGTCGGTGAGGACGGTCGGCTCGTAGAAGAAGGGTCCCAGATCCGGGCGGTGCCGGCCGCCCGCCAGGACGGTGGCGCCCTTGTCGACCGCATCGCGCACGTGGCCGTCCACGGTGTCGAGCTGGGACTGCGAGATCAGCGATCCCATGTCGGCGCCCCAACCCACGCCGGCCACCAGGCGCATCCCCCGCACCCGGTGCAGGAACCGGTCCATGAACTCGTCGTAGATGGAGTCGTGCACGAACATCCGCTCCATCGAGATGCACAGCTGGCCGCTGTTGGAGAAGCTCGCCCGGACCGCGACCTCCGCGGCCTTGTCCAGGTCGGCGTCGTGCGCGATCAGGATGGCGTTCTTGCCGCCGAGTTCCATGGAACAGCTGATCAGGCGCTCCCCGCACTGCGCCGCCAGCATGCGCCCGACCCCGGTGGAGCCGGTGAACATCAGGTAGTTGCCGTTGGCGACCATCTGGGGGCCGATCCTGGTGCCGGCGCCGATCACGACCTCCAGCAGCCCCTCCGGCAGCCCTGCGCGACGCAGCATCTCCGCGCCCCACAGTGCGCTCAGGGGGGTGTTGGAGTCGGGCTTGAGCACCACGGCGTTGCCGGCCATCAGCGCGGGGACGGCGTCGGAGACCGCCAGCGTCAGCGGGTAGTTCCACGGCGAGATGATCGAGATCACGCCCTTGGGGTGGTGGTGCTCCCGGACCCCGACCATGCCCGGGAACACGCCCCGGTGCCGCCGGTCCTTCAGCAGGCGGGCCGCGTCGCGGGCGTAGTGGCGGGCGGTGACCAGGATGTCGAGGAACTCCTCCAGCGCGTCCTTGCGGGCCTTGCCGGTCTCGGTCTGCACGATGTCGAGGGCCTCGTCGCGGTGCTCGAGCATCAAGTCGTGGAAGCGCAGCAGGATCGCGGCGCGCTGCTTGATCGGCACCTTGGCCCAGCGCCGCTGCGCGTCGCGCGCCAGGGCGAAGGCGGCGTCGACGTCCGCGTCGCTGGACTGCGGGACCTCGGCGAACATCTCCCCGGTGAAGGGTGCGAAATCCTGGAGCGGGGGCAGCGTGCCGTCGCTGTTCACCCGCGCGTTCAGGCGCTGTACCAGTTCCGCCGGAAGCGGCCCCGGCCCTGTCAGCACTTCAGGAGCCGTCATGACCATGGCTGCTCTCCTTCCAAGAGTTGCCCGCTGTGTTCTGAGCACGGTACTCCGCGATCGCATCGGCGATGTCGCCGGAGTCCCACCGCAGGTGCGGTGCGGCCAGCGCGGCCACATCGTCCAGTATCGCCCCACCCCCGTCCGGCAAATCCAGGCCGATCCGCAGGCGGCGCAGCAGGATGTCGCCCAGGGTGCGGGCCCCCTCGTGCGTGACCGCGATGGCGACCTCCGCCCGCACGTGCGACGACGACGGATGCAGGGGCTGGCCCAGCGCCTCATCGTCCGCGATCAGGTCCAGGACATCGCCGGCCCGGTCCCCATGGCGGCGCAGCAGCTGTGCGACGGTGATTTCGGACAGCCCCCTGCTGCGCGCCAGCCGTCGGCGGGCGGCCCACAACTCGCTGTAGCCGTCAGCGCCGACCAGCGGGATGTTGTCGGTCCTGGACTCCGCGATCGCCTCGCCGTCGATGTTGCCCATCGCGAGCACCGTCGCCGCGGCATCGACCGCGTCGGCGGCCATCACCCGATAGGTCGTGTACTTCCCGCCCGTCACCACGACCGTGCCCGGCACCGGCTCGAAGACGACGTGCTCGCGGGACAGCTGCGTCGTCGCCTCGTCCTGGGCGTCGGCGACCTGGGCGGCCACCAGCGGCCGCAGCCCGCTGAAGGTCGCCAGGATGTCGTCGGGGCTGATCTTGTCCACCAGCCAGCGGTTCGCCTGCTCGATCAGGTACTCGACATCCTCGGCATCCACCCCGGGCTCGGCGAGGTCGCCCCGGTAGGGGGTGTCGGTCGTTCCGATCAGCCAGCGGTTGGCCCACGGCAGGATGAACAGCACGCTGTGGGCCGTGCGCGCGATCACCGCCGACGTGGAGCGGATGGCGCCTCCCCGGACGACCAGGTGCACCCCCTTCGCCTGCCGGACCCGGCTGGTGCCCTGCTGCCCGCACATGGCGAAGAACTGATCGGTCCACACCCCGGTCGCCGACAGCACCACCCGGGCACGGATGTCGAAGGTGCCGCCGTCGTCGGTGCGCACCGACGCACCCACCACCCGGCCCTCCTCGCGCAGCAGGTCCACCAGCTCCACGCCGTCGGCGACTGCGGCGCCGTGCGCGACCGCGGTGCGCAGCACGGCCACGGTGTGCCGGGAGTCGTTGATCTGTGCGTCGTGGAACTGCACCGCGCCCTGCCAGCCGGTGGTGTCCAGCGACGGGGCCAGGCCCTTGACCACCGTGTTGCTCAGCAGCCGGGGCCGCGGCATGGAGCCCCCGTAGGCGCCGATCCGCGACAGCGCGTCGTACAACGTGACGCCCATCCCGGCGTACGGCTTCTCCCAGGCCTTTCCGACGACCGGGAAGATCATCGGCACCGGCCTGACCAGGTGGGGGGCGAGCCGGTCGAGCAGCAGCCCGCGCTCGGTCAGCGCCTCGTGGACCAGCGAGAACTCGCGCTGCTCGAGGTAGCGCAGGCCGCCGTGCGCCAGCCTGCTCGACCGCGAGGAGGTGCCGGACGCGAACCCCCGCGCCTCGATCAGCCCGGTGGCCAGTCCGCGGGTGGCCGCGTCGAGCGCCGACCCCGCACCTACCACGCCGCCGCCGACCACGAGGACGTCCAGAGGCGCTGCCGCGGATGTGCTGCGCAACCGGTTGATCGCCGCGGTCCGCTGGGCGGGGTTGAGGCGGTCGTCATGCACAGGGGCGGGTGCGTCGGTACTCGTCACCAGTCAAACGTACCGCCGCCCGCTCCGGGGCGCCCCGCCGCTACTCCTTGCCGGACGTCGGGCGCAATTGGGCTTCGCCGAGCCGGGCTGGCGGGGCGGGGATCGTTCGGTGTTGTGGCAGCGGTGGGGGGTGCGCCTGCCTGCCCCCATGCTCCCGGTCGGGGCCTGTCGGTCCCTCGTCCGGTCCGGGCCTGCACCCGCTGCGGGGAGGTTTCCGGCCTTCCGAGGCCGGTTCCTGCACCCGTTGCGGGGGTTTGCACCCGATACGGGGGGCTGCCTCCGGCGTGTCGTAAGTGATCCGCCCCCTGAACGGGTGCAAAGCCCCCAGCGGGTGCATCCTCGCGCCCCGCCTGCGGGAACAGCCGGCCGGAGCACCCGACATGCTCAATCCCGTGCGTCCGGACGCACGCGTGCGGGTGGCTGTTCCCGGCGTGTCGGCGGCAAATCCGCCGCGGGAGCGGAGAACTGGTGCTGCCGGCCGGAGGATGGGCTGACCGCGACCTGTCCGAACTCCTACCGCCCGCCCCCTGCTACCGGGGCCAGACGCTACCTCGTCGGGCTGTACCGGGGATCGGGCCCGCCCCCTGCTACCGGGGCCAGACGTTCACCGCGACCCGCTGGAACTCCTTGATGTCGCTGTACCCGGTGGTGGCC
>CAZECO010000099.1:0-5288 GCA_964510455.1 uncultured Actinomycetes bacterium
ACAGGATGGCCGACCATGAGCAGGCCGCAGCGGACTTCGACACCTCCGCCTGCGATGCGGTCGCACCCTCATTCGCCCCCGCTGTCGATGCTGCTGCAGAACTGTTCCACTACTTCTCACTCGGCCTCTACGCCGCCGACGCGGGGGACTGGGAGACGGCTGCCTCGTTCCAAGACGAGGTGAAGGCCCACGCGGAGGAGGCCGAGCGCCTGGGGGGCGATACGGCGGACGAGTTCAACCACAGCCTTGAGGTGCTGGACTTGTGATCTGAACAAGAGGGCTGGCACTCGATCGTCGAGCGGTCAAGCCAACTTGGACAGGGCCTCGGCGATCCAGGCGTCCTGCGCCTGCGCGGCGTGCTGGTACCGCATCGCCGCGGCGACCGTGGTGTGCCCGATGCGGGCCTTGATGCTCTCAGCAGCGAGACCCCAGCGCGATCCGACAGACGCGACCACTGCGGCAACGCTCCTACCATCGATTCCATGGCACGTCACTCGCTGGTGAGGGGGGTCGCCGCCCTGCTCGGGCTGGCCGCTCTCGCAGCCTGCGGTGTGGAACCTGAGCCGGGGCCCGTCGCCTCCGTCGCAGCCGAGGCAGCGGCGAGCCTCCCTGCGTCCGAGAGTCCCACCCCCGGTGCCGCGCCATCGCCGACCGAGTCGTCGACGCCGACGCCCACCGGCGGCCCAGTTCCAGAAGGGCCGGCGCCGGGAACGCAACCCCTGGCCGGCGACGGCCGTCCCCAAATGGCGTGGCTCACGATCCCCGAGTTGGATCTGGTGGACCTTCCCGTCAGCCCACACCAAGGCACGCCGGACGATGCGCAGGGCACTCGCATCCAGGACGGCGGCAGCGCGGCGAGCCCGTTCGGCACCGGCGGTCTCGTCGGCCCTGGCGGTATCGGGAACTACCTGATCGCGGCGCACCGCACATCTTCGACGAAGCCGTTCGCCATGCTTCCCGCGCTGCCCGAAGGGGCGGATGTGCACGTGGCTACGGAGCATCATCGCTACACCTACCGGATCATCGAAACGCGGCTCACGTCCTTCCGTTCCGAGCAGTCGCTGAGGGAGCAGTCAGCCGCAGTCCCCGGCAATCCGGACGCGCCGCCCTTCCAGGCCATGATCACGCTGTCGACGTGCCGCACGCCCGAAGATCGTGCAGAGGGCAACTACTGGTCCGATGAGTTCGGCAACCCGGAACACCGGATCGAGAAGATCGGCGTCCTCGTGGCCGCCACACCAACCGCAGGGTCCTGACCCTGCAGGGGCGACCAGGCCGCCTCGCAACCGCAGATGCATGTGAAGCGGCTGCCAAGCGTCTGGTGGCCTCCCCGCATCGCCACCGCCACATCAAATCGGGTTGGAGCACAACTCGTCGCTTGTACTCATCTCCGAGGACGGGGCAGGGGCGGGAAGCCGCCCAGAACGTTGTCTCGAACGCCATCCTCGGGCTCGGCGGTCGCGCTCGGCGGTCGCGCTCGGCGGTGGCTCGGAGCGCTCTGACTGCTGCGCGTGGGCGAACGCGACGGACGCTCAGCCCTTCACGCATAGTGTTTGGTCCCCTGTGCAGCGCCACGCGTAATCACGCGATCACAGAGCGTCCCCAGGTGGTGGAAAACCTGTTGACAGCCGAGACTGGCTTCCCGGCACGGCCCCTCATGGGACGGGCGATTCCTCGGCGCGGTGGTTGACGGTGATCCCTCGCCGTCCCTCGCCGCGTGCGACCCTTGAGACCATGACCGCGCATCCGGAACCCCAGGCGGAGGGCCCCGACGCGGCTTCGCTGTTCAAGGCCCCCCCGGCCAAGATGGACGCCCGCAAGAAGCGGGCGACGATCATCCAGTCGGTGATCTCGCTGGTGATCGTCGTGGTCATCTTCGGGTGGCTGCTGCCGAAGGTGATCGACTACCAAGAGGTCGGCGAGGCGCTCGGCACGCTCGATCCGACGCAGTTCGCCCTCCTCCTGGTCGCCGGACTGATCGTCTTCATCCCCTCCGGGTGGCTGTACGCCCTGCTCACTCCGGGGCTGACCCTGCGTCAGGGGACAACCGCCTGGGTCGCCAGCACCGGCGTCGGGAGCACCGTTCCCGCAGTCAACCTCATTGTGCGCTTCGGCATGTACCGCTCGTGGGGCGCGTCGGTCGAGAGTTCGATGCTGGGCATCTTCCTGTCGGGGATCTTCGACAACCTCGTGAAGTTCTCCCTGCCGGTGATCGCCGTCGTCGCGACGGCCGCTATGGGCTTCGAGGGTCTGCCCAGCGCGGTGATCTGGGTGGCCGTCATCGCCGCCGTCATCGTCGGCTGCACGCTGGTCGTCGCGATCGGCGTCGCCCGCAGCGAGCGGTTCTCCGCCTGGCTGGGCCGGACGGTCGAGGGCATCGCCAACTGGGGCCTCGCGCGGATCAAGAAGGACCCCGTGACGGACATCGCCGACCGTGTCGTCGGAGTCCGCGACCTCGCGCTGAGCACCGTGCACGACGTGTGGTGGCGCGCATTCCTCGCCTCCGCCATGGCCACCCTGTGGACGTCGGTGATCCTGCTGGCAGCCGTGCGGTTCGCCGGCATCCCCGCGGATGTGATCACCGCCGGCCAGGCCTTCCTGGTGTGGACGCTGGTGCTGCTGGTCCAGGCCATCCCGCTGACGCCCGGCGGGGTCGGGTTCGTGGAAGCCGCCTACATCGCGCTGTTCGGACTCATCGCCGGCGAGGCGTACAGCACGGAGATCGGCGTGGCCGTGGTGCTGTACCGGGCGGCGCAGTGGGCCCTGCCGATCGTGGTCGGCTGGCCGCTGGTGTGGATCTGGCGGCGCCAGATCCGGCGCGGGAAGCTGCCCGACCCGTTCGCGCACTGAAGGCCGACGCGTCATGACGTCCACATAGAATGCGCCACATGCTGGCGCCGCTGCAGGAAGTCATTGGCGGGAGCGATTGCGAGGCTATCCGCGACGGCTTCCTCGCCCAGCCCACGAACGCCATCACCAGCGGCGCCTATGTCGTCGCGGGGGTCATCGTGTGGGTCCGGGTGCCCCGGGAGGCCCGCTGGGGGTTCGGCGGCGGGTACGCCGCCCTGCTCGCGCTCGTCGGCGTCGGCAGCGTGCTGTATCACGGACCGCAGGTCGCAGGCTCGAAGCTGTTCCATGACGCCCCGATCCCGCTGCTGCTGCTGCTGATCGCCGTCGTGGTGGTCCTGCGCTGGCGCAGGGACCAGGTGGTGCTGCCCGGCCTGACCCGGACCAGGCTGGTCGTGCTCGCCGTCATCGGCGCCGTAGCGGGCCTGGCGTACCTGTTCGGACGCACCGGATCGCCGTTGTGCGACGCGGACAGCCCGCTGCAGCTGCACGGGCTGTGGCATCTGGGCACGGCGACCGCGTTCGTCGTCGTCGCGGACCTGCTGTTCCGCCCGGCACCGGTCGCGGTCGGCCGATGAGCGCCCGGCCCCGAGGGGTTGTCGTGCGCCGCCTGGCGCGGCTGGTCAGCAACCTCGTGTACCGCGAGATCGACGTGTGGGTGGACCCTGGCCTCGTCACCGGCGGGCGCGGGGGGCCCACGATCGCGGTCGCCAACCACTTCGGCGGCCTCGCCGACGGGGTGCTGCTGGTCGACGCGTTCCCGGTGATGCCGCGGATCGTGGCCCGCGATGTGATCTGGAAGATCCCGGTCGCGGGCCAGCTGATGACGGCCATCGGCGGAATCCCGGTGCACCGGGCGGCCGACGGCGCCAAGGCGTCCAACGACGTGATGTTCGGCTCCTGCTACCAGGCCCTGCAGCAGCGGGACACGATCCTGATCTTCCCGGAGGGCGTCACCCAGGACGTGCCCCACATCGCCCCGGTGAAGACCGGCGCCGCGCGGATCGCGCTCGGCGCCCGTGCCTCCGGGGTGGGCGGCATCCGCATCGTCGCCGTCGGCGTGCACTACGAGGACAAGGCCGGCTTCCGCAGCCGGGTCCTGGTCAACGCCGGACCGGCGCTCGACGTCGACGAATGGGTACGGGCCCACGGCTTCGAGGGCGGCGCCGGGAACCGGGAGGCCGTCGATGCGCTGACCGCGGAGATCACGTCGCGGCTGCAGGACTCCGCGCCCAACTACCCCGACTGGGACACCGCGAACGCGTACGCGGAGGCCGCCGAGATCCCCCTGCACGACGTGGAGGATCCGGATGTGCCGCTGCGCTACGGCGACGTGCAGCTGCTGGCCGGCCAGCTGCACCAGCAGGATCAGGACGGGGGCTTGGCAAGCGCCGCCGCCGACTACCGCGCAGCCCTGCGGGAGGCACGCACCTGGGACGAGACGATCGCGCGGCACGGCCGGCGCCAGGGCCGCAGCGCGGCGCAGTCCCGCTGGCGGGACCTGGTGCTCAGCGTGCTGCTGATGCCCTACGCGGTGCTCGGCGCGGTGATCGGGCTGGTCCCGTGGCTGCTGGTGCAGGCCGTGCGGCTGCTCCCGGCGGCGCCCGCCGTCCGGGCCACCATCACCCCGGGCCTGGCGGCGCTCGCCTTCGGTCTGGAATGGTTGACCACGTCCTGGTGGGTGTTCGAGCAGGCCGGCGCGTCGGCGGGGCTCTATGCGTTCCTGCTCATCCCCTTCTTCCTCGCCGCGACGGTGTTCGTCGCCGAGCGGCTCAGCCTGCTGCGGCAGCACGTGCAGTCGAACAGGCCGCCGCCGGAGGCGGCCCTGACCGATCTCGCGGACCGGCGCCGGCGGCTTGCCGATCAGGTGTGGGACGCCCTATGACCTACGCGCTGCTCATCTCGATCCCCATGCTCTTCGTCTGGCTCGTGGTGCTCTTCGACATCGAGGTCCGGCGCGACCTGTCCGGCCGGGGCCGGGCCGCATGGATCGCCTCCGTCACCCTGCTGTGGCCGTCGATGATCCTCTACCTGCTGCTGCGCCCCGTCCAGGGGCGCGTCGTCACGTCGACCGCCGTGCGCCGGGAGGCCGCGGACACCCGGCAGCAGCTGGTGGAGGCGGTGCTCGACCGCCGCGCCGGGCGGTCGACGGCGCAGGAGCACGACCGGATCATCGCCGAGCTGCGCGGCGGGCCCCCGTCCGGGGAGTAGCGTCGTCCGGGCAGGGCGGGCCCTCGGCGCGTTGATCGCGGCGATCTGCCGCAGGCATGCGGTGAAACGTTGCGATCAAACGCCTCGGACGCGGCCGGCTGCGTTGTGCGGCGGGCAGGCGATCACTCCCGGGCACTGCCGGGCCCGGCCGGCACCGGCAGCCGGCCGGCGCCGCGTCGGCGCCGATCCCGCCGCGCAGGGTCCTGGAACCGGCTGCGTCCCATGCGCCA
>CAZECO010000099.1:5388-11667 GCA_964510455.1 uncultured Actinomycetes bacterium
GAGCACGGCACATCGGAGGTCGGCCGACCGCCTACCCCTGCCCGTGGGCGGTCAGCCCGGCCGCTTCCCGCGCCAGTGCGACCAGCCGGCTGATCGCGCGCCGGTACTTCTTGCGGTATCCCCCGCTCAACAGTTCCGGGGTGAACAGCCGGTCCAGCGGCACGCCGGAGGCGACCACCGGAACATCGCGGTCGTACAGCCGGTCGGCCAGCACCACCAGCCGCAGCGCGGCGGCCTGGTCGGACACCGGTCGCACGCGCAGCAGGTGCACGGCGGTGACGCCCTCCACCAGCTGCCCGTACCGCGAGGGGTGGACGTCGCGCAGGTGCGCCAGCAGGGCCTCGAAATCGTCCAGGGTCGCTCCGGGCGCCAGGCCCGATGACACCGCCTCGTCGTCCGCCGGGGGCGGCGGATCCGGCAGTCCCCGGTGCCGGTAGTCCGGTCCCTCCACGCGGTAGACGTCGAAGTGCGCGGACAGCCGCTGGATCTCGCGCAGGAAGTCCTCCGCGGCGAACCTCCCCTCGCCGAGCCGATCGGGCAGGGTGTTCGACGTCGCCGCCAGCCTCACCCCGCTGTCGACCAGCCGGCCCAGCAGGCTCGACATCAGCACCGTGTCGCCGGGGTCGTCGAGCTCGAACTCGTCGATGCAGACCAGGGAGAAGGCGCGCAGCCGGTCGACGGCCTGCTGGAATCCCAGTGCGCCGACCAGGTGCGTGTACTCCACGAACGTCCCGAACGCCGACCGGCCGCCCGCCGAGTGCCACACGGACGCCAGCAGGTGGGTCTTGCCGACGCCGAACCCCCCGTCGAGGTAGATGCCCGGGCGGGCCTCGGGAGGGGCGCCGCGCCGGAAGCGGCGCCGCCGAGGCTCGGGCGCCTGCAACCGGGCGGCGAATGCCCGCAGACCGGCGACCGCGGCGGCCTGGGTGGGCTGCTGCGGGTCGGGCAGGTAGTTGTCGAAGCTCACGGCCTCGAATCGGGGCGGGGGTACGAATCCGGTGAGCAGTTGCTCGGGCGAGGCAGCGGGGTTGCGGTCGACGAGGCGCTGCACCCGATCCAGGGTACGGGCTGCTGCGGCGGGTGGCGCCTGACAGGATCAGCCCATGCGACTGCTGCACTCCCGCGAACCGGCCTCGGAGGCCGAGGTTGCGGCCTGGTACGCCTACGGCCCCGGCGCCACCCTGCGCGCCAATATGGTGATGGGCGCCGACGGCCTCGCGGTCGACCTCAACGGCAGCGCCCGCGGGCTGTCCGGCTCCGCCGACCTGTGGTTGCTGGGCTTCCTGCGCGGCCTCGCCGACGCGGTGGTCGTGGCTGCGGGCACGATCCGCGCCGAGGGCTACAACCCGATCCGGGCCCGGCAGTCCCTGCGGGAGTATCGTGCCGCCGCCGGACTCGCCGAGCACCCCGTCCTCGTGGTGGTGACCCGCACGCCCACGCTGGACCCCGGCCTGGCAATGTTCACCGAGGCCCCGGTCCGGCCGATCGTGATCTGCGCCAGCGACAACGGCTCCCTGGCCGACGTGGCCGAGGTCATCGAATGCCCCGACAGCGACGGGAGGGTGGACGTCGCGGCCGCGAAGTCCCTGCTGGTCGAGCGGGGGCTGCGCAGGCTGCTCACCGAAGGCGGCCCCCATTTCCTGGGCAGCCTGCTGGCCGCCGGGGTGCTGGACGAGTACTGCGTGACGCTGTCGCCGCAGCTGCACGGCGGCAGCGAACGGCTGCGCCCGGTCATGGGTGCCACGACGCCGACCGGCTACCTGCTGCACAGCGCAGCCGTCGAGGGGGACTTCGTCTTCCTGCGCTACCGCCGGGACGGGGCATGACGTCCCTGCCGTTCCTCCCCCCGGTGCCGCCGATGCTGGCCAAGCCGGTCGGCGACCGGATCCCCGACCCGGACAGCGTGCCCGGAGGTCTGCTGTACGAGCCGAAATGGGACGGGTTCCGGTCCCTGCTGTTCCGGGACACCGATTCGGTGGTCCTGCAGCCGCGCCGGGCCGACGACCTGGCGTACGCCTTCCCCGAGGTGGTCGAGCAGGCGCTGTCGCAGATCCCGCCCGGCACGGTGCTCGACGGCGAGCTGGTCAGCGCGCACGACGGCCGGCTGTGGTTCGAGGAGCTCGGCATGCGGCTGCGGCCGCGCAGCGAGGCCGGGGGCTGGAAGATCGCGGAGCTGTCGCAGCAGTACCCGGCGTCGTTCGTCGCCTTCGACGCCCTCGCGGTCGACGGCGCGGACCTGCGCCGCGCACCCAACCGGGAGCGCCGGGCCGCCCTGGAGTCCCTCACATCCGGGTGGCGGGCCCCGTTCCACTGCTCCCCCGCCACCTGCGACCCGGCGATCGCGGAGCAGTGGTTCGAGCAGTTCGAGGGCGCGGGGCTCGACGGCGTGATCGCGCGGCCCCTGGATGCCGCCTACGAATCCGGCAAGCGGACGCTGCTGAAGGTGAAGCACTCCCGGACCGCCGACGTGGTCGTGGCCGGCTGGCGGCCGTACAAGGCGCCGGGTCCGGACGGGTCGGCCGTCGTCGGGTCGCTGCTGCTGGGGCTGTTCGATGAGGACGGCGTCCTGCACCACGTCGGCGTGGCGTCGTCGTTCACCGCGGCGCGCCGGGCTTCGCTGGTCTCGGAGCTGGCCCCGTACGCCGACCCGGACCCGCAGGAACATCCCTGGGGCGAATGGATGGCGCTGTCCGACACGCCCTCGCGGCGGGTGCCGGGAGGCGCGTCCCGGTGGAGCGCCACCAAGGACCTGTCCTGGATCCCGCTGCGGGCGGAACGGGTCGCGGAGGTCGGGTACGACCACATGGAGGGGACGCGCTTCCGCCATGTGGCGTCCTTCAAGCGGTGGCGGCCCGACCGGGAGCCCGCTTCGTGCACCTACGCGCAGCTGGACCGGCCGGTGCGCTTCGATCTGGCGGAGGTGCTGCGGGGGTCGCACGGGCGGATGCGGGATTGATCGCCGCAGTCCGCCGCAACACTGCGGCGAAACGCAGCGATCAAACGCGGTGAGCGGCCGGCGCGAGATCGGGTGGCCGACGGCAGCCTCTGGTGATACCGCGCAGCCACGTGCGTGCCGTCACTTGCGCCGGTCGGTGTCCCGGCTCGGCTGTACCCGCTTCGGCTCCCCCGGCATCTTCGGGTACTCCGGGGGGTAGGGCAGGTCGCCGAGCCCGTGGTCGGCCTCATCCCGCTCGTACCAGTGCAGCACCGGCGTCAGGTCGTGGGCGACGTCGTCGATCGCCGCGTGCGGGTCCCCCTGCGCGGCCAGCCGAGGTGCGACCGTCTTGACCGTGAAGTCGCCCGGCTGCACGTCGGGCAGCTCGTCCCAGGTCACCGGCGTCGACACCAGCGCACCGGGCCGTGCGCGCACCGACCAGGCGGAGGCGATCGTCCGGTCCCGGCTGTTCTGGTTGTAGTCGACGAAGATGCTGCCCGGCGGCCGCTCCTCCTTCCACCACTTCACCGTCACCAGGTCCGGCAGCCGGCGCTCCAGCTCCCGGCCGATCGCGATCGCCGCGTGCCGCACATCGGTGAACGTCCAGCGCGGCTCGATCCGCACGTAGACGTGCACCCCCCGGCCGCCGGACGTCTTCGGGAAGCCGATCCAGCCCAGCTCATCGAGCAGTTCCCGCGCCGCCAGCGCCACCGTCACCGCGTCGTCGAAGTCCGCCCCCGGCTGCGGGTCGAAGTCCAGGCGCAGCTCGTCGGGTGCATCGACGTCCTCGCGGCGCACCGGCCACGGGTGGAAGGTGATGGTGCCGAGGTTCGCCGCCCAGACGATCACCGCCTCCTCGGTCGGACACACCTCGTCCGCGGTGCGTCCGGAGGGGAACGTGATGTGCGCGGTCTCCACGTAGTCCGGCGCCCCCTTGGGCACCCGCTTCTGGTAGAACGCCTCCCCGTACGTCCCGTCCCGCTGGGCCAGCTTGACCCCCGGGATCACGCCGGTGGGCCAGCGCTCCAGGGTGGTGGGGCGGTGCCAGAGCGCGGTGAGCATCGCGGGCGCGACGGCCGCGTAGTGCGAGGCCACGTCCAGCTTCGTGACGGCGACCTCCGGGAAGTAGGGGCGCAGCGGGTTGGTGATCCGGACGGTCCTGCCGCCGACCTCGAGCTCGACCGGCTCGCCCCATTCGCCCTTGGCCACGTCACCGACCGTAGCGGCTGGGATCCGGTCAGGACGCGATGAAGGCCCGGATCATGGCCGCGATCTCCAGCGCCCGGGTCTTCTGGATGTTGTGCCCGCCCGACGCGAACGCGACCCTGGGACCGGCTGCCGCGTGCTCGTGCAGCGCCGCGCTGTTGCGCGGGGGCACCTGCCGGTCATCGACCGCCCACGCGATCAGGGTCGGCGCCCGTGCCGCGTCCAGCGCACGGCGGTAGGCCGGGAAGTCGGCCGCCCCGGAGTCCATGGACGCGCAGAACACCTCGCCGTCCTGCAGCGAGGACGGGAAGCCGCCGGCGCGGAACAGGGCGCGCAGCGGCGCTCGCAGCACCTGGCGCCCCGTGGGATGCTGCAGCGCCGTCGCCGCAACCCTGACCGCGCCGACCGGGAAGTGGGCGGTGACCCCCGGCGGCGCCAGGAGCACCAGGTGGCTCACCGCGCGGTGGTCGGCCGCGGCGGCGTGGGCGGCCACGACGGAGCCGAACGAATGGCCGAGCAGGACCGCGCGCTCGATCCCCAGCTCGGCCATCAGGCCGAGGACGAGGTCGGCCTTCCGCGCCGCCGAGATGGGCTCGAACCCGGGGCGGGGCGTGGCGCCGAACCCGGGCGGGTCGACGCGCACGACCCGCGACCACTCGGACAGGGCGGGCGCCAACCACCGGAAGTCCCTGGCGTTGCCCGGCAGGCCGGGGACCGCCACCACAACCGGGCCTTCGCCGGACCCCTCGTCGGTGTAGGCGATGGCGCGGCCGTCCACCTCGACGACCCGGGGCTGCGGATCACTGGGTGAATCCGGATGCATCGCTCGCCTCCCTGGAACCGGCACCTCCCATCATGGGCCCGGGCGCGGCGCCGACTCGTGGTCGGGGCCGCCCCGGCCTAGGCTCGGACCATGAGCGGCATCTCCGACACCCGTCCCGATGGCACCACATACCCGGTCACCAAATCCGACGATCAATGGCGCGCGCAGCTGGACCCCGCCGAGTTCCACGTGCTGCGCCGCGCCGGGACCGAGCCGCCCTTCACCGGGGAGTACACCGACACCAAGACCACCGGGGTGTACTCGTGCCGGGCCTGCGGCGCCGAGCTTTTCCGCAGCGACGCCAAGTTCGACTCCCACTGCGGCTGGCCCTCGTTCTTCACACCGCTGGCCGGCGACAGCGTGGTGGAGATCGTGGACAGCAGCCTGGGGATGGTCCGCACCGAGGTGCGCTGCGCCACCTGCGGGTCCCACCTCGGCCACGTCTTCGCCGGGGAGGGATACGGGACGCCCACCGACCTGCGGTACTGCATCAACTCGGTGTCCCTGCGCCTGGAGCCCTGATGCCGCATCTGCAGTTCCCGGGAGACTTGCCGGTGGCCTGAGCGCCTTGTTGGCGCGAAGGGCCGGGTTCACCGGAGGGCAGGCGATGGTGGATGAGAACGGACATTCCATCGCAGGCGAACTGCATGGGGTCGGTCTCGGAGTGTGGCCGAGCTGGCGGAAATGGTCGCACCACCCACCGGCGGCGGCAGCCGGGGTCCCAAAACGGGCTTCGCGCGGGACACCGCGATCCGGGACAGCTCGGCCTCCGCAACGCTCGACGGCGGTGTCCCGGGCAGCGTTGTCCTCCTCCGCTTCGGCGGGGCGCACCCCGCCCTAGCGGAATTCGAGCAGCGGCAGTGAAGGTCACCGGTTCTGTGCATTGAAGTCCAAGATCGTCAGGTATCCGTGTTGGGCAGGGTCGGGCCTGATGGGCCACACTGCCAATTTGGCGCCCCTGTGTCCCAGGTGCGCACCGGGAGCAGTGCTCGTGGTTCCCGGCACCGGGGTCGCTGGTGTCGCCGGGCAGGTCGTCGACCGCGCTGCGGGTGCAGCCCTCCTGGGCGTCGGAGATGGTGGTCTGCTGCCCGGCGCCGGAGGCCGTCCACTCGATCCGGGGCCGCATCCGGGTGCCCGCATCGCCCGGGCCGCCGGGGACCAGGTTCGGCAGCCGGTCCCGGGTGTACACGGTGGCGGGCGGCGCTACGGGGCCGCCGTCGGCATCGCTGCAGCCGGTGCGGGTGACCGAGTCAGCGACAGGAAACGCCATGCTCCCCGTCTCAAAGGGTGCTCCCGTTCGTCATCGTCTGCCTAA
>CAZECO010000100.1:0-11594 GCA_964510455.1 uncultured Actinomycetes bacterium
CCTCGCCCCTCCCTTGATCAATGACTGACTCACAACCAGGTTGACAAAGAGGGGTGGCGGGGCTTTGCACCCGGTGGTGGGGGGCTTTGCACCCGTACGGCCGGGGCTTTGCACCCGCGACGTGGGCGCCCGACGGCGTGTCGCGGGCGATCCACCCCCGCAACGGGTGCAAAGCCCCCCACCACCGGGTGCAAACACGGGGCGATCCGCCCACCCAGCGGGTGCACGCAGGCAGCCGGTGCCTCCTGGCGCCCCAGCCGGCGGGAGCAGCGGCCAGCCACGCACCCGACGCGCCGCACCCCGCCGTTGCGCACCGGCCGCTGACCCCTGGAATCCGCATCACCTGCGAGCGCGACCGATGCCCCGAGACCGGTCAGCCGGAGCGGCACGCCTGGCGGGCCGACCACCACCCACCTCGACGCACGGCCGAAACCCGGCGCACGGCCGCAGACGGCAGCAAGGCGCAACCGCCCGGGATCAGCAGCCGCCATCCAGCCCGCCCGCGACCCCAGCTCCTGACGGCCGCCGCTACCCGTCCTCGGCGAATCCCGGGACCCACCGTTCAACCTCGGCTCGCACCTTCACGTGCGCATCCAGTTGGCAGGTCACGCCGGTGGCCCCGAGCCAGACCCGGTGGATGAGGGCGTATTCCGGCGGAAGGTTGAACTTCAACCCGATGCTGAACTCGGGGTTGCGCGGATCCCTGACCGTTCCGAACAGTGCCCGCAGCCATTCACGGGAGTAGTGGAACTCCTCGTGCCGCGCGGGCTCGATGAACGGCGTCAGGTAATCCAGCAGGCGCTGGGCGTCCAACGTGATGTGGGGCCGCAGGAATCCCTCCTGCTGCAGGCCGAGCATCACGGTGTGCGCGTCGCCGGACAGCGCGATCCGCATCAGGCGCCCGACCGCGACGGGCAGCCCGCCGGGAAGGTCGGCGACGGCGCCGAAGTCCAGCACGGCGAGGCGGCCGTCGTCGGTGATGCGGAAGTTGCCGGGGTGCGGGTCGGCGTGCAGCAGCCCGACGCGCGCCGGCGAGCAGAGCAGGAAGCGCTGATAGAGCAGCCCGGCGGCATCCCGCTGCTCGCGCGTCCCGGCCGTGATGATGGCCGACAGCGGGGTGCCGTCCACCCACTCCGAGATCAGGACCATCGGCGAGGCGGCGAGCACGTGCGGCACCAGGAAGTCCTCGTCCCCCTCGAACACTGCTGCGAACCTGCGCTGGGAATCCGACTCGGCGAGGTAATCGAGCTCCCGCAGCGCGCTGTCGCGCACCTCCGCGAGCAGGGGCTTGACGTCCAGCCCGGGCAGCCACCCGGCGAAGACCCGGGCCAACCGCATCATCTGGTTGATGTCGGAGGTGAGCGCCTCCCCGGCGCCGGGGTATTGGATCTTGACCGCAACGGTGCGGCCGTCGCGCGCGACCGCCCGATGCACCTGCCCGATCGAGGCGGCGGCGGCCGGCCGGTCGTCGAACTCACGGAACCGGGACTCCCAGTCGTCGCCCAGCTCGGCTGCCAGGACCTGATGGACCAGCTCGACCGGCATCGGGGGAGCGGCCTCCTGCAGCCTGGTCAAGGTTGCGCGGTAGGGCCCGGCCACGTCGTCCGGAAGGGCGGCCTCGAAGACGCTCATGGCCTGCCCGACCTTCATAGCGCCGCCCTTGAGCTCGCCGAGGACCCGGAACACCTGCTCTGCGGTTCGCTGCTGGACCTCGACCGCAACGGCCTCGGCGGGCTTGCCGCCGATCCGCTTGCCGACCCCGATGGCGGCGCGTCCGGCGTGGCCCAAGGGCAGCGCCGCCACCCGCGCGCTGCGGACGATGCCCCGGCTCGGAATGCTGTCGCGCCGCCGGTCGTCGGGAGCGGGATCGGGGACCTTCGGCGTCACCGGTCCAGTGTGACCCACGTCCTACCATTCGGCAGAACTTCCCTCACGCCGCGAGGCCCACGCAGCCGCAGGCGGGGTGCGGCTGCACCCTCCGGTTCTGGATCGCGGTTGCGCGCAGGTCCAGGTAGCGCTCCTGCTCCCCCTGGTCGGGCGGCAGCCCGCCGGACAGCACCTCGCCGGCGCAAAGGGTGTGCTCCAGCGCGAGCGCGAGAACCAGGGCCCGATGATGCGCCGGCAACCGGGGCGGCTCGGGCAGCCGGCCGGCGAAGGCGCGCGCCGGGAGGTCGTCCGCCGGCTCCTCGACCTGCAGCGACCAGCACCGGCGGCAGGCGGTGCGTCCGGGGATGGTCAGCGGCGTGAACACCGCGTCCACGGCACTGATCTCGACGCCGACATGCGGGATCCCGATCGCCATCGCGCGGCTGGCGAGTTCGCGGGACCGGTGGTCGAAGGCGTCTGCGATGACGACGACGAGGTCCGCCCGCGATTCATCGGAGGCACAGGTGGCACCGCCGCAACGGGCGACGGCGTCGGACAGCGGGCGCGCCCAGTCCGCGCATCCGGTCACCCAGACCCTCGAGGGCGCGGCCTTGGGGGCGGGGCGCCGGATCGCGCCGCTGCGGGCCTGGGCGGCCACCCGCACCGCGTCGCTCTGCAACGATTCCCGCGATCGGAACAGCAGACCGGTGCTCGCGTCGGTGATCAGGCCGGCCCGATCCAGCTCCCCCAGCAGTTCCAGCGCCTCATCGGGCGGCAGGGGCGCGGTTGCGGACGCATCGGCCAGCGGCACTGTGCCGTCCAGCGACACCAGCCATTCGGACAGCCCCGGGGGCGGCGAGTCTATGGCGACGACATGGCGCGCGGAGAGCGCGATGCGCACGGGGGCTCCCGCGTCCGCGATGACCACGGCGTCGGGGCGGAGGCAGGGCTGGCTGGGAAGGATCGGCTGCGTCGCGGAGGGCATGGCACAACTGTGCCCCCGACGCCAACCCGTCATCGGCGGTTGTCCACACCTCAGTCGGCAACCCCGCAGAAGTACCCAGCCGTCAGCGCCAGGGTGCGCGCGCACGCCACGACGTCCGGCCAGTGCACCCACTCGTCCTCGGTATGGGCGGCCTCGGGCGTGCCGGGCCCGAACTGCACGGTGGGGATCCCTCCCAGGGCGACCAGCAGGCGCAGGTCCGACCCGTACGGGACGGCCGCGGTCGCCGCCGGTGCACCGGCCGATGCCAGCGCAGCCACGATCGGTTCGCGGGACCCGGTGGCGGCGCTGTCGAACTGCGCCCCCCACCAGGAGACCTCCGGCGGGTGATCGACCAGCCAGGGATCCGTGCTGCAGACGGCGGCCAGCGCCTGCTCGAACTCGCGCCGCGCGTCATCGAGAGACTCCCCGAGCCGGACGCCGTACCTGCCGGTCAGCGCGACATCTGCGGGCACGGTCGAGGCCCATTCGCCGCCGCTGATGGTGCCGATGCTGATGGGGTAGGCAAGCGGCCAATCGTCGAACAGCGCCCCCGCGTCGCGGCACCGACGGGCCTCGAGATCGCGCAATGCGCGCAGCACCACGGGAAGGCTGTCGATCGGATTCACGCCGCGCCACCGCAGCGCCCCGTGCGCCGCGCGTCCGGCCAGCCTGATCCGGAACGTCAGGCAACCGGCGTTGGCCCGTACGATGCGGCCGGCTGTCGGCTCGGGGATGACGGCCGCGCTCCCCGGCGCCAGATGCAGCGATGACAGGTGCAGCGATGCGGGGTCGGCGAGCAGGGCGAACGTCCCCGCGCCGCCGTCCTCCTCTGCGCTGACCGGTGCGATGACGAGCTCGCCGCACAGGCGGTGCCCGGAGCGGGCCCATGCCGCCGCCGCGACGCACATCGCGGCGAGTCCGGATTTCATGTCGCTTGCGCCGCGGCCGACGAGGCGGTCGGCTTCCCAACGCGGCCGGAACGCGGTGCGGCTACCCGGCACGACATCGGTGTGGCCCAGCAGGAGGAGGTCCGGGCCGCTCCCGCTGCCCGGCCGCCGCCCCACCACCTTGACCAGGGCGTCGCGCGGAACCTCCATGCCGGGAAAGCCGCTGGCCGTGCGGTCGATGCCGACGTCCGACACCTCGACGTCGAACCCGTGCTCGGCCAGCCAATGCGCGACGAACCGCTGGGCGGCGCCCTCCGCATCCGTCCCACCCACCGACGGGATGGCGATGAGGTCGCCGGCCAGCGCTCGCAGGGCGGCTTCGAGGTCGGCGACCGATTGCGCGACCGCCGCCTGCCAGGTCATGAGCACACCGTAGTGCCGGCAGGCGACGGGCCCCGGCTTCCGGGCTGGAACGGGGGCCCGTCCGCCGATCGGACAGCGGCTGTCAGGCCTTGCCCAGGATTCGATTGACGTTCGTCCCGCAGACCGGGCACTTGCCCTTCGCCATGCGTGTGCCCTTGTCGTTGACCACGACCGCGCCGGTGAAGTCGCGCTTGGTCTTGCACTTCACGCAGTAGGCGGTGCCGGTGAACTCCTCGGCCATGTTGTGTCTCCTCGTGACCTCGCATTACCCAGCTCCATGGCCGGGCGCCCGTGTGGGGCGTAGCCGCCACCCTAAGCCCATCCGGGGCCGGCACCGCTGAGCGGGGGCGTCGCCCGCCGCGTGGCGCGCCCGGCCGATCGGTGCGATCTCAGATCGCGGCGTCGTCGTCGCCGGACCGGTCCTGCGCTGGAGGCTCGGGGGACTGCGCATCGTCCGACGGGTTCTCCGCCAGCAGATCGCCGGGCAGCGACAGCCCGGAGCGGGCCAGGAAGTCCTGCGGCGCCTCGAGGTCGTCGCTGGTCGGCAGCAGGTCCGGGTGCGCCCACAGCGCGTCGCGCGCCGCCGGCCCTCCGTCGGCCGCGACCACCGCCCAGAACGCGGCAGCCTCCCGCAGCCGCCGCGGACGCATCTCCAGCCCGATCAGGGTGGCGAAGGTCTTCTCCGCCGGCCCTCCGGTGGCCCGGCGGCGGCGGATCGCCTCGGCGAGCGCCGCCGACGACGGCAGGCGCGAACCGGCGGCCTCGTCGACCACCGCCGCGACCCAGCCCTCCACCAGGGCCAGCAGCGTCTCCAGCCGCGCCTTGGCGGCCTCTTGGGCAGGGGTGTCCTGCGGCTCGAAGACGCCGCTGGACAGGACGTCCTGCAAAGCTGCCGGGTCGCTCGGGTCGATGGTCGAGGCCGCCTCGGCGATCCGGTCCAGGTCGATGTGGATCCCGCGCGCGTAATCCTCGACCGCGCCCGTCAGCCGCGCCCGGACCCAGGGCACGTGCGTGAACAGCCGCTGGTGGGCGGCCTCGCGCAGGGAGAGGAACAGCCGCACCTGGTCGATCGGTGCCTCGAGTCCCTCCGCGAAACCCTCGATGTTGGCAGGGATGAGGGTGGGGTGGCCGTCCTGCGTCAGCGGGACGCCGATGTCGGAGGCCCCGAACACCTCTTTCGACAGCGATCCGAGCCCCTGGCCGGCCTGCATCGCGAACATCGCCGAGCCCATCTGGCGCGCCATCCCCAGCAGGGGGCCGGCCAGCTCGCCGAGGTCCATGCCGGGCGGCAGGGCGTCGCGCAGCTGTGGCGGCAGGGCGTCGGGGCTGGGACCCTGCCCGGACAGCACCGAGCCCAGGGTGGCCTGGGTCTGCTCCGCGATCGGCTGGATGAAGGACCGCCAGGCGGGCAGGGTGGATTCCACCCAGTCGGACCTGCTCCAGGTCCGCGCGGATCCGGTGGCGGCCGGGAAGGTCGTGCGCTCGTCGAGCCACAGCTCGGCCAGGCGGACGGCATCCGAGACGGCGGCCGAATCGGCGCTGGTCGGGCTCGGGTCCCCCTCGGCGACCGCCTGTTGCCGGGCCACCTGCTTGGCGAGATCCCAGTTCACCGGCCCGGTATCGGCGTCCGCGCCGCGCATCATCCGTCCGAGCTGCTCCAGCATGGCGCCGAACTGCGCCATCTCCCCGAGGGGGTTGCCGGCGCCGCTGGGATCCTCATCGCCTGGTTGGAAGCCGAACGGTAGACCGCTGCTCATCAACGACCTCCTGGTCCACCCCGAGCGCTTCCCGGGGGCATGATGCAACGGTAGACGCCCCGAGCGCCGGATGCCGAAACGCCGTCCGGGCCTGCGCACCGGTTGCGCGCAGAGCGCAACCGCCGACACCCCGCCCGACGGGCGGCCGGGCCTTGCTGAGGTACCGTGCTGGGGACGGCACGGTACCGGTTGCGAGGAGCTTATGACGCCATTGGAGTGGCTCGTGCTGCCCGTCGTCGCGACCGTGGCGGCCGCTGTGGCCGTGCCCGCTGTGCAGCGGCGCCGGCACCGCGTGCTTCCGCCGGCCCAGCGCGCCGAGAAGATGCGCGCGGCGCTTCAGCCGAGGGCCGACCGGCGCGATCCCGGGTCGGCTGGATGAATCGGTTGTCACAGCGGCGGAGACGCTGGACGCGGGCCGCGTCGGCGCTCGTCGTCGCCACGGTGGCGTCAGCGTTCCTGCCGGTGCCCTATGTCGTGATCTCGCCGGGGCCGGTCTTCGACGTGCTCGCCGAGACCGACAGCGGGCCGGTCGTCCAGATCGAGGGGGCGGACACGTTCCCGACCACCGGCCGGCTCGACATGGTGACGGTGTCCCAATACGGCGGTACCGCGGACCTGGCGATCGGTGCGGCGCTGTTCGCGTGGCTGTCGCCGAACAGCGCCGTCGAACCCAGGGACGTCCGCTACCCACCGGGCACCGAGCCGGATGCCGAGGAGCAGATCGCTGCCGCGGTGTTCGAGGCGAGCACGAGTAGTGCGCTGGCGGCGGCCGCCAACTACCTCGGGCGCCCGGTGACCAGCGCCGCACTGGTGTCGGCGGTGGAGCCGGGCTCCCCGGCCGAAGGCGTGCTGCGATCCGGGGACGTCATCACCGCGGTCGACGGCGCGCCCACCGACAGCGCTGCGGATGTGTCATCCGCGGTGGCCGCCCGTCCGTCCGGCAGCGAGATCACGGTGGAGTACACGCGCGACGGCAGCGCTGAGCAGGCCGTGATCACCGCGGGATCGCGCGATGACGGGTCAGACAGCGCCTACCTGGGGCTGCTGCTGGTGGACAACTACACCTCCGACTTCACCGCCGATGTGACGCTGGAGGGCATCGGCGGGCCGAGCGCGGGGATGGTCTTTTCGCTGGCCATGGTCGATCGGATGACGCCGGGCGACATGCTCGGCGGTTCCCAGGTCGCCGGCACGGGGACCATCGACGCCCAGGGCAACGTGGGGCCCATCGGTGGCGCGGACAAGAAGATCATCTCCGTGCAGCGCGCGGGCGCCGGGCTCTTCCTGGTGCCGCGCGCGAACTGTCCCGATGTCGCCGGCGCTGCTCCGGAGGGTCTGACGGTGGTTGCGATCGACACTTTGTCCACAGCGATAGACTCGATCGAATCGTGGCGGGCCGGGGATCGGGAACTACCAACATGTTCGTAGGTGAGGCATCGTGACATTCGGAATGCCCGGCGACAGCGGCGGTCGCGGTCGCGGCGACGACCTCTCGGCCGAGGGGCCGCCGCCGGCGCGCGGACGGGTCCTGGTGCCGACGCTGATCGTCCTCGGGCTGCTGATCGTCGGCTGGGTCGTGTTCGCCAACATCTACGCCGACTGGCTGTGGTACGACTCGGTCGGCAAGACCCAGGCGTTCCGGGTCCGGCTGGTGGCGCAGATCGGCATGTTCTTCGCCTTCGGCCTGGCGATGACGGCAGCGCTGCTGGTCACGATGTGGATCGCGTACCGGACTCGTCCCGCGTTCGGGAACCTGACGGCCGAGCAGGCATCCCTGGAGCGCTATCGGATGTCCGTCGAGCCCTACCGCAAGGCGACGGCCATCTCGGTCGCGGTGCTGTTCGGCCTGATGACCGGGCTGTCGGCGTCTGCCGAGTGGGACATCTACAAGTTGTGGCGCAACGGTCAGGACTTCGGTTCCACCGACGCGCAGTTCGGACTCGACCTCGGCTTCTTCGTGTTCACGCTGCCATGGCTGCGGTTCCTGGTCGGATTCCTGTTCGCGGTGGCGATGATCTGCCTGCTGGCGGCGCTGTCGGTCCACTACCTGTACGGGGGCATCCGGCTGCAGACCGCGGGGCGCCGCTTCAGCAGGGCCGCAGTCACGCACATCTCCCTGATCGCCATGGCGGCGCTGCTGCTGAAGGCCGCCGCCTACTGGCTGGACCGCTACGAGCTGGCGGTGCAGAGCAAACCCCTGGTCCCCGGCTTCACAGGGCTGTCCTACACCGATGTCCATGCCGTGCTGCCGTCGCGGACGATCCTGGCGTTCGCAGCGCTGATCGTCGCGCTGCTGTTCGTGGTCTCGGCGCTGCGCGGTTCGTTCGGCCTGCCGATGATCGGCGTCGGGCTGCTGCTGGTGACCTCGATGGTCATCGGCTGGGGCTATCCGGCGTTCGTCCAGTACTTCCAGGTGCGCCCCACCGAGCTGGAGCGGGAGTCCCCCTACATCGACCGGAACATCCAGGCGACCCTGGGGGCGTACGACCTGACCGGCGTCGAGCGGACGGAGTACACCGGCAACGAGGTCGCCAGCGTCGACGCGATCGCCGAGGAGCGGGGGACGCTGGAGGCCACCCGCCTGCTCGATCCCGCAGTGGTCAGCCCCACCTTCCGGCAGTTGCAGCAGATCCGCGGGTTCTACGCGTTCCCGGACACGCTGGATGTGGACCGGTACGCCGTCGACGGTTCCCGCGGCATGATCGTCTCGGTCCGCGAGATCGACCTCGCCGGCCTCCCGGTCGGGCAGCGCAACTGGACCAACGACACCACCGTGTTCACGCACGGGTTCGGCCTGGTGGCCGCATACGACAACACGGCACAGGGCAACGGCCAGCCCCAGTTCTCCGAGGCGGACATCCCGCCGGTGGGGGTGCTGCGGATCACCGAGCCCCGGATCTACTTCGGCGAGCAGTCCCCCCGGTACTCGATCGTGGGCGCTCCCGATGGCATAACCCCGCAGGAGTTCGACTTCCCCGACGACGCCAGCCCGAACGGTCAGCGGAACAACACCTACAGCGGGGCGGGCGGCGCGCCGGTCGGTTCGCTGTTCCACAAGCTGGTGTTCGCGACGACCTTCCAGGACAGCAACATCCTGCTGTCGGACCGCGTCAACGCGGAGTCCCGGATCCTGTGGGACCGCGACCCCCGGCTGCGGGTCGGGAAGGTAGCGCCCTGGCTGTCGCTGGACGGAGACCCGTACCCGGTCGTCGTCGACGGCCGGATCAAGTGGATGGTCGACGGCTACACCACCAGCAACCAGTACCCCAACGCCGCGCGCACATCCTTGCTGGATGCCACCAGCGACTCGATCACCACCCGGACCGGAGGCTCGATCTCCACCGCTCGGGAGCGCATCAACTACATGCGCAACTCCGTCAAGGCGACCGTCGACGCCTACGACGGCACGGTGACGCTGTACGCCTGGGACCCGACCGATCCCGTGCTCGCGGCCTGGGGGGCGACGTTCCCCGAGCTGGTGGTCAGCGCCGATGAGATGCCTCAGGAGCTGCTGGCGCACGTGCGCTACCCGGAGGACATGTTCAAGGTCCAGCGGACGATCTTCAGCCGCTACCACGTGCAGGACGCCAACGCGTTCTACTCCGGCCAGGACTTCTGGATCATCCCCAACGATCCGACCCAGCCGACCGCCGAGGCGCTGCAGCCGCCGTACTACCTCACCCTGCAGATGCCCGGACAGCCGGCGCCGACGTTCTCCCTGACGACCGCGTACTCGCCGAGCCGTCGGCAGACCCTGGCGGCGTTCATGGCGGTGAACAGCGACCCGGGCGAGGACTACGGCCAGATCAGGGTGCTGCAGCTGCCCCGCAACACCACGATCCCGGGCCCCACCCAGGTGCAGAACAACTTCGAGTCGGATCCCGTCGTCGCGCAGCAGTTGTCGCTGCTGCGCCGGGGCGGGTCGGACGTCGTGCTCGGCAACCTGCTCTCGCTGCCGATCGCCGGTGGCATGCTCTACGTCGAACCGGTGTACGTCCAAGCCGTCGGGGAGCAGGGCTTCCCGCTGCTGCGCAAGGTGCTCGTCGGGTACGGGCAGCGGGTGGCGATGGAGGACACGCTGCTGCAGGCGCTGGAGAAGGTGTTCGTCGGGGAGTCCTCCGGCGGCGGGGAGGGCGGCGCACCGCCAACCGATGGCACGGCCGACCCCCAGGCCGCGCTGACCGCGGCGCTGCTCGACGCGCAGCAGGCCTTCACCGATGGCGAGGCGGCACTGGCCAGAGGCGACTTCGCCGCCTACGGCGCGGCGCAGGACCGCCTGAAGGAGGCGCTGGACCGGGCTGCGGCGGCGCAGGCGGAGTTGACCGGCGAGCCGGACCTGGTGACGCCCGAGCCCGTCGACGAGGCGCTCGAGCCGGTCCCGCAGGAGGAGGCGGCTTGACGCCGGGCGGGTCGCGGATTTTGGCCTTCCCCGTGGTCTGCCGTATGCTGAAGGGGCAGCGCGGGGTGGAGCAGCTCGGTAGCTCGCTGGGCTCATAACCCAGAGGTCGCAGGTTCAAATCCTGCCCCCGCTACCAATCAGGCCCGGGATTCAGTCCGAATCCCGGGCCTGCATGTCTCTTGGGTTCGGGATCTCTTCGGCGGCTGCCCCTTGCGGCGGCGACCGCGTCCCTGTGGCACTGGCGTCATGGTCCATGACAAGCAGCAGAAGACGTTGGCCCCCTCTATCCGCCACAGCCATGATCATCCAAGGCCGCCGAGTGGGAGCAATTGGATGCGCGTCGGGCGGTCGGGGCCAGCCGAGAACACGGCGCGTCCTCGGCTGTCGATGGTCTCGTCGACGAGGTCGCGGCTATCGACAGGTGCGTGTCACACCTCAGCCACCGGACCGCCGAAGCCCCGCACGATGACGTCGCTGGGTGCCAGGGCGTTGCTTGCCGCAAGGAACTTGGTCAGCTTCTTGTCGCCGGTCACGAGCACGCGACCGGCGTCGACACAGGCCTTCACCACCGGGTCGGTCGGCTGCTCCAGGCCCTGATCACTGGCGTGCACGGTCGTCGTACCCGGCATCGGTGAGTTGACTGACCAGCGAGCGCGGGGTTCCGGTCGACGAGCAGTCCCACGCCGATGCGCGGTCGGGCAGGTAGAAGTCGCGGTCAGCCAGAGCCGCTGCATACCGCAGCACCTCAGAGACGTCAGCCTGCTCCACGAAGGGATAGACGGCCTGGACCTGCTCGAGCGTCAGCCCGTCAGCCCGTCGGCCAGCAGACCGAGCAGTTGCACGGCGCCGAAACGATAGCCGCGGACGCACGGCTGGCCGCCGAGCGGTGTCGGGCTCGACGCTCGGTCGGGGGAACGTCATGGGCTCAGGATGCGTCCAGCGGAGGATGAGCGTCAGGGGCGCGACAGCCCGAACCGGTTCGCCCTTGGTGCGGCTCTGAGCTTCGGTTGGAGTGAGCAAGCAGCGCCCGGTCGCCCTCCATGAACCCTCCAGACTCGGTCGCCCCGTCCGGGTTCATCCGGTTCGAGCTCCTTCCCAGGGCGCGAGATCGACCCGATCGACGACGCTCTTGCAGCGCAAGGTCATAAGATCCAGACGGATTTCGTGATCGGAGCGAGGACGGCCTCCGCGTTCGGTGCTGCAGCAAGGCCGGGCGCAACGCCGCGTGTTGGTGGCACACCGTGTCAGGCATGGACTCGTGGGAGTCAAGGGAGCAA
>CAZECO010000101.1:0-11583 GCA_964510455.1 uncultured Actinomycetes bacterium
CGATCCTCAACGCGCTGGAACACCCCACCGCAAGGCACTAAACGGAATGACCCAATTCAGGTGCCGACCCCCAATGCGCGCGCACCTGGCAGCATCTGGTCGACCGGCGCTCCGGACGGATGCTTCTGCTCGCCGGAGAACTGCGTGCTACTGGCGAGTTGCGCGACGACCTCACCGACGCACAGGTCGCCGACATCCTCTGGTCGATGACCAGCGCGGAGTACTACCTTCTGCTGGCGCAACGACAGTGGACCCCGCAGCAATACGGCAGATATGTTGCAGACGCTTGGACGAGGGTGCTGCTGAAGCCAGATGCTCGGCTCCCCCCGCGCTGACGTGCGACGCGTCACTTGGCGAACAGGGACGGATCGATCGTGATCCGACCGGCGACTTCCCAGAGGTGTGACGGCGATGATCAAGGCAGCGCTTGTTGTTCAGAGTTGTCGATGAGATCAGCAGGACGATGGGTCGCAAACCCGATTCCGGACATACCGAGGTTCGTTTTCACGAATCCGCACGAGGACGCCAAGCCGGGTGAGGCCACAGGACCGGACTCCCCGCCGGCGCCGAAGCGCCGCTAGGCGGCCCGCTCCCGGACCACCTGTGCGACGTCCATGCGCCGGATCGCACGCAGGCCGGGCACCTGGGAGAGCACGGCGACCGCCATGATGGCCAGCGCGGATAGCAGCAGCGTCGACGGCCGGATGTACAGGTCGAACGTGAACTGGTCGCTGGAGTAGGTCTGCATCATCGCCCCGGC
Organism: uncultured Actinomycetes bacterium; assembly: GCA_964510455.1. GTDB lineage: Bacteria > Actinomycetota > Actinomycetes > S36-B12 > CAVXYG01. The sequence continues at coordinate 761 of CAZECO010000101.1, forward strand.
CGCAATGACCCCCAGCACCAGCCCGGGCGCAACGCCCAGCGCCGCCACCAGCGTGTTCTCCCCACCGACGACCCCCGCGATGGCGCGGTACCTGACCCCCGCCGCCCGCAGCGTCGCAAGTTCGCGCTGCCGCTCCACGATGTTGACCGTCATCGTCGTAAAGATGATGGCGAACGCCATCGCCGCTCCCAGGGCGAGCATCGCCCCGACGAACACGTAGAACAGCCCCGAGTACTGTGCATAGACGCCTTGAAGCGCCGAGGTCTCGACGTACGCAAGGACACCGGGAAGATCCGAGACCGCCCGCTTTACGGCATCCGGGTCGGCTCCCGGATCGATGGTCAACAGCGCGGTGGTCTCCGCCGCCCCGGGCACCTGAGCCGCGAGCCAGGACTTCTGGGCATGGACGAAGGTCCCCAGCGGCTGGTACGTGAAGCCGGCGACCGGCGCCTGCACCGTGACCGCCCCATCCCCGGCGCCCAGCGTGAGCGACACGATGTCCCCCGGTTCGAGATCCTCCAACTGTGCGGTGATTCCCTGATCGATAAGCACGCCGTCGCTCGGCAGCGGCACGGACGAGCCGTCGGCGTCGATGAAGCCGTGCATCGAGGTGTCCTGGTCGTACCCGGTCACCTGGGTGGCGTAGACCTCGCCGCCGAACCCGACCGATACAGGCATCGTGATCACCGCCTCGGCATCCGCCACCCCGTCGACCGCGCGCAGCTCGTCCACCTGCTGCGCGCCGATCGGCGCCGCGTACGAGACCTGGCCGTCGGCTGTGCTCACCTCGTCGAACTGGACAGCGATGAGGTGGGACATCGTGTCGATCAACGCCCACGAGACCAGCACCAGGATCAGGGCCAGCGCGACACCGGTGGCCGTGAACACCGTGCGCCTGGTGTTGCGGCCGATCCCGCGCACGATCATCCGCCACTTCGCCGAAGCCCCGCCCATGCCGGGCAGGACCCTCTCGGCCCAGCTGCGCCGCGCATGATCGAGGGGCACCTCCCCGCGCATCGCCTCCGCCGGCAGCGTCCGTGCCGCTCGGCGCGCCGGAGCGAGCGCGGCGAGGCTGGTCGCGGCGAAGGCGAAGAGCAGTCCGATGAAGACCGTCCGCGGCCCGAACCCGCCGAACACCGTCAGCTCCTCGGGCAGGTTGATGATGTCGGCGTACAACCGCGACATGGTGCCGGCCATGGCGAACCCGATCGGCAGGCCGAGCAACGCTCCGACCATGCCTGCCAGCAGGCCGTAGGACATGTAGTGCCAGCCGAGGGTCCGCCCGCGCACCCCATGCGCCCGCAGCGTCCCGATGATCTGCCGCTCGGAGGCGACCCGGCGGGTCAGCAGCACATACAGCACCAGCGCCGCCGCGGACAGGAACAGCGCCGGGAACGCCACGGCCATCTGCTCGAACCCGGAGATGTCCTCCTGCAGCAGTGCGTTGGAGGGCTGCTCCGCCCGGTCGAGCACCTCGACCCCGCCCGCCGCCACCGCCTCGGTCCGCAGGCCCTGCAGCACCGAGGGGTCCGCCCGGCCGTCCTCGGTGAGCAGCACCAGCGCCTGGTTCTCCTGCGCGCCCGACCAGGCGCGCGCATCCTGTTCGGAGACGAAGACGACGCCGAACGAATCCGGCGGCACGATGATCTGCTGCCGGCTCGGGGCCAGCCACAGGTACTCGGCGCTGGCCACCACGCCCGCGACCTCGGCCTCGACCGGCCCCGCCGCGGTCGTCAGCGTCAACGAGTCCCCCTCGGCCAGGCCGAACGTGCCGGCCATGTGCTCCTCGATCAGGACCGTCCCGGGCCCCGGGTTGTCCGCGCCCGACAGCGTGGTCAGCGACGCCACCTCGGGGGTCCCGGTCGGCGGGTAGCCGACGATCCGGCCGACGAACCGCTCGTTGCCGTTGTCCGAGGCGACCTCCATCGGCAGGTCCGCCTGGACGCGCAGCCGGGTCGCCTGGACGCCCGGTTCTGCCGCAGCGGCTGCCGCGAAGCCCGCGACGTCCCCGCCGGTCACGAAAAGGTCGGGGAACCCCTGGGTGGCGAAGGCGTTGTCGTAGGAGGCTTGGAGGTTGCGGTAGGAGTTGTCCGCCGCCACGTACAGCGCGATCCCGAGCAGGACCATCACCACGAGTGCGGTGAACAGCGGCCATGTCCGCCGCACGTCCCGCAGCAGCTTCCGGCGCAGCGTCGGGTGGCTGCCGATCACCAGGCCACGTCCCGGGCCGGACCGGCGGTCTGCTCGACCTGCCTGACGATCGACCCGTCGTGCACGTCGAGCACCCGGTGGGCCATCGCGGCGATCCCCTGGTTGTGGGTCACGATGACCACGCAGCGCCCGTCAGCCTGCGCCGTGCGCTGCAGCAGTTCCAGCACAGTCCGGCCCGTGTCCAGGTCCAGCGCCCCGGTGGGCTCGTCGCACAGCAGCAGCCGCGGACCGGTGACCAGGGCCCGGGCGATCGCCACCCGCTGCTGCTGGCCCCCGGACATCTGGCCGGGGAAGAAATCGGCCCGGTCGGCGAGACCCACATCGTCGAGGACCTGCGAGACCCGGGTACGGATCTGGGCGCGGTCGACGCGCCCGGTCAGCTCGGCGATGAGCTGCACGTTCTCCGCGGCGGTCAGCGTCTGGATCAGGTTGAAGAACTGGAAGACGAAGGAGACGTTGTCCCGGCGGATTGCCGCCAGATCCTCCGGACCCTTGCCCGACAGCGCCGTCCCACCCACGAAGACGTCCCCCGACGTCGCCGTTTCGATGCCGCCGATGATGTTCAGCAGCGTGGTCTTGCCGGATCCCGAAGGCCCCAGGACCACGACGACTTCGCCGGGCTTCAACGCCAGGTCAACGCCGCGCAGGGCGCGCACCGCCGCCTCGCCCTGACCGTACGTCTTGGTCACGTCCCGCAGTTCCGCGACGGGTTCGGTGGGTCGGGGCATGGTCGCGTGCCTCCTCCGTCGGACGGGCTCACCTTGACCCTAGCAACGCGCATGCGGTGGCGGTCGGACCAAAGGCCGGGTGCTGGTCGAACGATTGCTGGAAACAAAGTGGACGGCGTCGACACGATCGTGCCGGGCGAGTGCATCACCCAGGGCTTGCCCCGGGCTGTGGCGGGCTGTCGTCCCGGGTCTCCAGCTGGCTGCGGTAGATCGTGGTCTCGCCGACCACGAGGGCCGCCGCTGCGATGGCCAGCATGGCCATCGGCACCAGCGCGAGGTTGCCGGTCATCTCGGCGACCATGAGCAGCATCGCGATCGGGGCATGGGAGACCGAGCCGAACACCGCTGCCATTCCGACGATGACGTACACCGCGGGCGTCGGACCCACCCCGGCGCTCACGCCCAATAGGTCGCAAGCGTCGGTCAGGATTCGCCATAGCGCTGCGCCGAGGGTCGCGCCGATCACCATCCCAGGCCCGAAGATCCCGCCCGATCCGCCGGAGCCGATGGACAGTGCGGTGGCGAGGATCTTGGCGAACGGGGTCGCGATGAGCAGCAGCACGGGTACGGCGAGCACCGCATCGGCGCCGAGGTACTCCTGAACGGTGCCGTAGCCGGTGCCCAGGACGCCGGGCACGGCCAGGCCGATCACGCCGACGACGAATCCCGCCAGGCAGGGCAGCAGCCAGCGCGGGAATCGCAGCCGCTCGCTGGTGTCCATCACCCCGTAGAAGGTGCCGGCGTACAGCCTGGCCACCGCTCCGCCGCACAACCCGAGCAGCGCCATCCAGCCGAACTGCCACGGGCTGTCCAGGCCGATCGAGCCCTGATCGCCGAAGATCGGGGTGAACCCCTCGACCGTGCCGTAGACCACGTAGCCGATGACCGAAGCCACGATGCAGGGCATCAGCGCATCGGCCTTGAGGTCCTTGCGGTAGAGCAGTTCCACCCCGAGCATCGCACCGCCCAGCGGCGCCTTGAAGATCGCTGCGATCCCGGCGGCCATCCCGGCGATGACCAGCAGCTGCGCCCGATCGTGCGGCAGACGCAGCCATCGGGCCAGGGTCGAAGCCGCCCCGGCGCTGATCTGAGCCGTGGGCCCCTCCCGCCCCGCGGATCCCCCCGAGCCGATCGTGATCGCCGACGCGACCAGTTTCACACCGGCGACCCGGGCCCGGATCCCGCCCGGGTCGTGATGGATGGCGTGGATGGCGGCGTCGGTGCCATGGCCCCGGGCCTCAGGCGCCAACGCATGGACCAGGACGCCGGCGATCAGGCCGCCCAGCGCGACCGTCAACGGCACGGCCCAGGGCCTGGCGAAATCGGAGGCCGGCGTGCCGCCCCCCTCCCCGATCGTCGTCGCCGGCGTGTATCCGCCGATTCCGACCAGCAGCACCTGCGTGGCGGCTCCCAGCGCCCACCGGAAGGCCAATGCACCCAGACCCGCGATCACGCCCACGACCGTGCACAGCACCAGGATGTGCGATTCGCCGCCGTACCGGTGCACCCTCCGGGCCGCGGTCATGAGCCGCCCGTCGCTGCGCGTGAGGTTCACTTTCCCCGCCCTGAACGATCGACCGCGGGCGTCGGGCCATTCTGCTGCAAGATCCGCGGCCTGACCGTTGCTGCACCCGACTGGCAAGGGGCACGCTAGCACGGCCGCCTCCCGGCGGCCGGGCGAAGTCGGGCCTGCCAAGCCCTGGATCGCGGGGCGGACCGATCGAGCGAGGATCTCAGGCCGCTGCGGGGATCCGGATATCGAAGCGGCACCCGGGCCCCTCGTTGCGCACGTCGACGCTCCCGCCGTGCGCCAGGGTGATGCCCTGGACGATGGCCAGGCCGAGTCCGGCCCCTTCGCCGTGCATCGGGGTTCTGGCATCAGTGCCTCGCCAGCCGGGCTCGAAGAGGCGGGACAGGTGCTCCGGGTCGATCCCCCCGCACTCGTCCGCGACGCTGATCACGGCTGCGCCCGGCTCGGTCCGGGCTTCCACGACCACCGATCCGTCAGGCGGGGTGTGCCGGATCGCGTCGGCCACCAGGTTGGTCAGCGCTCGCGAGTTCTCTTTGGCATCCACGATGGCGGGGACAGGGCCGTCCGCCGAACCGCTCAACCAGATGAACGTCCATAGCCCACCCGAATCCCTCGAGGACTTGTGCCATCCAGGTTCTGGTACCTGCATACTCGTGGCGCACGACCGTCATAGGCGGCGGATGCGCGCGTTGGGCTGCATCATTCCGGGCTAGTAAGACGCTCACCGCACAGGTGCACATGCCCTCCACGCCCGGCAAGAGCGCGGTGTCGGCACTCCCATTGCTGAGGGCAACGTCGGCATCTCACCGTTGCCGTCAATCCAGTTCACCAGCCGCTGAGACGCCGTCGCCCGTGAGTCTCAAAGCGTTCACCTGAGAGGAGCCTGCATGGGTGCCCCACGACCCCGGCCTTCGGGTGCCGGACGTCCCGGGTCCGTGGCACAGGCGGGACCCCTCCCCGACCGGTGCGAGGTCGTCGCCACGCCAGGCTCGCGGTGCGCGTTCTGCGCCTCCCTACCAGTACCCGGGGCCATCACACCCGCGGCCCGGGCGCCCATGCCTCGATGAGCGCCCCCTACGCCGGGGTCGGGCCGGACATCCCCCGACGGCCCGGCGCCGGCACCTCCCCACTCGCGCCCCGCACATCCGACATCGGTGGTGGCCACTCACAGCAGGCCGAGCCCGGCGGCCCCGCACCGGACGAGGTGGACGCCCTCGTCGAGGAGATCCTCGGCAGCAAGCCCCGACCCATCGACTGGAGCCGCCTCACCGGCGACGCCGCCGCCGACGCGTTGGCCGCCCTCGATGCCTGGGTCCGCTGGCTGGTCCGCCGTTACGCGATCGACCCCCGCGAGATCCCGCACTGCTGGGCCGAGCACGGAGAACTCTTCGAGGAGCTCAGCGCGCTGCACACCGCCCACGGCGCCGCCTTCGACCCCACCGGACCGCCCACCGGCCCAGCCGACTGGCACGCCACACTCGCGAACGCCCGCGCCCGGCTGCACCAGGCCGCCTCACGCACCGGCTGCCGGGCCGGGCAGCACCGCCCGTCCAGCCTCCCCGACTGGGCCGGCTGACGACGCCCGGCAGTGGGCGCCTGCGCCGGCCGTGGAGTGCGCGCCGTGGGGTGCTGTTGGACGACACCCTGGATGGTGATGCAAGGGGTGTTTGGCGTCGCCGGGTGTGATGACGTCCCATGCCCAAGATCGCTTCGGCCCCGCGTCACCGTTGTGATGACGCCGATCCACGCCAGATCCGGGCCCGATCGGCCGCCGGAGCAGCCCATAGGCGGCGCCGGGGGCCGGCGGTGCTGCCAGCCGGTGCCGGGTGGCATGCTGCAACACCAGATGGCCCCTGCCGGTCCCGGTCGGGCTGCGGCACGATGCGGGGATGGGATGGTTCGCGAGCCGTGATCACGCTGCTGGACCCCGCGAAGACCGACGCGGACATGGCCGCCGGGAGGCTTCGCTGCCCTGGCTGCGGGCGCTCATTGTCGCCCTGGGGATTCGCCCGGCAGCGGCGGGTCGCGCTGCCCGGCGGCCGCTGGCTGGAGCTCACGCCCCGGCGGGTCCGCTGCCCCGACTGCCGCACCACCCACGTCCTGCTGCCGGCCGCTTCCCTGCCCCGCGCGTCTGCGTCCACCGAACTGGTCGGGCAGGTCATGCTGGCAGCCGTGGGCGGCGCCGGGCACCGCAGCATCGCCGCAGACCTGTCGCTGCCGCCGTCCACGATCCGGCGCTTGCTGCGCCGGCTGCGGGGCAACGCCGAACCGGTGCGCTGCCGGGCGATCAGCGCCGCGTACGACCTGGATCCGGAGTTCCCGGCCGTCACGCCGCGGGGCAGCCCGCTAGGCGACGCGCTTGAGGCGCTCGGCCTGGCGGCGGCGGCCTGGGTCCGCCGCATGGGTCCGCCGCCCAACCCGTGGCACCTCCTCGCGATGATGGCCGGCGGCAGGCTCCTGACGCCCCCGACCGGCTGACAACCCGTCTCGCAGCGGCCGACCGCGCCCCGGATCCGGCGACATCACGATCGTCCCCGCGACAGCATGACCAGCGCGCCGCCAGCATGACCACGAACAACCCACCCGCGACGGCAGAGCCCCCAGAAACGTCATCACCGACAGCGACACCGACATCCTCAAGCAAGGTGGCGCTCAACAGGGTGCGCGCCGCGGCGCCTCTCCACGGTGAACCCCCTTCACACCGTCTGGAGGTGCCCGCCGTGGCTGATCCCGCCGACTCCGCGCCTGCGCCGGAGCTGCTCGCCCGTGCGCTCTCGTACGCAGCTGCCGGTGTGCCGGTGTTCCCATGCGTGCCGGGCGGCAAGGCGCCGATCACTCCGCACGGGTTCCACGACGCCACCACCGACCCGGCCCGGATCCGCGCCTGGTGGGCAGCGACCCCCGACGCGAACGTCGCCGCGCCGACCGGACGCCCCGGGTTCGACGTGCTCGACGTCGACGTCCGCCCCGACGGCAGCGGCTGGGCCGCCCTGCGCCGCGCGCACGCCGCCGGACTGCTTGACGGGTGGCTCCGCGCGGTGCGCACCCCGTCTGGCGGGCTTCACCTGCACTACCCGGGTACAGGTCAGCGCAACGGCAGCCTGCGCGGCCAGCACCTCGACTTCCGCGGCCACGGCGGCTACGCGCTGCTCCCACCGTCCCAGGCCCGCACCCCCGACGACGCCCACCGCTACGAGCTCATCGGCACCCGGCCAGGGCCCAGACGGCCGTTGGACTGGACGGCGATCAGCCGCCTGCTGACACCGGCATCGGCGCCGCGCCCCGCGCCGGTGCGCCCAACCGTCATCGGACTGGATCCGACCCCGTGGCTGGCCGCGCACGTCGCCCGGCAGGGTGAGGGCAACCGGGACAACGCCCTGTTCTGGGCCGCGTGCCGCGCCACCGAAGCGGGTTCTCCGGACCTGACGCCCCTGCTCGACGCCGCGATCAGCACCGGGCTGCCGGAGCGGCAGGCCCGCCGCACGATCCGATCCGCGCAGGACACCGTCACCCGCGGCCTGCCCCGGCCCGGGCATCGACCGGACTCGAGCGCGCTGCCCCCTCACGCGGCCCGCACGATGCCGCCGTACCCGTCTGAGATCCCGATCAGGAGCGCGTCATGACCACCGCCACCGCCGACGCCCAGCCCGCCCCGCGGATGCTGCTCTCCGTCGCGGAGGTCGCCGCCGAGCTCGGCTGCGGCCGCGACCTGGTCTACGCGCTGCTCGCCTCCGGACGGCTGCCGTCGGTCCTCATCGGCGAGCGCCTGCGCCGCATCCGCCGGGAGGACCTGCAGTCGTTCATCGCAGGGCTGCCTGTATCAGCGCCCCCCTCGGGCGCCAGGTGACCGATGACAGAGCGACGGGGACGGCACGGGGACGGAGCGGTGTACCAACTGGCGGACGGTACCTGGCGGGGTGCTGTCGAGCTCGGACGCGACCCCAAGACGGGCCGCCGCGTTCGCCGCTACGTCAGCGGCCGGACCAAGCGCGAGGCCACCCGGAAGGTTCGAGCTCTCCGCGATCAGGTCGTCGGAGGCGATCTCAGCGTCAAGGCCGGACGGGACATGATGGTGGCGGTGTGGCTCGAGCAATGGCTCGCGGGACCGGCGAAACTGCGGCTCGGAGAGGACATGCAGCGCCGCTATGCCCAGTTGATCCGAGACCACATCACCCCAACGCTCGGACGGATCCCGCTCAGCAGACTGGCACCTGAACATGTCGAAGCCCTGTACGCCGAACTAGCGCGGAAGGGGCTGTCTCCCCGCAGCGTGGTCTTCGTGCACCGCGTCCTCGGCCGCGCGATGAAGGTGGCCAACCAGCGCGGCTACGTCGCCCGCAACGTGGTGCGGCTCGTCGAGCTCGAGACGCCTCGCGGCCGAAGCGGCGTCGCGCTGCGCGCCGACGAGGCACGCGCCGTGCTCGAGGCGTCGAGAGGGATGCGGGACCACGCCCGGTGGGTGGTCGCGCTCGGCCTCGGCGCCCGGCAATCGGAAGCCCTGGGCATGTGCTGGGACGACCTCGACCTGGACGAGGGCATCTGGCGAGTGCGCCGGCAGCTCCGCCGCCGCCCGTGGGAGCACGGCTGCCCGCCGGAGCAACCCTGCGGCCAGGAGTCACACCGGTGCCCCCAGCGCCAAGGCGGCGGCCCCTACCTGAAGATGACGACCAAGACCGACGCCGGCGATCGGGTGATCCCGCTGCCGCTGTTCGTCGTAGAGGCTCTGCGCGAGCACCTCGTCCTGCAACAGCGCCAGCGAGCTGCTGCTGGCGACCTCTGGAAGCCCACGATCCCGGGACTGGTGTTCACGACGCCCCTTGGCGCACCTGTGGACCACAGGAACGACTACCGGCGCTGGAAGGCCCTACTGCGCTCCGCAGGCGCACGCGATGTGCGCCTGCACGACGCCCGGCACACCACGATCACGCTCCTCGCCCAAGCGGGCGTGCCCCGCGGCATCATCGCCACGATCGTCGGTCACGACGACCCCGCCTTCACCGAGCGCGTCTATACGCACATCGACCTCGATGCGGCTCGCGTGGCCACCAGGGCGTTGGACGGCCTCCTCGGCAGCGCGCCGCGCGAGACCGGTGCCAAGGCGGGCGGCCTCGGAACCAATCGTGGATTGAATGGGTCAGGACATCACGTCGAGCAATGATTAGGTCCGCGGCCGCTAGACCGCGCGCGCACGCCGAGGCAAGGCCGCATGCCGGTTCGGCTTGTCCGCCGCGAGCAGGTTCAACGGGGGCTCAGTCTCCGCCCCGTGAGAGCGCTGCACGCGCGTCGGTAGCAGCCAGCGCCCACGCGACCAGTAGCGGCTGGAACAGCAGGCGGGCCGCCCTCTTGGCGTCGGTGTCCAGTCCGAACGCGTTTCGCCGCTCGACCAGCTGGGCGAGGTTGCCTGGGAAGATCCCAACGAAGAAGGCCGCCGCGGTCAGGCCGGTGACTGCCCTCGCTGGTTGCGGCCAGGCGACCAGCAGCGCCCCACCCAGCCCGAGCTCAACCCCGCCGGAGACGAGGACCACCATGTCCGGGTCGGCGGGAAGCCACGAGGGAACCTGCGCCCGGAACGCCTTTCGCCCGGAGGTCAGGTGCAACGTCCCGGTCCAAATCAGGGCCGCGCCCAGCCCGACTTGGCCAACTACTCGGGTGGCTGCTGCGACTGTGGACATGGCGCCTCCCGGGTGTGGTGGATGGGGCCAGTCTGACCTCGTGCCCTGCCCCGGCGCACCTCGACCGCGGTCGGCGGCCTGACCGCAGGGGCTTGGCGCACCCCTGGCGGGAAGGCCCGTTCTCGGCCGCGCGGTCCTCCGGGAGGGACCCTTGAAGCCGTGTGGATCGGCGTGTCACGCGACTCGGTGATCACCACCCTCTGATTCAGCGCCTACGCCGAAGGGATCCCGGCCGCCCATGAGCCGTGCCTGGCGTGTGGGTGGATCCTCGCCTGGGCCAAGCCCCCCACGTCGCCCCGATTGGAGTGCTCCGTCCCTCAGCCATCGACCGCTTCCTGCGATTCCAATGGGCGGCACGCCGGTCGGATCCCGCAGTTCAAAGACCCCTTCGGGCGGCGATTGGCTGCAGTTTGGCTGCAATTCCCCGTCAAAGTGAGCTCGGGCCTCGCCGGACTGGGATACCAAAACCGGCTCTCACCGCCTATAACACATCGTGGGCCCCGTCGGATTCGAACCGACAACCTACGGATTAAAAGTCCGCAGCTCTGCCGTTGAGCTAGAGGCCCGTGACGTCGCCCTCGGCGCTACAGGCCACCTGCGGCTCCCGGAACGACGCCCCTAGTGTGCCAGGTCTGACCCCCCGGCCCGAGGCGTCGGCTCCCAGCCACGAAGTAGGACGGG
>CAZECO010000102.1:0-11564 GCA_964510455.1 uncultured Actinomycetes bacterium
GGCCTCGCGGACGATGTTGCCGCCGGTGTATCCCGTGCCTCCTACGACGACGATGGTGGCCATGGCCTTCTCCTCACAAGAACTCGGATTGCTTGCCGGATCAACCATGGAGTCACTTGGCTGATTCCCAACCCACCGCCGGATGCGGAGTCGCGGCCGACCCAGGATCGGAGTGGGCTACCAGCGCCGCGAACCCAGCGAGGCGGCCGCCTACTTGACGCGGCCCGCGTTCAGTGTCTACTGAGCGGGTTCGTCGAGGTTTCGGGCAGCGTGCTTGATGCCGCATCCTTCTGGGCGGGATGTGGTCGTGGCATGGATGTACCCGCTGATCGCTGACCAGGATCGGGAGAACATGACCGGATCTGGTAAAACAGGTGATGCCGCCCGACGCATTCGCCTGGGCCGTCGGCCTGATCCGCGAAGCCATCGGAGCCGAATTCGCCGAACTAGAACGACGAATCCCTGACCTGACCGGAGCCTGACCCGGCACGCTGTCGGCAGGGCGGTCAGCGTTGGACCGGGTCGTGCCGGCGTCCTGCGATCGACGCAGAACGGCTGATGGCCGTTCCCCGAGGGCAGCCCGCAGCACGGCGTTGAGATCCACCACGGCAGCCCGCGGGGTCGATGTCGTTCTTGCCTCTACCGCGGAGTACCGGAGATAGGCGACGAGAGGGAAGAGTCCGCGCTGGTCGGCGATCGTTGTGGGGCTACGGTCCCAGGCGACCCTGGTCGGCCATGCCGGGTTTGGGCGCGAGCCGGGAAGCTGCACAGGCGGTTCTCGTGTCAGGCATGGTCGTGGTGCGCGGGTTGGCTACGCCATCGCGGCGCCCACGGACCGGCTCTCTGGCGCTCCGCAGACCCGGGGCTGTCTGGTCAGGACGGGAACGGCGGCAGTCGAGGCCCACCGACCTGGGCTCGTGCCGGGCGGCGGGGCACACCGGCCGGAGTCACGAGTACAGACCAGCGCCCTCCATCCCGATCGTCCACGGGGCTGTCAGCTGACTGCTCCTCGACGGCGACCGCCCGATGATCCGGCATTGATACGATTGCGGGTCCAGGCGTGTCCGAGGAGGAGCCGATGGAGCAGCAGGTGAGCCCGTTCGGCCCGGACGTCGCAGTGACGCACATCCTTGTGGTCGCTGATACGACGCGCTCTCGGGACTTCTGGGTGGAGGTCCTCGGCGCCGAGTTGTACCGCGAGTACGGCGGGACGAGCGTGGTGCTTCGCTTCGCCGGCACGTGGATCCTGCTCGTGACCGGCGGAGGGCCGACTATCGACAAGCCCGGCGTGGTCTTCGGGCCGCCAGGGGACCCGAATCTGGTCAGCCACGCGATCACACTTCGGGTGACCGACTGCCAGGCGGCCTATGAGGCGCTTCTCGCGCGAGGTGCCACCTTCCTCGCCCCGCCGCATGACTGGGGCGCCGAGATCCGCTGCTTCCTCCGTGATCCGGACGGGCATCTCGTCGAACTCAGCCAGTGAACAATCACGTGATCATGAGTCACGCCGAGAGTCGCACGCAGCTGGCTTCCCTGACCATTTGGTCATTCACCAGAAGAGCGCCACGAGCGCTCGGCCCTGGTCACTCGCTCGGGTTGGTCGACGCCATGGTCGGGGGCGTCAACAGAAGAAGTGCCCCCTACCGCCGCCTGCCGCACACATGGCGGTCGTTCGTCCGGTGTCGTTCAGGGGTAGTCGGAGGGCAGGGCTGACTTGATGTCGATGACTGGCGTGCCATCGATCGCCTCGATGGGGCCGAGCCGCAGCCGGTCGCCCTCGATGGCCAGGACTGTTACTCGGTGGATGCCGACAGGGTTGGGGCGGGCAGGTGATCTGGTGCTGAACACGCCCCGCTCGGGCCGGGTCGGATCGCCGCCGGGTGGGTGACCAACATGTTGCGGCGGGCCTGGTGCGCCCAGGTCAGGACGGTAATGTCTGAGCCGACCGCGAGGTCACGGGCGCCTTCGCGGACCGTGGGATTGAGCACCAGCCAGGTATACGGGGCGCCCAACTCACCTTGATTCGGCGCCTCAGCAGTATCGAGGAGCGGGGATTCGATCCACCCGATGGGGTGGACCTGGTAGGACGCATCAGGCGCGGCGCCGCGGACGGCTCCCGGGCGCTCGTCAGCGTGCGGCGTGTCGGCGGCAGCTCTCGGCCCATTACCCGAATCAGTTGACGGAGGTCGGCGGTTGAATCGCCCCGCGTTGCGGGTGTCGAACACCCGCACCCGTGCCGACAGCTTCCCCGGGACATCGACCACCGCTGTTCCGTCGGCCAACAGTCGCTGCGCCGACGGCCCGCCGAAGCCCTGCGCGCCCTCGATGGCCCAGCGGTGGTGCGGCCACTGCTGACGCAGGTAGGCCAGCATCGGTGGTAATCCCAGTTTCCGGTGCCGAACCTGCCGGAAGCCGCGCCACCCTGCCCGCGTCGTCGACGACCTCGAGGGTCACCGACGACGCGCTTCGTCATGGCCTGGGCAGAACCTGCCCGGCCCCCTCCTGCGGCCCGGTCGGGCGGTGGGCGCAGAGCTGTTCGCTCCACGTCCGCCGCGTCGGTGCCGGGTCGCTACAGCGCGGGCGTGGGCACGATGCTCTTCCTGGCAGCAGCGGACTTCTGCCGCCTCGCGACGATGGTCGCCGTGGCGATCAGCCAGAAGGGCAGCAGCAGGTAGTTGACCAGCCCTCCTGGTGGGATGCCGGCGGCCCCCAGTGCGCTGAGAACCCCCATCACCAGCGTGACGATGGCGAACCAGCGGGGCAGCACCGCGTTGCTCAGGCCCGCCAGGCCGGTGGCAAGGAACATGGTCGCCAGGCCGATGCCCATGCCGGCGAAGCCGAAGTATCCGACGAAGCTGAGCACGTGCAGGGCTGCGTCGTCGTGGGCGTCGGCGGCGCCGTTGATCAGTCCCCAAGTCCACATCACCATCTGGGAGAGCCCGGCTGAGGCCAGCAGCACCCCGCCGTAGGCCACGTTGGAGAACGTGGCCTCGCGCGCTTCTCCCGAGCGCAGGTGACTGCGCAGGGCAGTGGCGAAGAACACCAGCGCGATGCCCATGATGACCAAGCAGCCGACGGCTGCATAGTTCTGCCCCAGGTGATCGTGGATCATCGCGGTGCCCGCCTTCCCCGGGTAGTCCTCGGTGTCGATCCTGAACAGGGCTCCCTGGCCGATCCAAGCCAGGCCGGCGATCGCGCCGGTCCATGGCAGGAACCTCTCGAACGTGCTGAGCGGCATCTCCCGCTCCTCTCGGACAGATCGCGGGCGGATCTCGCCTGCACAGCGACCGTCCCCGGCCAGCCGACCCAGCCACAAGGTGATGCTGTCCCGGGCCGCCCGGGAATCGTTCCCGGGACTGCTGACGCCGGCGGCAGGGGGTGTGACACTGGGCGCATGGTCCTGGCAGCCGTCGTGATCGCCGCAGTGGTCCCGGTCGCGCTCGGTCTGCTGGTCGTCCACCGCAGCGACCAGCATCGGATCGGTTGGCTGCTCGTGGCCCAGGGACTCTCGGTCGGCCTGCTGCTCGGCGGCCCGCAGGGAACCGGGGGCGGGACCGCGGCGCTGATCGTCGACCAACTGGCGGGGGGCAGTTGGATCTTCCTGTTCCTGTGGCTGGTGATCATCGCCTACCTGCTGCCCGACGGGCGCGCTTTGTCCCCCGGCTGGCGGCTGTGGATCCGCATCGGGCTAGCCGGCGCGCTGCTGTTCCTGATCGGGGCGGCCGGGGACCGCAGCGCCTTCACACAGGACCATGACGGCGCCGAACCGCCGCTGCCGTGGCTCCCCGCGCCGGTGTCGGACCTGATCGGAACGGTTGGTCTGCTGCTCGTGGTGCTGTTGTTCTTCGGCTCCGCGGTTGCTGTGCACAGTCGACTGAGGCGTTCCTCGGGAGAAGCCAGGCTGCAGCTGCTGTGGCTGGTCTGGGGTGCTCTGACCGTCCCGATCGGCCTACTCGTGCTGTGGGCCAACTACTTCGTCCTCGGCACCCAGGAGTGGCCCACCACCGTGGTCCTGACCGCGGTCAGCGTGGCGCTGCCGGCCACGATCACGGTGGCTATCCTCCGCTACAACCTGTTCGACATCCGGCTGGTGCTCAGCCGAACGCTGACGTACTTCGCCCTCGTGGTCGGCGTGGTCACGGCATACATGCTCGTGCTGCTGTCCGCCGAGCGGCTCGGCGGCAACGACAACGCGGGCGGTCTCGTCGCAGTCGCGGTCGTCGCCGTCGCGGTGCACCCGGCCCACGCCTGGCTCAGGGAACGCCTCGAAAGGTGGGTCTACGGCTACCGCTCACAGCCGTACCAGGCCCTGCGGCTGCTGGCCGATCGAGCCGACGCAGCCGATTCCGACGCGCTCGGCACGGCCATCACCGACGCGGTCAGGGAGGCGCTGCGGGTGCAGCGGGTCTGGGTGGACCAGGGGGGGCCCGACGACGACCGCGTGGTGCGCACCTCGCTCATCCACCGCGGTCAGCGTCTCGGCGATCTGGCCGTTGAGGTGCCGTACGGACGCCAGCTGTCCGCGGAGGACCTGTCCCTGCTGCGCGACCTAGCGCGCTACGCCGCACTCCTGGTCCGCTCGGAGCGGCAGGCCGACGAGCTGCGTCAGTCACGTACGCGGATCGTGGCCGGGCGAGAGGAGGAACGCCGCCGGCTGCGTCGCGACCTGCACGACGGGGTCGGCCCGGCGCTGGCCGCGGTTGTGCTCACCCTCAACGCCGCTCAGGCCCGAGACGACGACGCCTACCGCGCCATGTTGCTGGCCGAAGCGCGCGAGCAGGTCCGCGACGCCATCGGTGAGGTACGGCGGCTCGTCGACGACCTGCGTCCACCCGCGATCGACGAGGTGGGACTGCTCGCCGCGATCAGGCAGCGGGCCTCCGCTCTGTCCGGCGACGTGGCGATCGAGGTGTCCGGGCCGGACCCGATGCCGGAGCTGCCGGCGGCCGTCGAGGTCGCGGCCTTCCGGATCGCCTCCGAGGCGATGGCCAACGTGGCCCGGCACGCCCGGGCCAGCCGGTGTCGGGTCGATCTGTGTGTGAACGCGCGGGTCGAGCTGACGATCGCCGACAACGGGCGGGGCGTCGACCCAGGCGCCCGCACGACCGAGCCCGGGGTCGGCTGGGCGTCGATGCGCGAGCGAGCCGCGGAGCTCGGCGGCAGCTGCACGATCGCCGAACGCGCAGAGGGCGGCCTTGAAGTACGTGCGCTGCTTCCACTCGAGCACCGGCGGGCCGAAGATTCGGACCTGGAGGGCGCCACATGACCAGGCTACTTGTTGCCGACGACCATCCCGCGTTCCGGCGGGGCCTGGAGCTGATGCTGGCCGACGTCGACGACATCGAGATCGTGGGCGAGGCCCAGACCGGCCTGCGGGCCGTCGAACTCGCCGCCGAAACGTCGCCCGACGTGATCCTGATGGACCTGCGGATGCCAGGCCTGGACGGCATCGAAGCGACACGCCGGGTCACCCGCGCCTCAGCCGCTCCGGCAGTGCTCGTCCTGACCATGTTCGAGGACGACGACTCGGTGTTCGCGGCGATGCGCGCCGGCGCCCGAGGGTACCTGCTCAAAGGCGCCGACCAGGACGAGATCGTCCGCGCCATCCGCGCGGTCGCAGCGGGCGAGGCGATCTTCGGCCCCGAGATCGCACGGCGCGTCATCACCCACTTCGCCAGCAGCAGCGGGCGGGCAGTCGCAGCCTTCCCCGCCCTGACCGAGCGCGAGCGCGAAGTGCTAGACCTCCTCGCAGCCGGCAAGGGCAACGCGACCATCGCCCACGAGCTGATGATCAGCATCAAGACCGTACGCAACCACGTCTCCAACATATTCACCAAGCTGCAGGTGTCCGACCGGTCGGCAGCAGTCATCAAAGCTCGACAGGCCGGCCTGGGCGGTCCCTGACGGGCGCCGGCAGCCTGCCCACCGCTGCAGGTTCACGTGTCTTCCTACATGTGACCGCTTTCCCCGTAGCCATCGTCCTGTCGCCGGTCCAAGCCAACCTGCCCCACTCCGCCGCGAAGAGGGCAGTGCCTTTGGCGACTGCCATGGGGCCGTTTGGCGCACCCCTCCCGCCCAGAACACGCACTGCCGGCCGATCTTCACGCGGGACGCGCTCCGGCTGGATCCCGCACCTCCCGCTCCGCGTGCCCATCCGAATCCGAGTTCGGACCCGGCCTCGACGTGGGGCGGGGAGGTCGGGTCACCGGCTGTCAGCCCTCGGACACTTCGAGCACGAGCTTGCCTCGGCTTTCGCCGGCGGCGAGTCGGGCGAATGCTGCGGGGGCATCGCGGAGTGGGTACACGTGGTCGATCCGCGGCGTGACGGCGCCCTGGGCGACGAGGGCGGTCACCGCCTCGAGCTCGGCTCGCGACTGGGGGACGACCAGCACGCCGACTCTCTTTCCGGTGGCTCGTCCCACCAGCGGGCCGGCGACTGCGGTGCCCAGCAGGATCCTGGCCAGGCCGCCCACCATCGCGTACCTCCCGCCGCGCCGCAGGGCGCGGTGCACGCGGAACGGCGAGCGACGGGCCACGAGATCCACGATCAGGTCGAAGCTGTTGCGCTCGTCGGCCCAGTCCTCAGTGGCGAAGTCGATCGTGTGGTCGGCCCCGATTTCGCGCAGGAAGTCGCCCTTGTCGGCTCTGTCGACCGCCGTTACCTCGGCCCCGGCATGCTTGGCCAGTGCGACAACGAACACACCGCCGGCGCCGCCCGCGCCGTTGACCAGAACCCGATCTCCCGGCCGGACATCGGCGGTCGCCCTGCGCGCGATGCCGCCCGCCTGCGGGATCGTCGAGGCCTCCGCGAACGACAGCCCGCCAGGCTTCCGGGCCAACAGCTTGGGTCGCGTGCAGACGAGGTCGGCAAGCCCGCCCCGGTATCCGGCCAGCTCGCCGAACAGCTCGTCTCCCACGGCGTACTTCGTGACCGCACTCCCGACCGCGGCGACGACGCCCGCGACGTCGGATCCCGGCACCGGGTGCCGCGGTCGGCGCAGCCCGTTGGACCACCGCGCGTAGGCCGGACTTCCCATCAGGTTCTCACGGTCCGAGCCGTTCAAGGAGACCGCACGCACTCGCAGCAGAACCTCGTTGTCGGCGGGGACGGGCTCCGGGAGCTCGCCCAACCGGAGGACGTCCGGATGGCCGTACCTGTCCTGGATGACAGCTTGCATCGGGACCCCTGTCCGCGACCGACGCCGCTCGCTCGCACCGATGCTATGGGACTGGAGCAGCCGCTTCCCGTATACTCGGACTGGCGCGGGACGGGCTTGGCCCCTGGGGTGGGTCATTCCGGTGAGACATTCCGCCGCGAGCCGGGCGTCTTCGCTTGGGGAGGGCACTCCCGGGCCAGGGACACGCACTCCAGGTTCTACGTATGGCTGAGGCTTCAGCCCTCCAGGTCGTAACGGGGTGGTGGTGTCGCCGCGCTGGTCAGGGTGCTGTGGGCTGTCCGTTCAAGGCCGGCCGAGCCCTCCCGCCCGGCCGAGGGCTATCGCTTCGTCGCGCGAGGACACCCCAAGCTTGGTCAGCATGTCCGAGACCCGGTTGCGAACCGTTTTCGGTGCGAGGAAGAGGCGCGCCGCGACCTGCGAGGTCGGAAGGCCTCGCACGAGGAGCTCGAGGATCTCCAGATCCCGCGCGTCCAGGGCGCTCAGCGCGCCGGTCGGGGGGGCGGAGGCAGCAGCAGCGACGACTGCGGCCGAGGCGCCCCTGCCCAGCACCAGGGCGCCCCGTGCGGCGGTGTGGATGGCCACGAGGATGTCCTCAGGGTCGCAGTCCTTGAGGAGGTAGCCGTCCAAGCCGGCACCGAGGCTGCGGATGACCTCCCGGTCGTCAGCGTGCATGGTCAGCACGATGACGCGCAGGCTGGGCCATGAACGCTTCAGCGTCGCGCCGAGTTCGATGCCGTCACCGTCGGGCAGCCCCAGGTCGATCACCGCCACGTCCGGCTCCGTGGCGACGTCGCGGGCCTCCGAAGCGGTCCGTGCCACCGCGACGAGTTCGAGTCCGTCCTCCGACTCGACCAGGGCCGAGAGCCCGGAGAGCACGATCGGGTGGTCGTCGACCAGCATCACCCTGGTCATGTCGGTCCCTTCGTCGGTAGCTCGACGTGGAGCAGCACTCCGCCTCCGTCGTAGGGTCCCACGAACAGCGATCCCCCGAGGTCCTCCGCCCGCAACTGCAGCGAGGTCAGGCCGACGCCAGGGGCGATCGGGCCACCGCTCCCATCGTCACGGACGTCAATGATGACCTGGTCCGCGCTGGTGACGACCTGCACCACGACATGCGCAGCGGCGCCGTGGCGGAATGCATTGGTGATGCCTTCGGCCACAGAGCGATAGACCGTGACAGCGACGTCGTCGGGCAGGGGATGATCGACGGCGACATCCAGCCCTACCTCCCGACCGTCCCCGTCGAACGTCGCGACCAGCTGCCCGAGGGCTCCCGCCAGATCGGCGTCATGCAGTGGCGACGGGGTGAGCCCTGAGACGATGCGGCGGAGGTCGCCTCGTGCCCCGGCCAGCTGCGGGGCCAGCGTCCCCAACAGCGGGGTGGGGCTGCGGCGCAACTCAGCCTGGACTCGCATGCTCATTCCGGCCAGCACCGGCCCGAGGCCATCGTGCAGGTCGCGCAGGATGCGAGCCCGCTCGGCGTCCCGCTCTCGAGCGACATCCTGACGGGCCTGCTCTGCCTCGACGGCGAGACCGACCGCGCGGCAGACGAGCGCGACCGTCGGCAGCAGCTGCTCGACCATCGCGGCCTGACGTTGCTCAAGCCCCTCCGGGTCGTCGCACTCGAGCAGGAGGGTGCCGACACGGTCGCCGGCGACCAGCAGCGGATAGTCGACCCAGTTGGCCGGGACTTCGGGGCGGTCCTCATCCATCACCAGCGCAACCCCGCGCTGGCCGCTGCATGCTGCCACCATCTCGGCAGCCTTGGCGAGCAACTCGCGCGGATCGGTCAAGGGGTGCAGGTCGGCGGTGATGGCAGCGACGTCGGCGGGGGTCAGGGTGCCCGTCCCGTAGCGGCGGACCAGTCTCGACCGCCGCCACCAGGCGGCCGCCGGCCACGCCAGCGCTGTGGCAGTCACGGCGGCGAAGCCGGCGGTGAGGTCCGGATCCGGGATTCCGGCGCGGGTGCCGGCCAGCCGTACCGCCACACCAACGGCCGCACCAATCGTCAGGGTCAGCGCTGCGGCGAGAACGTCGAGGAGCGGCTCGTCGACCGGCCGGAGTTCTGTCGCAATCATCAGGCGCGCGACAAGACCGGCAAGCGACCACATCCCAAGGGTTACCACGACGGCCACAGAGCGGGGATCCAATGTCGAATCGGCCACCAGGACCGCGCCGACCACGACCGTGGACCACGCCATGACCCAGAACAGTCGGCGGCGTGGGAGGCGCCCCGGGGCGTAGCCCATCGCCCCGGCGATCAGCACAACCGTGAGCAGCACCACCTGGACGTCCACAGCACGCCACAGGTCTTCGAGCCGGTTCCAGGCGGACAGGCCCGCCGTCGGCACAGCCACCGCGGTCATCGCCGCTGGAACGAGCGCCAGTGCTGCCAGGACCCGACCGACACGCGGCTCAGCGCCGCGATCGAGGAGGAGCGCCCCGGCAATCCCGAGCGCCGGCCACCCCGCGCCGTACAGCGCTGCAGTAGGCACAGCGGCCTCAGAGAATCCGGCCACCAGTGGTAGGGCCCCGAGACTGGTCGCGACGGATGCCAGGACCACGCTGGTGGACACACCTCGAGTGCTGCCCGCGGCGGTGCTCACGTAGACATCATGTGCCAAGCGGACCCGCGCGGGGAACGCCCCGGGACGTCCCGGGACCGGGCAGGACAACGCGGGACACCGAGGTCCTCGCCGACGGGACCCGAGCAATGGCACCGTGGGCATGGCCCCGGAAGCCACCGGGGCGCCGGGACCCAGGAGGCCACCATGACCACGACCAGCACAGCCACCGACCGCCGGCCAACCCCAGCCGTACTCATCGGCGGCGCATTCGCCCTGACGACGATGCTCAGCATCGCCTTCCACATCGGTGAGATCCTCTTCACCGACCACGACCCGAACGCGCCCGAGGGGCCCATCGCGAGCATCCAGAGCGTTGCCGTGATCGGTGGGATGGGCCTCGTGCTCGCGTTGGCGATCGCCATCCCACTCTCCCGCGACCCGCAGCGAGCCAAGGTCGGCGCGATCGTCCTCGGGTCCTTGGCGGTCCTCACCCTGCCGCTGTTCTGGTCCGGCGCGCCGGCCGCGTTCGGCGCCTGCGCCGCGTGGCTGGGCGGCCTGGCCCGCGGAAGCTACGCGCAAGCCGGCGCCGCACGCGGCTTCGGAATCGTCGGGATCGTGATCGTCGTGCTCGAAATCGTCGCGACCCTGATCGGCGGAGCCGTCGTCACGCTGCTGAGGTGAGGGGCGCGGCTTCCCGATCCCGGGCTCTACTTCCGCCAGCGGCTCTGACGACCGCCAATGCCGGCGTCCCTCCCGTAAGGCCAAATTCCTAGAGCAGCAGGATCTGCCGCCCCCTGTGTGGTGGAGGTTCTCGAAACCGTGCGGGTCACGCCGCCATGGCACGCCCCGTCGGGGACGCCGATGCGGAGCGCCGTCGCGGTTCGTCAGGAAGAGCTAAAGCATCGACGGGTTCGTGCGAGGATTCGTGGCCGCGAAGATGGCCATCGAGCCGAGAATCTCCAGCTCCACCTGCTCAAACGATTGCTCCAGAATCTCGCGCAGCCCATCCGGGGTGTCGCCGAGGTTGTCGAAGGTGCCCCGCCGGTTGTTGGCCTTGAGGATGCTGCGCGCCATCCGGTTGTGCCGCCCCGAGGTCCCGAGGATCGTCGCACCGAAGAGAACGCCCGTCGGCGCGAGGACGGCGGCCACGTTGGCGACGGCCACAGCCTTGCGCGGAAGCGGCCCTGGCAGGCAGTGGAGCACTCCGTTGAGCGCGGCGGAGTCGAACGGCCCGCCGACTGGCAACGGCTTGCAGACGTCGGCCTCGACGGTCGTGATGTCCAGCCGCTGCAACCTCCGGGATGCATGACGAAGGACGTTCACGTTTGGATCGAGGAGAGTGACATGGCTGCCGGCGGGCAGGCCGGCCTGGGCCAGGAAGTAGCCGGTGCCAGGACCCACGTCGAGATGCCGTTGGCCGAGGTGCCGACGGTACCCCTCAACGAGGCGGCTCGCAGGGCACCGCCACACGACCGGCGCCAAGAAGCCAAGGACCACGGGGTCGTAGATATTGAGGAAGAAAGGGGTGTACTCACGCTGGCCCTTGTACGCGGCGTCGTCGCGGTCCATCGATCTCAAGCACCTCCATCGTGCTGCAGAATAAGGCCCCTCGGCTCGTTGACCGCCGCCACAGGCGTCGGACTGGCCGAGTCACGCGTCAGCTCATCGTCGTGTGAGTAGCTCCTACCCGTGCTGCCACGGCCGATCCGGCTGGAGGGCGTATGGCGAGCGAGAGTTGTGTTTTGACATTGAACCAGCGTCCTTTCGCCGCGTATCGCGCACCTTGGGTCGGGCATCGCGGCGCCCGGATCGGGCAGGT
>CAZECO010000103.1:0-1666 GCA_964510455.1 uncultured Actinomycetes bacterium
CTTCGCTGACGGTCGATGAGGACACCGGCACGTTCAACATCATCCGGTTCGGCTTCGGCATGATCCAGATCAGCCGCGACCAGGGCGAGCTGACCACGGTGCCCGTCGCCGACACCTCCTACTGGGTCGACGGGCAGTCCGCGGTGCTGTGGGACGAGGCGGCGGCCGACCAGCTGTGGGCGTCGCTGGGTGCGTGATGGCCCGGCGCCCGGGCGAGGTCCCGCGGGCTACTCGGCCCTGGCGAACGCCAGCTCCGTCGCCGTCCTGCCGGCGGCCCTGCCGGCGCGCTCGTACCGGGTGACCGGCCGCCATCCGGGGCGCTCGACGATCCCGCCCCGGCCCAGCGGCTGCAGGCCGGGGGTCTCGCGGAGCACCCGGGCGATCACCTGCGCGTACTGCTCCACATCGGTTGCCACCTGCACCACGCCGCCCATGACCAGCCGCGAGGCGAGCAGCCGCGACACCTCCGGTCGCAGGAGCCGGCGCTTGTGATGCTTGGCCTTGGGCCACGGGTCTGGGAACCAGATATGGATTGCCTCCAACGATCCGGGGGAGACGCGATCCCGCAGCAGTTCGGTGGCATCGCCGTGGACAACCCGCACGTTGCGCAGCCCAGCGGTCTGCGCCGCCCGAACGGTGGCCGCCAGCCCTTTGATGTGGACATCGATCCCGATCGCCAGGTCCCAGTTCGAGGCGGCTGCGATCAGCGCGTCCCCCATCCCGCTGCCGATCTCGAGGACAGTCCGGGAAGGGATGGCCCAGGGCCCGTCCGGCATGGCATAGGCAGACGCATCGCCCCATGCTGCTCGCAACTGCGGACCCATCCGCCCCTGCCGCAGGTGGAACGACGGTATCGGAGGTCGGGAAACCGGTCGTAGGCTTTCAACGTGGGTCGTCGTCTGGCATCGGTGAGCTTCTGGGTCTTCATCGTCGTGACGTCGCTGCTGCTGTTCCCCGTCGCCCTGCTGATCTTCGCGGTCACGTACCCGTTCGATCCGCGACGTCGGGCGCTGCATCAGTTCACCTGTTTCTGGGCTTCGCTGTACACCTGGTTCAACCCCTTGTGGCGGGTGCGCATCGATCATCGCGAGCGGATCGACCCGCGGACGACCTATGTCATGGTCGCCAATCATCTGTCGCTGTTGGACATCCTGGTCCTGTTCCGGCTGTTCACCCATTTCGCGTGGGTGTCCAAGGTCGAGAACTTCAAGGTGCCCGTGATCGGATGGAACATGCGGCTCAACGGGTACATCCCGCTGGTCCGGGGGGACAAGGAATCGGCTGCAGCCATGATGGACCAGTGCCGCGAGACGCTCAGGGCCGGCACCTCGATCATGATGTTCCCCGAGGGGACCCGTTCCCGCGACGGTGCGCTGAGGCACTTCAAGCCCGGTGCGTTCCAGCTCGCGCTGGACTGCGGTGTGCCGATCCTGCCCATCGTCATCACGGGGACCGGGGACGCGCTGCCGAAACGGGGCTTCGTGCTGCAGGGCAAGCATCACATCGACATCACCGTGCTGGAGCCGATCGGTCCGGAGCATTTCGCCAGCGGTGGCCCGGTGGCCCTGGCCGAGCAGGTCCGCAGTGTCATCCTCGCGGCTCAGGGTCACGTCCAGCATTGAGGACGCGACCCTCAACGCGTCGAAACTCCGGGCATCCCCCGCGA
>CAZECO010000103.1:1766-11521 GCA_964510455.1 uncultured Actinomycetes bacterium
CCGCGCTCAAACCGCGGGCCACCCCGACATTCCGACGCGTTCGCCGGCAACACCCACCCGGGCGGGCGGCGCCGCAACCGGTTCTGCCGCGGCGGCTGTGACCAATCAACGGCCTACTCCAGGTGAGGACATGCGTCGGCTGGATCCGCTCCCGCCGGCCCGCGCGCCGCGCAACTTCCGCACTGCACTGCGGGGCTTCCAACACATCCGCGAAGGGCACGACCACCGGTGGATCCGGGCACGGGGCCACCGATCCTTGGCGTGGCGCCGGCTCGTGCACCATGGTGAGCGCATGACACAAAGCCCAACACTGACGTTCCTCGGCGGCGCTGGGACGGTGACCGGCAGCAAGTTCCTGATCCAGCACGCGACGACCCGGGTCCTGGTGGACGCCGGGCTCTTCCAGGGGGTCCGCTCACTGCGGCGGCGCAACTGGGAGCCGTTCCCCGTCCCGCCCGACACCCTCGATGCGGTGGTCATCTCCCACGCGCACCTCGACCATGTGGGCTACCTGCCCGCGCTGGTGCGCCAAGGCTTCCGCGGTCCGGTGTACGCGACCTCCAGCACCGTGGAACTCGCCCGGATCGTGCTGCAGGACAGTGCCAAGATCCAGGAGTACGACGCGCAATACGCGAGGTCCCACGGGTTCTCGAAGCACGCCGCAGCCCGGCCCCTGTACGACCAGCAGGACGTGGCGAACGCGATTCCCGGCTTCCGAGCCATCGGCCTGGCGACCCGGACCGAGATCGCCCCCGACATCTTCCTGACGCTGCGGCCGGCGGGCCACATCCTCGGCTCGGCGTCCCCGCTGGTCGATCTGGCCGGGTACCCGACATTGTTCAGCGGCGACCTCGGGCGCCAGCACCACCCGCTGCTGCCGCCTCCGGCCCCCCCGCCGCGGGCCGGGACGGTGGTGCTGGAATCGACCTACGGCGACCGGCGCCACTCCGGCACCATGGTCGAGGGGATGGGCGCGGCGATCCGGCGGACGGTGGATCGCGGCGGCAGCGTGATCATTCCCGCGTTCGCCGTCGACCGCACCGAGGTCGTGCTGGTCGCACTGCACGAACTCGCCGAGTCCGGCCAGATCCCAGACGTTCCGATCCACCTCGACAGCCCGATGGCCCTGCAGGCGCTGCAGGTCTACCGCGCAGCGGCTCTGCGCGGGGAGCTCCGCACCGACGTGGCGCTGGCGGCGCTGAACAACCCGGCGCTGCGCTTCGCCGCCACCACCGAGGAGTCCATCAGGCTCAATGCCCCCAGCGAACCGAGCATCATCATCTCGGCGTCGGGCATGGCCACCGGAGGCCGCGTGCTGCACCACCTGCGATCGATGCTGCCCGACCGGGCCAACAGCGTGCTGCTGGTGGGGTACCAGGCGCCGGCCACCCGCGGACGGGACCTCCTCGACAAAGCCCGCCAGATCAAGATCCACGGGCTCTATGTGCCGGTGCGTGCGGAAGTCGTCGACCTGACCGGCTTCTCTGTTCACGCCGACGCGGACGAGTTGCTGAGTTGGCTGTCCCAATGCCCCGAGCAGCCGGATTCCGTGTACCTCGTCCACGGGGAGCCCAGCAGCTCGGCAGCCCTTGCCGACCGCATCGCTGCGGATCTCGGGTGGGTCGCGGTTGTGCCGCGGGACGGCGAACTGGTGCGCCTGAAAGGACTCGCGGGCAGGAGTCAGGACTCCGGGTAGGGCAACGGAGGCCGGATCAGCCTGGGACG
Organism: uncultured Actinomycetes bacterium; assembly: GCA_964510455.1. GTDB lineage: Bacteria > Actinomycetota > Actinomycetes > S36-B12 > CAVXYG01. The sequence goes on from CAZECO010000103.1 coordinate 3,492, forward strand.
CGCTCCGACAACCATGTACAGGGCGATCAACCCCGCGATCGTGATCATCGCCGGGTAGGCCCAGTGGTTCGTCAGCAGCTGCTCGGACCGCGTCAACCAGATCGCCGCAACCGTCAGCAAGACCAGCAACGGCGGCACCAAGCGCCACGGATGGACGGACAGCCGCCTCGGATGCGGCCCAGCATGTTCTTCCGAATGCCCCCCTGAGACCTCTGCCATGCGGCCATGCTAGGAAGAATGAGTATCCGGATGTGGGTAAAGCGGACTCTGGGGCTGTTGCTGGCCGTGGCGATCAGTGCCGGGCTGTGGTGGCTGCGCCCGATTCCGGCGGACCCGGCAGCGATGGCTGTGCTGGAGGGAGCATCGGCTCCTACTGACAGCGCTGAGCCCGCGCCGCCCGAAGACCCCGCGCCGCCGCCCGAAGACCCCGCCGCCCAACCCGTCGACCCCGCGCCGCCGCCCGAGGACCCCGCCGCGCCGCCCGAACCACCGGCCGTTGCGCTGACGATCCGCGAGTCCCGCACCTACCTCGATCTGTCACCCGCAGCATCGCAACCAACCCGGGGATTCGCGTTCTTCCAGGGAGCCCTGGTCGATCCGCGCGCGTACGCGAAGATCCTGGCGCCGATCGCCGAGGCCGGATACCTGGTCTCCATCATCAAGTCCCCCTTCGATCTGCCGATCGTCGACATCGGAGGCGTGGAGGCTGTCACCGGCCGCCACCCCGAGGTCACGTGGTGGGCCGTCGGCGGCCACTCGCTCGGTGGAGTCGCCGCCTCGACCTACGCTGCCGGCAACCCGCGGCGCACCCCCGCACTCGTGCTGTGGGCGTCCTACCCGCTGTCCAGCCTCGAGACGGTTGGTCTGAAGGTGCTCTCGGTGAGCGGCACCGCGGACGGGCTGACGACGCCCTCCGACGTGGAGGCGAGTGTCGCCAAGCTGCCGCCCACGACCACCTTCGTGGCTGTTGAGGGGGCGGTGCATTCGCACTTCGGCGACTACGGCGACCAGCGCGGCGACGGCACCCCGACGATCTCCCGCGAGGAGGCACAGGGCCAAATTATCAATACGACGCTGCAATGGCTGAATACTGCATCGGCCGTGGCTTAGGTTTGGGCTGTCGTATCTGACACACGCCGAGCGGGGAAGGGGGCGTTTGTGGTCAGCGGGCCAGAATCGGTGGCGGCCGCCGCACCGGGCGGTTCGACCGACGCGGCCCTGCCGCCAGGCGCTCGGGCGATTCTGCGATGGCTTCCCACCGAAGAGCCTTCCGGCGCTTTCGCCGGCCAGCACGATCAGGTCCATTGCCCCTCCGAGGACCTGCATGCGCGGGTCAGCCTGTGGTGGAGCGACTCGGTAGTGCATCCGGGGGACCGGGTCGGCCCACCGCGCGGCGGGTTGGCCCCCGGCAGCGAGTCAACATACAGCGTGGCGCTCCCGGTCGGCGGCTACCTGTGGATCGATGCCGGCGTCCTCGCCGGCTGGCGTGCCCGGAGCGTGCCGAACTATCCGCTGGTCCGCGCCGATGGGCAGATGTTCGAGCCCGGCCGGTACTCCTCGATGCAGCCGTACTTCAAGCGGCACTACACCCGCATGACGGAGTCCGCCGTCCGCGCCTCCCTGGCCTCGATGGGGCATCAACCGGCCTCGCCATCCGCTCTGGCACGGGTCCTGGAGACGATCTCGACGTCCAACGATCCGATCGTCTGCGGGTGCACCGGCAGGCAGCCCACCGCACCGCTGGGCCCGTTGGGACTCGTGGTGCCGGAGTCCCTGCTCGTCGACAGCGGAACCCTGCGGGTCCTGGTGGGGATGGCGGATCCCGCGGAGTCGGCGGTCACGCTGTGGCGGCTCACCGGGCAGATCTGGGACCCGGTCCGGGTCGGACGGGCGCTGGCCGCTGAGACCGTTGCCCGGCACTCCGGTGAATCCGCCCGTGCCTGGCCCCACGCGCCGGTCACCGAACAGGCCGTCGCCCACATCGCGGCCCAAGCGATCCGGTACCACGGAGCGGCCGTTGTCGCAGCGATGCCGGCCTGGCTCCTGGGGTGGGTCATGGTGGCCAAACCGGTGCTGGCGGCGGTGAATGCGAACGGCCGCACCGTGAGCGCCGCGCTGGACGCCGCGGATCGCGTCAGGGTCGCCCGCGTCGAGACCCAATGGCATGCGATGGCCGCCGCGCGCCTGTTGCTCAGCCGCACCAGCGCCGAACTCAGACAGCTCGATGATCCGCGCGCCTTCGACCGGGTCCGCGACTCCGAGGACTCCTTGGACCTGAGGAATCCGACGTTGCGGATCCAGCCCGACGAGACGGACGAACCGATCATGGGGATGTCCGTGCGAGACGCGATCCAGCGCGCGTATCAATGCGACGCCCGATCGTGGTTCGGGGTCATCGCAGAGCACCTATAGCAGCAGCCTCCGCCCCGATTCGCCCTGCCCTCCCTAGCAGGGTCACACTTGCATGGTCACACGGGCAGCGGTGGTTGGAGGAGGGTGCGATGCCGGTAAGGGGCATGAGCACCGACGTCCTGGTCATCGGGGCCGGCCCTGGCGGCTCAGCGGCCGCGGCCTGGTGCGCAGCGGCTGGCCTCGAGACGGTCATCGTGGACGGTGCCTCATTCCCCCGCGACAAGCCCTGTGGCGACGGCCTCACCCCCCGGGCGATCGCCGAACTGCACCGGCTCGGCATGGCGGACTTCCTGCTGGGACGGGGGACCAACTGGGGCCTGCGAGCCCACGGCTTCGGCCAGACGCGGCACCTGCCGTGGCCCGGCGGCCATCTGCCGAGCGTCGGCAGCGCAGCCCCCCGGGTCGAGTTGGACGACGCGGTGCTGCGGGTCGCCAAGGGGTGGGGCGCCAACGTGCTCGACGGCGCGAAGGCCGTCTCCGTTGCGCACGGTGCCGGCGGCCGGGTCGACAGCGTCACCGTGGCCACCGCAGATGGACCGCGCGAGATCACCTGCGCCCGGCTCGTGGTCGCCGACGGTGCGCGCTCGCCGGTCGGTCGGATGCTGGGCCGTCGATGGCACCGCGACACCGCCTACGGCGTGGCAGCCCGTGGCTACATCCGAAGCGGCATGAGCCGCGACCCCTGGATCTCCTCGCACCTGGAGCTGCGCGACGACAGGTCCGAGATCCTCAGCGGGTACGGCTGGGTGTTCCCGCTCGGCGACGGGTCGGTGAACATCGGGGTCGGCACGCTCGCGACTGCGGCCCATCCGGCGGAGACCAACTTGCGCGCCCTGTTGCGCCGCTACGTGGGCCAGCGCCGCGGCGACTTCGACCTGACGGGCGAGGTGTCGGGCGTGTGGTCGGCGCTGCTGCCTATGGGCGGTGCCGTCTCCGGAGTGGCTGGTCCCAATTGGGTGCTGGTGGGCGACGCCGCCGGCTGTGTCAACCCGCTGAACGGCGAGGGCATCGACTACGCGCTGGAGACCGGCAGGATGGCCGCCGACCTCTTGCGCGCCAGCGGCCCGTCGTACGAGCAGGCCTGGCCCGCGCTCATGACCGAGCACTACGGGGACGCGTTCTCCATCGCCCGCCGGTTGGCCGCCCTGATCACCGTTCCGGGGCTGCTCCCGACTATCGGGCCGTGGGGGATGCGCTCGCGCACCCTGATGACGCTGGCCCTGCGGCTGATGGGGAATCTGGTCACCCCGGAGGACTCGGACGCCGTTGCGGTCGCCTGGCGCGCGGCCGGCCGGTGGTCCCGCTCCCTGGACGAACGTCCCCCGTTTCGCTGACGCCGGTTCCCCCCCGGCGCGCCGTCGTCCCCCGCGCCGCAGTGACCTGCGCGACAATAGATCGCGTGAGGACGATCACTCTTGAGCAGCTGCCCTCGAGGCTCCTGGTCCTGCCCGACATGCCGCGCGTGGTTGCCTCCGGCAACTTCGCAACCCCCAGGACGGTGCTGGCCGCCCTGGATGCCGCACTCCCGACGTATCGGCTGCACATCCTCAACGCACAGCCCGGCCTGCCCGATCGCGAGGGCGTCATCTACGAGACTGCGTTCGTCGGCCCGGGGATGCGCAACTCGCCCCGGCTGGAGTACGTCCCGTGCCGGCTCAGCCTGGTGCCGGTGCTGTTCCACCGGTATACGCCGCCGGATGTGGTGCTGCTGCACACCACGCTGCCCCGGGACGGCACGGTCAGCCTGGGCCTGGAGGTCAACGTGATGGTTGCGGCCATCGAAGCCGCGCACGACCGCGGAGCCCTGGTCATCGCGCAGGCGAATCCGCGGATGCCCTACACCTACGGCGACGCCCAGATCGACGTCGACGACATCGATCTGCTGATCGAGGTGGACGAGCCGCTGCCGACTCATGCGCCGTTGGTGCCCGATGACACCAGCCGGCAGATCGGGGACCGGATCGCCGCTCGGGTCGTCGACGGCTCCACGATGCAACTGGGCATCGGCGGCATCCCGGACGCCGTGCTCGCCTCGCTCAACGGGCACCGCGGCCTGCGCATCTGGACCGAGATGTTCAGCGACGGGATACTGGATCTGCACCACAACGGGTGCTTCGACGACGACTTCCCGCTCTCCACCTCGTTCATCTTCGGCAGCGAGGACCTGTACCGGTGGATCGATCGGAACCGGCGGGTGCGGATGATCCGCACGGAGCGTGCCAATGATCCGGGACAGATCGCCAGGCAGCGTTCGATGACGTCGGTGAACTCTGCGCTGCAGGTCGACCTGTTCGCCCAGGCCAACGCCTCGCGGATCAACGGCCGGATCTTCTCCGGCTTCGGCGGCTCCACCGATTTCATCGTCGGCGCCCTGCACTCCAAGGGCGGTCACGCCTACATCGCGCTGTCCTCCTGGCACCGCAAGGCGAAAGTCTCGACCGTCGTCCCGCGGATCGTCGAGCCTGTGACGTCGTTCCAGCACTCGGCCATCGTCAGCGAGCACGGGATCGCCCGGGTCTTCGGCAACAGCGAACGGGATCAGGCGCACGCCATCATCGAGAACGTCGCCCACCCGGATGCGCGCGACGAGCTGCGAGAGGCGACGCATCACCACGGGCTTCGCTGATGCCGGAGCTCCCCGAGGTCACCGCACTTGCCGAACACCTGTCTGCGCTGGCTGGCGGCAGCACGCTCGCCGCAGCGGACCTCGCGGCGGTCAGCGTCCTGAAGACGTTCGATCCGCCGTTGTCGGCGTGTGCCGGCGCACAGGTCCTCGGCGTCCAGCGCCGCGGCAAGTTCCTGTGCTGGGAGCTGTCCGGACCGCTCTGGCTGGTCATGCACCTGGCGCGCGCCGGATGGCTGAAGTGGTCGGCGGACGTGCCGGCACGCCCCGCCGGGCCCGGCCGAGGTCCCCTGATGCTGCGCCTGGTGTTCGTCGATGCTGCCGGCGAGGTCGTGGGCCGCTGCGATCTGACCGAGGCAGGCACCCGCAAGAGCAGCGCCCTCTACATCGTCGGGGACCTGAGCGACGTGCCCGGCATCGCCCGGCTCGGGCCCGACCCGATGGACGAGGGCTTCACCGTGGAAAGCTTGGCGGAGATCATGGCGGCTGCCGGACGGGCACAGCTCAAGGGTGTGCTGCGGGACCAGGCGGTGATCGCCGGCGTCGGCAACGCCTACTCCGACGAGATCCTCCACAACGCCAAGATGTCGCCCTTCAAGCCCGCCTCGTCCCTCACGCCCTCCGAGGTCGCGCTGCTGTACGGCAAACTGCGCGAGACCCTCACGATGGCCGTGGACCGGGCGCGGGCCACGCCCATCGAGGGCCTCAAGGACGGCAAGCGGAGCACCATGCGGGTGCACGGCCGCGCGGGCCAGGCCTGCCCGGTATGCGGCGACGTGGTGCGGGAGGTGTCGTTCGCGGACTCCGCCCTGCAGTACTGCCCCACGTGCCAGACCGGGGGAAAGCCGTTGGCCGATCGCCGGATGTCGCGCCTGCTGAAATAGCCGGACCCACCTGCTGGTCAGGCTCCCCTTACACTGGACGGCATGGCCCCCGTGCACATCCTGTGCGTGTGCACGGCCAATATCTGTCGCTCTCCGGCCACGGAATCCTTACTGCGGCGCGGCCTGGAAACCGTCCTCCCCGACGCCGTCATCACCTCCGCCGGTACTGCCGCCATGAACGGCTCCCCGGCCTGCGAGGTGTCCGAAGTCCTCGTCGGGGAGTACCTAGCGGCGCACTACCGGCCAGGCCCTCTGTACCAGGACCCAGCGGGCCATGCCTCGCGCCAGGTCACGCGGGCGGATCTGCAGCGCGCCGATCTGGTGATCGCCCTGGATCGATCGCACCGCGGCGGGCTCGCACAAATCTATCCGGCCAGCCGGCCCCGCACCTTCACCCTGCGTCAGGCCGCGGGCGCTGCGCGCGGCCTGACCGACGGGCTTCGGGCGGGAGAACTGCCCGAGGGAGCGCCCGACATCCCCAACGGCGCGGGGGAACGGTTCGCGTGGTTGGTCGCGGAGCTCGACGCCAGCAGGTACACGGTGAGCGCGGAGGACGTCGCCGGTCCGGGCTCGCTGATCGTCAACCAGCTCGACGTCCCCGATCCCCATGTCGTGGGCTACGAGCACCACCCGTTGGCCGTAGAGCTCATCAAGGGCGCCGTAGCCGAACTCCTCGAGTCGGTCGTGGTCATGATGCAGTTCGGAGGAACCGGATCGCGGTGATCGGCCGGGCCCGCCGGGACCCACGACGAAATAGGGCCCGCGCCCGCTCTGCCTTACACTTGGCGATCCAGGCATTGGTGGAGGTGTGATGGGTGCGGCGACGGTCTCCGTAGCGCAAGAGATCGGCTCGGACGATGTCCTCGATGCTCTCGAGGCGGAGGCGATCCATATCTTCCGCGAAACGGCCGCGGCGTTCCGGCGGCCGGTCCTGCTGTACTCCATCGGCAAGGACTCCTCGGTCCTGCTGCATCTTGCCGTGAAGGCGTTCGCACCGGCGCCGATCCCATTCCCCGTGATGCACGTCGACACCACCTGGAAGTTCCGGGAGATGATCGAGTTCCGCGACCGCAGGGCGACCGATCTGGGGCTCGATCTGCGGATCGCGACCAACCAGGCCGGCCTCGCCGAGGGGGTCTCCCCCTTCACCCACGGCACCCACGAGTACACGCGCGTCATGAAGACCGTCGCGCTGCGGGAAGGCATCGACACGTTCGACTTCGACGCCGCCATCGGGGGCGCGCGCCGCGACGAGGAGCGCAGCCGCGCGAAGGAGCGCGTGTACTCCCTGCGGGAGCCCGGCCACCGCTGGGATGCCCGAAAGCAGCGCCCCGAGTTCTGGCGCAGCGCCAACACCACGCTGAGCGAGGGCCAGACGATGCGCACGTTCCCGCTCAGCAACTGGACCGAGCTCGACGTCTGGCACTACATCCGCCGGGAGGGCGTGGCGATCCCGTCGCTGTACTTCGCCCGGACGCGGCCGGTCGTGCGCCGGGGCGGGTCGCTCATCATGGTCGATGACGATCGCTTCCCCCTCCTGCCGGGGGAGACCCCCCAGATGCTGTCGGTGCGCTTCCGGACCCTGGGCTGCTACCCGCTGACCGGCGCCGTGGAGTCCACCGCAGCAACCTTGGACGAGCTGATCGCCGAGATGTCGGAGTCGAACGTGTCCGAGCGGTCCGGACGTCTCATCGACGGGGAAGGCGGGGGATCCATGGAGGCGAAGAAGGCGGAGGGGTACTTCTGATGACGACCGTCCAGCCGAGCACCGCACCGACGGTGGCGCGCGTCCGCAACCCCGTGCTGCGGCTGGTCGCCTGCGGCTCGGTCGATGATGGCAAGTCGACGCTGATCGGGCGGCTGCTCGTCGAGACCGGCTCCGTGCCCGCAGACCAACTGGAGTACGCCCGCAACACCAGGCGCGGCGGGTCCACAATCCCGCTCGGCGAGGTCGACTACTCGCTGTTGACCGACGGGCTGGAGGCCGAGCGCGAGCAGGGCATCACTATCGATGTCGCATACCGGCACCTCAACCTGCCCAGCGGCCGTCGGGTGATCATCGCCGACGCTCCCGGGCACGAGCAGTACACCCGGAACATGGCGGTGGCGGC
>CAZECO010000104.1:0-11410 GCA_964510455.1 uncultured Actinomycetes bacterium
TGCGGCACGGATGCGCCGGGCGTCGGCGTCGGGATCCGCCGGCAGCGGCAGGCAGGTGCCCGGCGGCGTGTTGCTGGCGTCGACGCCCGCGGCCGCCAGCACAAGGCCGTGGCGGGTTCGGGCGATCCGGGTGATCACCCTGCCGTCGGCATCCCGGCGCTCCGCGACGATCGCCGCGGTCTGCTCGGCGATCACCTGATCGCGCGGCCGGTCGGTCAGCAGGCCCGCCGCCTTCGCAACGACCTTCGAGGTGATCACCACGATGTCGCCGTGCGTGAGGCCGGTCGCGCCATCCGGCCACTGCGCGGCCGCAGCCGCGGCCAGGATCAGGGCCGGGAGGTCCGCCCCTGCCGTGATCTGGGGCAGGCCCGGGACGCCGACGGCTTGGACCGCTGTCATCCGCCCACCTCCAGCCCGAGTTCGAATGCCGCCCAGGCAAGGTCCTGCGCCCGTTCGTGGTCGCTCATCAAGAGGTCGCGGCCGCGCACGACGATGCCGTGGTCGGCCAACTGCGAGGCTGCGGGTGCGTCCTGCCGCGCGACCAGCCATCCATCGAGCAGCTCCCCTCCGTAATGCAGCGCCACGGCGGTGGCGTCCGTGTCGACACCGATGGCGCGCAGGCATGCGTCGGCCATACCCCGCACGGGCGCGCCTTCGATGATCGGACTGATGCCCACGACGGGTGCTGCGGCGGTAGTCAGGGCGTCCCGGATGCCCGGCACGGAGAGGATCGCGCCGATGGAGACGACCGGGTTGCTGGGGGGCAGGAGGATGACGTCGGCGTCGCCGATGGCGTCGAGGACCCCGGGTGCGGGGGCCGACTGCTCCGCCCCGATCTGGCTGAAGCCGAGGGCGGGGATCTCCGCCCGGTACCTCACCCACCACTCCTGGAAGTGGATCGCGCGGGTTCCCGTGTCCGGGTCCGCGATGACCACGTGGGTCTCCACCCGATCATTGGTCATCGGCAGCAGCCGGACTCCCGGCTGCCAGCGCCGGCACAGCGCCTCGGTGATCTGGTGCAGCGGGTAGCCGGCGGCACGCAGCTGGGTGCGGGCCAGATGCGTGGCGATGTCCCGATCCCCCAGGCCGAACCAGTCGGGTCCGTAGCCGTAGGCGGCCAGTTCCTCCTTGGCCCGCCAGCCCTCGTCGGCACGCCCCCAGCCGCGCTCCTCGTCGATCCCGCCGCCGAGGGTGTACATCACCGAGTCGAGGTCGGGGCAGATCCGCAGGCCGAACAGGTCGATGTCATCGGCGGTGTTGCCGATCACGGTGATGGTGGCCGCCGGCTCCCGCTGTGCCAGGACGTCCCGCAGGCCCCGCAGGAACCGGGCGCCGCCGATCCCGCCAGCCAGAGCTGTGATGCGCATGGTGTCGATGGTCCCAAACACGCGCTTCGGAATCTGGCGGGGTGTGGGGGTAGGCGGGATCCGCAGCCTCCGGGAGCGGTGCTGGTCCCCCAGGGTCGGCGGGCAGCTGCACCCGTTCCCTCTTTGCACGCGTTGCGGGGGAGTCTGCGGCGGCCCGTGGCCGGTTGTTGCACCCGTTGAGTCCGAGGGGTTTGCACCCGTAGCGTGGGCTCCCTGCCCTCTGCGCGGGCGATCCACCCCTGCCACGGGTGCATAGCCCCGGAACCGGGTGCAATTCTGCACCCGATCCGCCCACGCATCGGGTGCAAAGAGAGCAGCCGGTGCGTTCTGGCGCCCCGCCGGCGCGCGCCAGCTGCCGGGGACGCGCTCGCGCCCCGCCGTTGCGCACCGCACGATGACCCTGGACGCGCCGCCGGGTTCCGGAGGGCCCAACTCGCAGCCGTCCTCCGTATCGAGTCCAGGCGCTCCCGTCGGGGTTGCTGCAACCGGCGTGTCGCGGGCAATTCGCAACCACTGCGGGAGCGTTCAGCCCTCGCGGGAGCGGATGGCGCTGGACTGGGGGAACGCGCGGGCAACGACCTCGGTGCGTCCGGTCGACACCCTTCGTCGAAGGCCCCGGGCCGGTCCAGACGCACGACACCGGCTGTGGCACGGCCCAACGACCCGGTGACCGAGACAGCCCGCTTCCCCGCCAGAATTCCCCGTATCGACCTCTCGCGAGGCGTGGGCCGCCCTCGGCTGCGGTTGCGCGATGACCGGTATCAGCAACCAGTCGGCATGCACCCGATAGGGCTCATTGCTCGACGTGCTCCACTGCCGCCGCCCCATCACCAGCAAGCACCGCCCAATCCTGCTCGGTCAGCGCCAGGTGGGCGGCACCGGCGTTCATCGTCACGTGCGCAGGGTCGGTGCTGCCCGGGATCGGGATCACATTGGGCCCCTGGGCCAGCAGCCAGGCCAGCGCCACCTGCCCCGGCTTCACCCCGTGCTCCCGGGCGACCTCCCGCAACGGTCCCAGGACCGCCGCCTCGCGGCTGAGCGACTCCGGTTTGAACTTCGCCAGCTTGGAGCGCAGATCCGTCCACTGGAATGTGCGCGACGGGTTGATCGACCCCGTCAGAAATCCGCGACCCAGCGGGGAGGAGGGCACGAACGCGATGCCGTGCGCCCTGGTCCAGGCGACCAGCGGCAGGTTCGCCTGCTCCCAGTACGACAGCTCGGCGCTGACCACGCTCACCGGGAACACCCTCTGCAACCGGGCGACCACCGCCGGTTCGCGGGTACGGATCCCCAGCATCCGCACCTTGCCTGCGGTCACCAGCTCGGACATCGCCTGCCAGGACTCCTCGACCGGTACGTCGGGATCGATCGCCTGCAGCAGATACACGTCCAGCCGCTCGCATTGCAGCCGCCGCAGCGACTCGTTCACGGCGCCGTGGATGTGTTGGCCGGTTCCGTTCAGGTGGAAAGTGCCATCGGATCGTCCCGTGATACCCACCTTGGTGGCGATCACCGCCTCTTCCCGGCGGGCGGCCAGGATCTTGCCCAGGAACTTCTCATTCCCGAAGGGGCCGAACGAGTCCGAGGTGTCGAGGTAGGACATGCCCAGGTCCAGCGCCCGGTTGACCGCCGCCCCGGCGCGTCGATCGTCGCGGTTCTCGACATCGTAGACGCCGGTGAGCCCCATGCACCCCAGACCGATCGCACCGACGTTCACAGTCGTGGACCCCAGCGTCCGCTGCGGGATGCGATCGACTTGGATGTCGAACGGCGACTCGCTCATGACGCGCTCCGGTACTCGACAACCTCCGGACAGGCAGGGGCCCGGACCCCGTGCTGCCACGTGGCACGCACGCAGAGGTCCCGCAGCATGTCCATGATCCGGTCTGGGAACTCCAGCGGCAGGCAGTGCGTGCCGGGCAGCGAATGCACCTGCGCATGCGGGATCTGCCGCGCGTATTCCATCACATCGGCATGCGACGTCAAGGCGTCGATGGCGCCCGCGACGATCGTGACCGGCACATCCACGAACGAGGGGTCGATCCGGCCGTGCCGCTCCAGCGCGATGGCGAGCTCGAAATACCATTCCCAGTCCTGCGAGAAGAAGGCCTCCGCCCACGCCTGGACGTCGCGGGCATCGGCGTGGGGGAGCATGATCCCGCCGTGCCGCACCACCTCTGCGAACAGCCTGTTCTTGGGCACGACGCCGGCGACCCAATTCAGCTGCCGACCCACCTTCCTCCCGGCCTTGACGATGCCGAGGCCCAAGGGTCTGCGGATCGGACGGGGGACCAGTTGCGGGGCGAGGATGGTATCGAACGTCCCGCCGGGAACGCCGGCCACGGACAGGACCCCCAGCACGCGCTCGGGGTGCTCCTTGGTCAGTTCGAAGGCCACGTTGACCCCCAGCGACCAGGCCACGACGACGGCGTTCTCCCAACCCATGGCATCCATCAGGGCAGCGGCGTCCGCCACGTGGTCCTCGATCTGCACCCGGCTCGGATCGGCGGGGCGGTCCGAGCCGAGGACCCCGCGCTGATTCCAGCCCGCCACCGCGTACTCGCAGTCGTCGGCCAGCAGGCGGGGCCAGGCTTGCGGGGGCACCCCCATGCCGTTGCAGACAAGGATCCGGGGGCCGTCGGTGTTGGCGTTGCGCCACGCCGTCAACCTGGTGCCGTCGTCGGCGGCGACGTCGAATTCGTGGTGCATGCCAGTAGGGTGACACACTGCGGCCGCGGCGCAGGAAAGGGCGCGTCGCGGCGCGCGGCCCTGAGCGGAACGGGCGGGCGCTGCTGCGCGCCCGCGCCAGACGCCGCGCAGGGCCGATTACCCTCGAACCATGAGTTCGACGCCTGACATCAAACCCCGCAGCCGACAGGTCACCGACGGGTTGGAGCGCGCGCCCGCCCGGGGCATGCTCCGCGCTGTCGGCATGACCGACGATGACTTCCCCAAGCCCCAGATCGGCATCGCCTCGAGCTGGAACGAGATCACACCCTGCAACCTCTCGCTGCAGCGGTTGGCACAGGCCGCGAAACAGGGCGTGCATGCCGCGGGCGGGTACCCCATGGAGTTCGGAACGATCTCGGTGTCCGACGGCATCTCGATGGGGCATGAAGGGATGCACTTCTCCCTCGTCAGCCGGGAGATCATCGCCGACAGCGTCGAGACCGTGATGGAGGCCGAGCGCCTCGACGGCACGGTCATGTTCGCCGGCTGCGACAAGTCCCTGCCCGGAATGCTGATGGCGGCGGCCCGGCTCGATGTGGCGGCGGTGCTGGTCTACGCGGGGTCCATCCTGCCGGGATGGGTCAAGCTCAGCGACGGCACGGAGAAGGACGTCACGATCATCGACGCCTTCGAGGCCGTCGGTGCGTGTGCGCGCGGACTGATGAGCCGGGAGGACGTGGACCGCATCGAGCGGGCGATCTGTCCGGGGGAGGGCGCCTGCGGCGGCATGTACACCGCCAACACGATGGCCTCCATCGGCGAGGCCATCGGCCTGTCCCTGCCTGGTTCGGCCGCGCCGCCGGCCACGGATCGGCGCCGCGACGGCTTCGCGCACAAGTCCGGCGAGGCGGTGGTCAACCTGCTGCGGGAAGGGATCACGTCCCGCCAGATCCTGACCCGGGAGGCGTTCGAGAACGCGATCACGGTGCTGATGGCGCTCGGCGGATCCACCAACGCCGTGCTGCACCTGCTGGCCCTGGCGTGGGAGGCCGAGGTGCCGCTGGAGCTCGAGGACTTCCACCGGATCGGTTCCCGGGTCCCGCTGCTGGGCGACCTGAAGCCGTTCGGCAGGTACGTCATGTCGGACGTGGACAAGGTCGGCGGCATCCCGGTGGTGATGCGGGCGCTGCTCGATGCCGGGATGCTGCACGGCGACGCGCTCACCGTCACCGGCAAGACGCTGGCGGAGAACCTCGCCGATGTCGCGCCCCCGGATCCCGACGGCAAGATCCTGCATGCGGTCGCCGGCGCCCTGATGCCCACCGGCGGCATCACCGTCCTCTCCGGGACGCTGGCGCCCGAGGGCGCCGTGGTGAAGAACGCGGGGATCCCGGTCGAGGTCTTCGAGGGGACCGCGCGGGTGTTCGAGCGGGAGCAGTCGGCCATGCAGGCGCTGGAGGACGGCACGATCGTCGCCGGGGATGTGGTGATCATCTCCTACGAGGGCCCGAAGGGAGGGCCGGGCATGCGCGAGATGCTGATGATCACCGGAGCGATCAAGGGCGCCGGACTGGGCAAGGACGTGCTGCTGATCACCGACGGCCGGTTCTCGGGGGGCACGACCGGGCTGTGCGTCGGCCACGTCGCCCCGGAGGCGGTGGATGGAGGGCCGATCGGGCTGGTCCGCGACGGCGACCGGATCCGCATCGACATCCCGAACCGGACGCTGGACCTGCTCGTGGACGACACCGAGCTGGCGGCCAGGCGCACCGGCTGGGAGCCCCTGCCGCCGCGCTACAGCAAGGGCGTGCTCGCGAAGTATTCGCGACTGGTCGGGTCGGCATCCCAGGGTGCGGTCACGATGTAGCCGGCGACACCTCGGCGCGGCTGCGCGGATTCGGGGCGATTTGTTGGCAGGCTGGCGCCGTCCGCGAAAGGCTGGGCGGTATCGGAGGGCCCCGTGCGAGACTTGCCCTTTCCTCGGTTCGAGGTCGGCCTTGCGATCGTGGCGATCGCAGTTCTGGTCCTGGTGATCGGCGGGCGGCCGCCGATCACCGAAGCCGCAAGCGTTCCAGCAACGGCGCCGGTTGACGTGTGGGCGGAGCGGGGGGCGGCAGTCGCGACGATCGCGCGGGCGCGCCCAGGTGTGGTGGGCGTCGCGGTGGTCGATTCCAGAGGGCGGCAGGTCATCGGATACAACGCCGACAATCTGGTGCCGGCCGCGTCCACGATCAAGTCCATGATCCTGGCCGCATACCTTCGGCAGCCGGGGGTTGCCGACCGCGCCCTCACCCGTGCCGAACAGGGCAGCATGACGGCGATGATCACGTGGTCCTCCAACAATGACGCCTCGAGCCTGCTCCGGAAGGCGGGCTGGCCGGCCATGGTCCAGCTCGCGCAGGAGGCGGGTATGGGGGACGGTTTCATGCCGGACCGCAGATCCTGGGGTCTGAGCAAGGTGAGCGCCGCCAGCATGGCCAGGTACTTCCACCTGTTGCCGTCGCTGCTTCCCGAACGCCACCGCGACTTCGCGCTGAGCCTGTTCCACGAAATTGTTCCGGACCAGCAGTGGGGGATGCCCAGCGTGACGCCGAACGGCTGGTCCTGGCACACCAAGGCAGGGTGGCTCGACGAGGTGGTGAATCAGCTCGGCACGTTCACCAGAGGCGGACAGGAGTTCAGCGTCGCGGTGACGGTCAAGGGCGCCCCGGGCACCGGGTCCACGGTCAGTTCGGCACCCGGCGACGTGCCGGCGATCAAGACCATCGAAAGGCTCACCAAGGCGATCTTTGGCGATGGCACCATCCCGACGCCGGCGGGCGGGGTCGTGCAGCGCTGCGGAACGGCAGCGCAGACAAGCAACCAGCAAGCAGCCGTCCCCAGGTGGGCGTCGTCCTCCGGGGACTGTGCCGAGGTGACGGCCAGGAGTCGCTGAACGGGTTTGCGGGACCCGAAACGTGTCAGGATTCGTTCGGCCATGCCCGAAGTCCATGCAACTGATCAGCCGGAACAACCGACCGCGGTGATCCGCGAGTCCGTCCCCATGCAGTCCCTGACCGAGTTCTTCGGCCGCGCATTCGGCACGGTGGCGGCCATCGCCGATGAAGGATGGCAGATGGCCGGGCCCCTCTTCGCGAAGTACTACGGAATGCCGACCGACATCGTCGACCTGGAGGCCGGGTTCGCAGTAAGCGCGCCGATCCAGCCGACCGGGGACGTGCAGCCCGGTGCCCTGCCGGGAGGCAAGGTCTACGAGGCGGTCCACATCGGTCCCTACGACACGTTGGAACAGACGTACAACGCGATCATGGAGCAGATGACCGAGGACGGCGTCGAGCCAGCCGATGTGATGTGGGAGGCCTACCTCACGGATCCGGAGAGCGAACCTGATCCTGCGAAGTGGCAGACACAGGTGTACTGGCCGGTGCGCGGCTGAGCCGAGCTCCGAGCCGCTGCGCCCGTGGGTGGCTGTGCGACCGTCGCGCGTACCGCGCGGCCCGGGTCGGGGCCGGCGGAGGTTCGCAGCGTTCCACGCCAGATGTGGCTGATTCCGCCGGGGATCCATGCCTGCCGACTGGAGGCTTCGCTCGCCCCGGCCTGGTGAGCGCGCAACACACGGCTCTGCATCCAGATTCGCGTCGTCGGATAGTGCCCTGTCCGGCCACATCCAGCGTCCTTGACCGGCCGTCGGGCTCGCTGCGCCCGGCCGGGTCCGGGGCCAGTCGGGCGGCGGAACACCGCAACGCGCGCTCGGTTTGACAATCCCGCCCACCAACCGCCATCCTGAATCCGTGCGTGGAACCCTCCTCGTAATCTGCTAGCGCGACGCCGCAATAGGCGCCGCGCTAACCCTCCGTAGCCGAAAGGCCGGGGGGTTTTTCGTTGCCCTCCCGGGTGCGACCCATCCGGTGAGGGACAACGAGAGTCGGTCCGGCCGCAGCCCCGCCATCCCTGGGGCGCGCGGCCGGACCGCGGAGGGGGATATGCACCGGTCGTAACTACACGTGAGGGCACGATGAGCGAGAAGATCACAGGGGCGCAGAGCCTCGTCAAGTCGCTGGAGCACGCCGATGTCGACGTGGTCTTCGGCATCCCCGGGGGGGCCATCCTGCCCGCCTACGACCCGCTGATGGATTCGAAGAAGGTCCGCCACATCCTGGTCCGCCATGAGCAGGGCGCCGGGCATGCGGCCGAGGGCTACGCGATGGCCACCGGACGGGTGGGTGTCTGCATGGCCACCTCCGGGCCGGGCGCCACGAATCTGGTCACGCCGTTGGCGGACGCCCATATGGACTCGGTGCCCATCGTCGCCATCACCGGGCAGGTCCCGAGCAAGGCGATCGGCACCGACGCGTTCCAGGAGGCCGACATCCGGGGCATCACGATGCCCATCACCAAGCACAACTACCTGATCACCGATCCCGCCGACATCCCGCAGGCCGTCGCGGAGGCGTTCCACATCGCATCCACCGGCCGGCCCGGCCCGGTGCTGGTCGACATCTCCAAGGACGCCCTGCAGGCCATGACCACCTTCAAGTGGCCGGCCACCCTCGACCTGCCCGGCTACCGGCCCACCACCAAGCCGCACGCCAAGCAGATCCGTGAGGCGGCGCGGATGATCCTCGCCGCGAAACGGCCGGTCTTCTACATCGGCGGCGGCGTCATCAAGGCCAATGCCAGCGCCGAGCTGTTCCGTCTCGCAGAACTCACCGGCATCCCGGTCGTGCCGACCCTGATGGCGCTCGGGGCCTTCCCCGACTCCCATCCGCAGAACCTGGGCATGCCGGGCATGCACGGCACCGTCGCGGCCGTCGGGGCGCTGCAGAAGTCCGATCTGCTGATCACCATCGGGGCGAGGTTCGACGACCGCGTCACCGGCAAGCTGGACTCCTTCGCACCGCAGGCGAAGGTCATCCACGCCGACATCGACCCGGCGGAGATCGGCAAGAACAAGCCGGCCGACGTGCCGATCGTGGCCGATGCCCGCGAGTTCATGGCTGAGCTCTACATCGCACTGAAGCCCGAGTTCGACGCCGGGCACAAGCAGCGGTACGACGCCTGGTGGGAGATCCTGAAGAACTGGAACCAGACCTACCCGCTCGGCTACGACCTGCCCAGCGACGGCTCGCTGTCCCCGCAGTACGTCATCGAGCGGCTCGGCAGGATCGCCGGACCCGACGCCATCTATGCGGCCGGTGTCGGCCAGCACCAGATGTGGGCCAGCCAGTTCATCTCCTACGCCAACCCGCGCACCTGGCTCAACTCCGGGGGGCTGGGGACCATGGGCTACGCGGTGCCGGCAGCGATGGGCGCCAAGGTCGGGGCGCCGGACACCTGCGTGTGGGCGATCGACGGCGACGGCTGCTTCCAGATGACCAATCAGGAGCTGGCCACCTGCACGATCAACAACATCCCGATCAAGGTCGCCCTGATCAACAACTCCAGCCTCGGGATGGTCCGGCAGTGGCAGACGCTGTTCTACAACGAGCGCTATTCGAATACCGACCTGCAGAGCCACTCCTTCCCGGACTTCGTGAAGCTGGCCGAGGCGTACGGCGCGGTGGGCCTGCGCTGCGGCAGCGCCGAGGACGTCGATTCGACGATCGAGAAGGCGATGTCCATCAACGACGTCCCGGTCGTCGTGGACTTCCGGGTGCACCGCGACGCGATGGTGTGGCCGATGGTGGCTGCAGGCACGAGCAACGACGAGATCAAGGTCGCGCGGGATCTGGCGCCCAAGTGGGATCGGGGAGAAGAGGAATGAGCCGTCACACTGTTTCGGTCCTGGTGCAGGACGTCCCCGGCGTGCTGGCCCGGATCGCCGGGATGTTCAGCCGCCGCGGTTTCAACATCGAGTCGCTGGCGGTCGGCCCGACGGAGCGCACCGGCGTCTCCCGCATGACCATCGTGGTGAATGTCGACGAGCTGCCGTTGGAGCAGGTGACCAAGCAGCTGAACAAGCTGGTCAACGTGCTCAAGATCGTCGAGCTGGAGCCGGAGTCCTCCGTGGTCCGCGAGCTGATGCTCGTCAAGGTCCGCGCCGACGACGAGGTGCGCTCGCACGTGCTCGAGGTGACGGCGCTGTTCCGTGCCAAGATCGTCGACGTCGCTCCCGACGCCGTGACGATCGAGGCAACCGGCGGGACGAACAAGCTCGCCGCGCTGCTGCGCGCACTGGAGCCGTTCGGCATCAAGGAGCTCGTGCAGTCCGGTGCGGTCGCGGTGGGACGCGGCAACAAGGCCATGGCCGACCGGTCGCTGCGCTCGGCCTGACCGTTACCCTGATCCGGGATTCTGACCTACGAAGGAGCCGTTTGTGGCCACGCTGTTCTATGACAACGACGCCGACCTGTCGATCATCGCCAACCGGGTGGTCGCCGTCCTGGGATACGGGTCCCAGGGCCACGCCCACGCGCTGAGCCTGCGCGACTCGGGCGTGGACGTCCGGGTCGGCCTGCGCGAGGGCTCGGCCAGCCGCGCCAAAGCCGAGGCTGCCGGGCTGCGCGTGCTCGATCCGACAGCCGCGTGCGCCGAGGCCGACCTGATCATGGTGCTGGCGCCCGACCCCGCGCAACGCTCCCTGTACGCGGAGGCGATCGCGCCCAACCTGCAGGCCGGCGACGCGCTGTTCTTCGCGCACGGCTTCAACATCCGGTTCGGTTACATCAAGCCGCCGGCCGACATCGACGTCTGCATGGTCGCGCCGAAGGGCCCTGGCCACCTGGTGCGCCGGGAGTACGAGGCCGGACGCGGGGTCCCGGCGATCGTCGCCGTCGAGCAGGACGCGTCCGGACAGGCGTGGCCGCTGGCCCTGTCCTATGCGAAGGCGATCGGCGCCCTGCGCGCCGGCGGCATCAAGACCACCTTCACCGAGGAGACCGAGACCGACCTGTTCGGCGAGCAGGCCGTGCTGTGCGGCGGCGCCTCGCAGCTGGTCATGTACGGCTTCGAGACCCTCGTCGAGGCGGGCTACCAGCCCGAGGTCGCGTACTTCGAGTGCCTGCACGAGCTGAAGCTGATCGTCGACCTGATGTACGAGGGCGGCATCGCCAAGCAGCGCTGGAGCGTGTCCGACACCGCCGAGTACGGCGACTACGTGTCGGGTCCCCGGGTCATCGACCCGCACGTGAAACAGAACA
The DNA here is from genome assembly GCA_964510455.1 of uncultured Actinomycetes bacterium. Classification (GTDB taxonomy): domain Bacteria; phylum Actinomycetota; class Actinomycetes; order S36-B12; genus CAVXYG01. The sequence goes on from CAZECO010000104.1 coordinate 11,177, forward strand.
TGCAGGCGGTTCTGGCCGACATCCAGTCCGGGGCGTTCGCCCAGCGGTTCATCGACGACCAGGACGCCGGTGCCCCGGAGTTCAAGGCGCTGCGGGCGGCGGGGGAACAGCACCCGATCGAAGCCACCGGTCGGGAGCTGCGCAAGCTGATGTCGTGGGTGAAGTCGTCCGACGACGACTACACGGAGGGCACCGCCGCGCGCTGACCGAACCCTGCCGCTGCTGGCGGCTGGG
>CAZECO010000105.1:0-2652 GCA_964510455.1 uncultured Actinomycetes bacterium
GCTCCGATCCCGGCCGCCGCCCAGAAGTGCGGCTCGCCGAACAACGCGAACGCGGCCCACACCGAGGCGATGAGCCGCGCGATCATGAGCGCTGTGACGAGGAACCGCGAGAGGTTGTTGCCGTTGGCCAGACCGACGGCGACCAGGGCCACCACGAAGCCGAAGGCGATCTCGAACAAGCCGTAGGCGTTGGCCGTGTCCTTCGAAACGCCTGCCGATAGCAGATCCCTGGCATCGGCGGTGAGCAGGACCAGCCCGCTGATCACCGAGAAGGCGGCGATCGCCCAGGTCAGGACGACCACGACGGTCACGCCGATCGGGCGCGGCGCGGCTCGCTCGCCCACGGCTGGCCACCTCCCGATCCGCAGTCCAAGGCTGCTTCCGAGTATGGCACCGGGCCACCCGTACAGTGCCAGACATGAACACCGTCGCCGAGATCCCCGGCCTGCGCCTGGTGCACGAGGGGGTCGCTGCTGTGCTGATCCTCGATCGGCCGGACAAGGCCAACGCCCTGACCCAGGCGATGTGGGACGCGATCCCCGACTTCGTCGCACAGGCGCAGGCCGGCCCCGCCCGGGTCCTGGTGCTGCGGTCGGCGACCACGAAGGTGTTCAGCGCAGGTGCCGATGTGGCCGAGTACCGGGCCAACGCGGGAAGCGTCGAGTGGGGCTTGGCGAACCATGTCCGCGTCACCAGGGCCACCGATGCGCTGCACCACTGCCAGTTGGCGACCATCGCCGCGATCGCGGGCCCGTGCGCCGGCGGTGGGGTCGGCCTGATCACCGCATGCGACCTGCGCATCGCCGCCGACGACGCGGTCCTCGCCGTCCCCCCCGCGAAGCTCGGTCTGGTGTACCCGCAGGCGGACACCGCGCGCTTGATCGACCTCGTCGGACCCGCAGCGGCCAAGCGCCTGCTCCTCACCGCGGGACGGGTGGACGCCGCGTGGGCGCTGCGGGTCGGCCTGGTCGACGAGGTCGTCGCGCCGGGGGCGCTCGACGACACGGTTGCGGGCATCGTCGCCCAGATCGCTGCCGGCGCACCCGTGTCCATCCGGGCGATGAAGCGGACCATCGACCTGGTCCTGGCGGGCCAGCGCACCGAGAACGAGCAGACCCGGGCGCTGCTCTCCGAGGCGCTGTCCCATCCCGACCATGAGGAGGGCACGCAGGCGTTCCTCGAGCGCAGGGCGCCGAACTTCGGCGCTTGATCCCGATCGATACCGAGTGAGCCTGTCGCCGACGCATGCGACCATCGGGTGTGTGAGTGCAGCCCGTCAGGTCGCCAAGATCGCCGCCGTCGGCGGCAGCGCAGCCGTGGGCCTCGCAGCAGCCGGCGCGGGGGTGCTGACCGTCCAGGCCATCACTGCTCGGCGGGAGGCGGGACCGCGCCGCACCGTTCCGCCGTACGCCGACGGGCGCTATGGCGGCAACCGCGGCGTTTCGCTGCGATTGGCCGTTCTCGGCGACTCCCTCGCAGCAGGGTTCGGGGCCGACTTCGCGCACGAGACGCCGGGCGCCATCCTGGCCGGGCGGTTGGCCAGGCACGCCGGCCGGCCGGTGGTGCTGTCCACGATCGCGGTCGTCGGCGCCCGTTCCGATCACCTCGCGCTGCAGGTGGAGCGGGCGCTCATCGTCCGGCCGAATGTGGCGGTGATCCTGATCGGCGCCAACGACATCACCCATGCGCGACCGCTTCGACGACAGGTCCGGCTCCTGCGCAGCGCGATCATCAGCCTGCGCGAGGAGGGCGTCGCAGTGGTGCTCGGCACCTGTCCCGACCTGGCCAGCACCACGCTGATCCGCCCTCCCGCCCGCCATGTCGTGCATCGGCAATCCCGTCGGCTGGCGGCCATGCAGACGAAGGCGGCACTGCAGGCGGGGGCCATCACGGTCAGCCTCGGCGACACCCTGGGGCCGGAGTTCACGGCCCGTCCGGGGGAGTTGTTCGCCGCCGACCGCTACCACCCCAATGCCATCGGCTACTCGGCGCTTGGGGAGGTCCTCACCCCGGCCGTGCTGTCGGCCGCCGGGCTCGGGCTGGCCGGTCTGCCGGAACGCTACGAGGCCCCGCGGACGGAGCGGCTCCTGACGGCGATCGACCAGGCTGTGGCCACCCCGGGCACGATCCTCTCGCCGGTCAACGAGCCCGAGCCGGGCGAGCGCCGGACCCTTGCCACACTCCTGCTCCGGCGGCGGGGGCGGGTGCGGCAGCCGTCGTCGGACCACGAGACGGACATGGTTCAAGCGGAACTCGAATAGCCGCCGGCTCCCCCGTTCACCCGCGACCCTTCTCTTGCCCGCCAGGGCGTACGGTTAGCCTGTAACGCCCCCGCGGCGGTGGCGAAGGGAGTCCATGTGAGCCTGCATCATTCCGAAGAGACACACCGGCAACTCGTCGAGCGCATCCCCGATGTGACTGGCAAGTCCCTCAATGAGTGGTTCTCCACTCTGGAGGACGGCCCGTCACTCCTGCGCTTCGACGAAAAGGTCAATTGGCTGCGCGACCAGTACGACGTCGCGCATGGCCACGCAACCGCGATCGTGCACGAGTACGACAAGAAGCGGGCGGCGCACAAGCTGCAGTAGGGCGGCTCGTCAGCGCAGAAAGGGGCGGATCCCGACGGATCCGCCCCCTGTGATGTCTGTTGGG
>CAZECO010000105.1:2752-5345 GCA_964510455.1 uncultured Actinomycetes bacterium
GGGGCTACTCCCGAGAGGTGGCCAGGATCGCCAGCAGCCGCAGGATCTCCAGGTACAGCCAGATGAGCGTCACCAGAAGGCCGAAGGCCATCCGCCAAGACTCCCGCTCCGGCATGCCCATCGCGATACCCTGCTTGATCGCCTCGAAGTCCAGCATCAGGCTGAAGGCCGCCAGCAGGATCGCGAAGGCCATCAGGGCGAGCCCGAGGCCGCCGACGCCGTAGAAGCCCCAGCCGCCGCCCACCCCGAAGAACGACGAGATCAGCGAGGCGACGGCGATCACCAGGTAGGAGACCATCGCCACCATCATGATCTTCATGAAGGTGCCGTTCACCTTCACGATCCGGGACTGGTAGAGCGCCAGCATCACGCCGAAGACCACCAGGGTGCCCACGACCGCCTGCCCGACGAGTCCGGTGTAATCGGGGTTCACCGTCTGGACCCATTGGTCATAGGTCCAACTGATGCCGCCCAGGAAGACGCCCTGGACGAAGGAGTAGGCGAGCACCATGGCCGGCGAAACCTCGCGCCGGAAGGCGGTCATCAGCCCGAGCACCAGACCGACGATCATGGCGCCCCACAGCAGGAAGGGCATGCTCGGCGTTGCCTGCCACCCGATCGCCGCTCCCACCAGCAGCACGGCGAAGCAGATGAGGGTCTTCATGATGACGTCGTTGAGGGTCAGCTGGGCGCCGACGACTCCGGCGGGGGCATGCCGGACGTCCCGGGTCTGCGCCGCATAATCAGTTGCGGCGTAGCCCGGCTGGGACTGCTGATACGCCGAGACGCCCTCCTGATACGCGAACCCCGAGCTCCCGCTGCTCGCCGGTTCTTGACCGATGCGGCTGAGCACCGGATTCCGTGATTGCATTCTCTCCGCCTTCCAGCACGGGCGCGACATGCGTCCCATGCAAACAACGTGCCCTGGTGTTCCAGTGTTCCCGACGGTGAACGCGAGGCGCAAGCGACGGGCCGCGCCGCTGCGGCTGCCGTGTGCCCGGAGCGGGATTCGAACCCGCACGCCGTCTCCGGCCGGAGGGTTTAAGCCTCTTGCGTCTGCCGTTCCGCCATCCGGGCCCTGCAGCGAGGGTACGTCACCGCGATCCCCCGCCGGTGTCGTTGGGAGGCCCCCCGCGACCTGGACCGACAGTGGCGCCGATCGCCGGTCACAGGTACGTCTTGCGCGGGTAGATGTGATGCGCGCCGGCGACCCGGTCGAGGAACAGCAGGCCCGCGAGGTGGTCGAGCTCGTGCTGCACGGCTCTGGCCTCGAAGGCGTCGGTGTCGAACGTCACACGCTGGCCGGTGCCCGGCAGCTGGCCGGTCACGGTCAGCCGGGTCGCGCGCTTGACGTCGCCGGTGAAGTCGGGCACCGACAGGCAGCCCTCGCGGGAGCGCTCGTTGCGGGATGCCGCATCGATCCTGGCGTTGACCAGCACGAACTCGCCGTGACGCGCCCTGGTTTTCGGGTGGGCGGTCACATCGAGGCTGAACACGTGTGCGCTGACACCGATCTGGTTCGCCGCAAGACCCACACAGCCCGGCGAGACGCGCATCGTCGCCAGCAGGTCGGCCGCCAATCGGATCGTGGCCCCATCGCACGGGTCGACCTGAGGGCATGGCGCTGACAGCACGGCATCGGGCGCCCGCACCACCGGACGGATCGAACCGGCCGGCAGGTGTGCGAGTGCCGCAGCGAGATCTGGCATTGGGCTACATCACGTCCTCGTCGACCTCGGTGAAATGCACCGACACCCCCAGCTCGGCGGCGGCCGCACCCAGCGCCTCCTGCGCCTGGCCGGCAAGCTCCGGCAGCAGCTGCACCTCCGCAACGAGGACGTAGAAGCCATCGGCCAACCGGGTCGAGAGGTCGGTGATGTTGCCGCCCAGATCCGCGACGCGCCTGGTGACGGCGCCCACGATGCCGGGCCGATCACCTCCGTGGACCGTGAGCAGGAAGCGCTGTCGCTCGTCGGGCACACCGTCGGGCATCGGCAGTTCGAGCACCGACACCACGAGTCCGGACCCCGACAAGGGTGCGAGCCGATCGATGATCGTGTCGGCAGGCGCCTCGATGGCGGCGATCAGGGTCATCGCGAAATGGCCGCGGAGCAGGGTCATGGAGGAATCCTCGAGGTTGCCGCCGAGTACGGCGATCGCCTCGGTCACATCGGCGACGATGCCCGGCCGGTCGTGGCCGAGGACGGTGACTGCGAAGGAAGGCATAGGGCAACGGTAGCCAAGCGGGCGCCGATCTCCGGCAGGCAGGCGAGCGGCGGCCTCACTCCACCAGCGACCAGGCGATCCCGTCCAGGATGTCGTGCTCGCTGACGACGACCTCGCTCGCCCCGCAGGCAGCGAGAATGCGGTCCAGGATCAGCGCCCCGGCGGGGATCACGTCCGCCCTGCCCGGGTGCATCACCGGCAGCGCCAGCCTCTCCTGGCGGGACATGCCGACCAGCAGCTCGGCCACCTCATGGACCTGACGCGCGGTCATCACCGAGCCGTGGATCCGCTGCGTGTCGTAGTGCTGCAGGCCCATCGCGATGGCGGACATGGTCGTCACCGTCCCGGCCAGCCCGACCAGGCATCG
>CAZECO010000105.1:5445-11318 GCA_964510455.1 uncultured Actinomycetes bacterium
GAAGTCCGCCACCAGCAGCCTGATCGAGTTCGTTCCACAGTCGATCGCCGCAACCCTCACGTGCCGACCTCCACGCACGGTCCGGACCTCCACCAGGTCCCGGCTGCGCTCAGCGCCGCATCCCCCACCGGGTTGACGCCCGGCCCGCAGGCCAGGGACTGGGCCGCCAGGGCGTGCAGGCATTTGACGCGGTCGGGCATCCCGCCTGCACTCACACCTGCGATCGCCGGCACATCCCCAAGCGCGGCCCGCTCTGCGAGGTAGCGCTCGTGCCCTGCACGGTAGGCCTCGGCATAGTCCGGGTCCTGCGCCAGTTCCCGAGCCTGCTGCTTCATGAATCCCTGCGACTCCAGCGTGCTCAGCGCGGCGTTCAACCGAGGGCAGGTCGCGTAGTACATGGTCGGGAACGGCGTGCCATCCGGCAGCAGGGGGTTGGTCACCACCACCGCAGGCAGGCCGCATGGACAGCGGCTGGCCACCGCGAAAGCTGCGCGCGGGGGCCGTCGCAACTGTGCCGCCACCGCCACCCCGTCCTGCGCAGTCATAGGCTCCATGCGTCATCCCCTCGCCTCGCGTGGGCGGACCCGGCCACTGACATTGTCCCGCACCGCCGAGAGCGAAGGGTGAGGGCCCGCAGGCGATCGACATCCTGGCTGGCTCGACGCGCTGATCTCGCGCTGGCGGCACCGCACGCATCGCAGGTCCCATGACCGCGCGCAGCCCGGCCTGGCCTGCCCGCGCAACCGGCTCAGTTCGTACCGGCGTCTCCCGCAAGGTCCCCCAGCAGCCCGGCCACGAAAGGGTGCCGCAGCAGGGTCATGTGACCGGTCTCGTACAGCCGGTGCACCCTGGTCCGATAGTCCGGACCGGCCCAGCCCGCGGCGCTTGCGCCCCGCACCAGCCCGTCGCCGATCAGGGCGCCGCGCACGCTTCCGGGCGGTCCCAGCCTGGCGACGACCGCATGATGCTCGACGTGGGGGGGCAGCGGCACATGGACGGATCTGTGGCACAACACCGAGTCCGGGTGCCGACCGCGCCAGTGGTCCGGGTGCAGGGCGGCGAACCGGAGGTCCTTGATCCCGATGGACCGCCGGTGGCCGAACTCGGCGAGCGGGCGCAGCTCGCGGACCTTCCCCATGCCGGTCAGTGCAGCGTGGGACACCTTCTCCAGCGGTGCGCCGAAGTGGGGGGTGCCGAGGCTCACCACGTGCGTCACCGCTGCAACCCACGGTTCGCCGGACGCCTGGCTGAGCGCGCTGCGGATGACCAATCCGCCCATCGAGTGACCCACCAGCAGCAGTTGCAGCTCGCCGTCCTCGGACCGCATCCCGGTGCTCGCCTCACCCAGCAGCCGGGCCAGCTCGGTGCCGTTGGCGTGGATCGAGCGCCCGGTGTTGTAGCGGATGAACGCGCACGCGAACCCCTGGGCTTCCAGCGCCGCGCGATAGCCGCGGTCCCACTGGAACTCGGTGCCCCCCAGCCCGTGCAGGAACACCGCCACGCGCCGCTGCCCGGCCGCCACCTGACTGGGAGCGACCGTGCGGCCCCGCTCGCGGAAGGACATCGTCGGGGCGAGCCGGGTGGTGCGATAGTCCTCCTCGAGCTGATCCCCGACCGCGCAGCACAGTCCCGCGAGCACGGTCGCGCCGCGGGGCGAGTGCTCCGCCCGAGGTGCGCGATCATCCACCGCCACCGTTGCCGCCGCCGCAGCGACGTGGCCGGCGCCCGTGGCCGACGCACGCACGGCGCCGTACACCGCCTTCGTGGGCACGTCGATCACACCGACGGTCAGAGCGACGCCGGGGCTGGCCCGGAATCCGTCGCGCACCCGGCTCAGGATGCCCCGGTGCACGCCTTCAACGGCGGTCGTGGTGTCCGCGACCACTCGGGCGAACAAGTGACACGCTGCTGCAGCCTCTGCGGGGTCCATCTGCACCTCCCGAATCTCCTAGCGCGGAGCCGAATCGCGCACCTGCACCGGCTCACCCATCGCCGTCTCGCCGCGCCCGGAAGCGGACTCCACGGTCTGCCACAAGCCTTCGTACCAGGTCGCCGGCTGCTGCGTCGAGGCTGTCGCACCCTCATGCTGCAGGACCACGATGCCCACCTCCCCGGGACGCACGTAGTTCAGCCGCAGGCGCGCCTGCTGCTCGACGAATGCCTCATTCTGCCAGTTGCGCCGCTCGGTTTGCAGGTCTTCCACCGCCGTTTCGGTCGAAGACAATTGCCCCTCCACCTCGGCGATCCGGGCCTGCTGCACGAACCACGAGCGGACCGGCAGCGCCAACATCGCCACGAGGACCGCGGCGACCAGGACGAGGACAGCCGTCCGCCCCGACGAGCCGGCGGTCGCCGGGCCCGACGGGGCGGAGGGAGTACGGCTCACGCCTCCGATGGTCGCATGGCTACGCCTGGAAGCGGGGGAATGCCGCAGCGCCCGCGTACCGCGCCGCGTCATCGAGTTCGCTCTCGATGCGCAGCAACTGGTTGTACTTCACCACGCGGTCGGTGCGGGCCGGAGCGCCGCTCTTGATCTGCCCGCAGTTGAACGCGACCGCCAGGTCGGCGATCGTGCTGTCCTCGGTCTCCCCCGAGCGGTGGCTCATCATGGTCTTGAACCCGGCGCGGTGCGCGGCCTCGATGGCTTCGGCCGTCTCGGTCAGGGTGCCGATCTGGTTCACCTTCACCAGCAGCGCGTTCGCGGTCTTCTCCGCGATGCCGCGCTTGATCCGCTCGGTGTTGGTCACGTAGTGGTCATCGCCGACGATCTGCACCTTGTCGCCGATGGCCGCGGTGATCGCCGCCCAGTCGCCCCACTCGTCCTCGCTGAGCGGATCCTCGATGGACACGATCGGGAAGTCGTTCACCAGGCCCGAGTAGTAGTCGATCAGCTCTGCGGTGGACTTCGCCGAGCCCTCCACGAAGTAGTGCCCGGGAGGGCACTCGCCGGAACCCTTCAGCACCTTGCCGAAGAACTCGCTGGCCGCCACGTCCATCGCCAGCGCAACATCGGCACCCGGCTGGAACCCTGCCTTCGCGATGGCCTCCATGATCAGCTCCAGCGCCGCACGGTTGCTCGGCAGGTTCGGCGCGAAACCGCCCTCATCGCCGAGGCCGGTCGCATAGCCGTTGCTCTTCAGCACCCCCTTCAGCGCGTGGTACACCTCCGCGCCGATCCGCAGCGCCTCGGCGAAGGTCGGCGCGCCGATCGGAGCGATCATGAACTCCTGCATGTCGACGTCGGAATCGGCGTGGCTGCCGCCGTTGATGATGTTCATCATCGGCACCGGCAGCAGGTAGGCGTTCGGGCCGCCGACATAGCGGAACAGCGGCAGGTCCGCCGACTCGGCCGCTGCGTGGGCCGCTGCCAGCGAGACGCCCAGGATGGCGTTCGCGCCGAGGCGGCCCTTGTTCGGAGTGCCGTCGAGGTCGATCATGGTCTGGTCGATGAGGCGCTGCTCGGAGGCGTCGAAGCCGATCACCTCCGGTGCGATCTCGTCCTCGACCGCCGCCACCGCGCCGAGAACCCCCTTGCCGAGGTAGCGGCCCTTGTCGCCGTCGCGGCGCTCGACCGCTTCGAATGCGCCGGTGCTGGCGCCGGACGGCACAGCCGCGCGGCCGACCGACCCATCATCGAGGGCCACCTCGACTTCGACCGTGGGGTTGCCGCGGGAGTCCAGGATCTCGCGGGCGATCACAACATCTATAGCGGCCATCTGGATACTCCTTGGGGTGGGTTCTGGCTCGGCGCCACCCTATCGGGGTCCGGTGCGGGACACGCGTGGTCAGCGTGCGAATCTTCCCGCCGGTGCTTCAGGCCAGGCCCAACAGGTTGCGGGCCGCGGCGGGCGGGACCGTGCCATGCATCAGGACGCGGTCGTGCACCTGGCGCAGCGGCCAGTCCGGATGCTGGGCCTGCACCTGCGCCACCAGTCCGCTGATGAGCTGATGGCCCAGGAAGTACGTCGTCAGCGATCCGGCGCTGGTCTGCACCCTGCGCCACTTCCCGATGAACTCGCCCTCCTCCGCCATGGCGGAGGTCGCCATCAGGCGCCGGGCCTGCGGCTCGTCCATCCCCTCGGTGTGGAAGCCGATATCGAGCAGCGCGTTGACGACGCCGCGCATCCGCAGTTTCACCTGCTGCAGCGCGAAGGCCTGCGGCTGCGGCTGCTCACCGGATCCCGGGTACCCGTGCTGCATCATCAGGCCCTGGGCGTGCACCGCCCACCCCTCGGCGAACAGCCCGTCGGGGAATACGGCTCGCACTGCGGTGGGTGCTGCGACGGCCCGTGCGTGGGCGGCCTGCAGGGCATGGCCGGGGATGGCCTGATTCGCCATCAGCGCGTCCAGCATCAGGGCGTTGTACTCCCGCAGGAACGACGTGCGGCGCCCGACCGACCAGTCGGACTCCGGGCCGGCCACGGCGACGCGCGCAGGCTCCCCCTGCGCCCCGAGCGCGCCGGGCGACTCGCAGAACACCGCCGAACGTCCAGCGCGGACTGCCGGCATCCCGACCACCTCGACGTCGATGTCCGGCACGCTCACCAGGCGCCGCTCGATGCTGAAGGCGCGCGCCGCAGCGACCGACCGTGCGGCTGCCGCGACGAGGTCGTCGCCGTCCAGCGCATGGGACGCGGCCACCGACGCGAGTGCGTTCGGCACCAGCCGGCGCGAGGCCATGCTGCGGCCCATCACCTGGCTGGCGAGGCTGCGCAGCTGCTCCGCGAGGCCTTCCAGGGTCTGCTCCGCCTGGCGCTTGATCTCCTCCACCGGCAGCTGCGTGCCGACCAGCAGTTGCAGGACCTCGCCGTAGCGGCGTTGACCGAGTCTCGGATCATGCTGGGCGCGGGGAAGGCGGGAGGCCAGCCAGTGCCGGTGCTCCTCCAGCGCCGCGACAGCACCACCGACCGCCGCGTCGATCTCGCCGGCAGCCGCGGGGTGGCGCTCGCCGAGGCCGGCGCCGGCCTGCACCAGCCATCCGGGGGTTGCCCTCGCTTCGAGCAGCGCCAGTTCCAGGTGCGGCCGGGAGGTCGCCGTCAGCGTCTGCCTCGCCGACTCCAGGTGTTCGGCGATCCCCCGCAGCCGGCCCAGGATGCCGTCCAGATTCGGGGACCTGCGCGTCAGCAGCGGCTCCAGCGCGAGCGCCGGACTCCACCACAACGGATTCCACGCCGGTTCGTCCAACGTGCGCAGCTGGTAGACCCGCCAGGTGAGCCGCTGCCGCAGGGTCGCAAGATCGACGGCGTTCACCCGGGAAAGGCCGATCGGGTCGATGGTGTCCAGCGCCAGCAGGTGGCGGTTCAGCACCCGGACCTGCTCGGCCACCCCGTCGGTGGTGTAGTCGGGCAGCCGGTCGTCGAATCGCGGGTCTCCGCCCAGCGTGGCCGCCACCGGGTTGCGCGCGAGGTAGTCGTCCAGAGCGGCGGCGGCGAGGCCCACGAACCTGCGGTCCTCCGGGGAGTGGATGCCCTGCCGCTGGCCCCATCCGTCGCGCGCGGCGAATCCGCCCACCCAAGTGGAGCGTGCCTGATCCGAGCCAGGTGCGGGCTGCGTCATCGGGCCGCCTCGGCGGTGCCTGCCGCCGCGGAGACCCGCTGCCGCGCCCTGCGCAGCGCGCCGCGCAGCGCCCGCTCCGCGTCGATGCCCTCATCCGCGGCTTGCAGCACCCTGCGCAGCAGGTCGTCGCCGAACGCATCCTCGGGATCGGTCGATGCGAAGCCCATCGGGGGTGCCACGGCATCGGGCACGCCGGCGACGCCGGCGCGGTATCTGATCTTGCCGATGGCGGTCAGCGGCGGGAGGCCCTCGGGCACTCCGTCCAGCGGGGACGTCCTGCCCTTCTCCGCGGCTTTGACCGCTTCCCAATTGCTGCC
>CAZECO010000106.1:0-11226 GCA_964510455.1 uncultured Actinomycetes bacterium
CGGAGCCCCCTTCAAACCACCTGATCTCAACGGGCCACACCCAGCGTACATATGTACGACACCCCGGTCAAGCACCCGACGTGGACAACCCTCCGGCGTGTCGCCGCAACCCCCGAACAGGGCCCAGGCTCGCACACCCGTACGACACAGCCGCCCAGCGCAGCGCCACTGCTTGAGGCGCTCGGGCGCAAGGCGGTCTATAGCCCCGCCGGCCCCCGAGATCTCAGTCGGTACTCGTCGGGAAGCAGTGAGATAGTTGCAGGGCCTGCTGGAGGAGCCGCCGTGTCTGACCTGAGCCCCGAGTCCCCCGCAGCCGCCGTCTCGTTGCGCCTCACCCTGCCGGTGTCAGGTCCGGGTTCCATGGCGTTTTCGGTTGCGCTGGCGGGGCACATGGTTGGTACCGAATCGTTGACCATGACCGACGGCAACGGCGACCCCGTGCCCGCCGACGTCGTGTTGCTGGGGAATGGCACGCGGATGCATGTCGTCGAGGCGCCGCGCGGTGACCTGTCCATTCAATACGACGCGGTGAGCTGCCCCCTGCAATCCGTGGTGCGTCCGGTCACCGAGAACGATCGCCTCGTCTATCTACGGCCGAGCCGGTACTGCCCGTCGGACCGAATCGCCGGCCTCGCCGCGAACGAGTTCGGGGGGCTGGAGGGCCCCAGGCCCAGCGTGCAAGCCATCACCCAATGGATCCACAGCGAGGTTGCCTATGTCGTGGGCGTCACCGACGCTGGCGACGATGCCCTGCACCCCCTGCTGACCCGGCAAGGGGTGTGTCGTGACTTCGCACACCTGGGCGTGGCCCTGTGTCGAGCTGTGGGCATCCCCGCCCGGTATGTATCGGTGTATGCCCCCGGCCTCTACCCGATGGACGCCCACGCTGTGTTCGAGGCCGAAGTTGATGGCGTGTGGCGCGTGTTCGATGCGACGCGGTTGGCGCCGAGGAAGTCGATGGTGCGGATCGCCACCGGACGGGACGCGGCCGACGCAGCCCTGGTCAGTCCGATCCGAGCACTGATCGAGACGCCCGAGATGGACCTCACGGTCACGGCCCACCCAGACCTGCCGGACGAGAACTGGGAGGATCTCGTCACCCTCGGCTGACGGCTTGCGCGTCTCGTTCCGGCTTGCAACGGGCGCGCGCAACGCCTGGTGGAAGGGGCCGTGGGCCCACGAGCGAGCCCGGCGCTTGAGGCAGGCGGCGGCGGCAAGCCAATGCTCCGCAGCGCCGGACGGGATCATCGCCAGACCGGTTCGCGCGAGCTCGACGAGTGTCGGCTTGTCCGGGAAGTGGCGTGCCCGCCCTCGCCCGGCGGCGGAGGCCGGTGCGCTGAGCCGGCCCGGTGGCACGTTGAACCCCAGCGAGGCTCCATGGTCGTAGCTCGGGGCGAGTACTCGGTCCTCATCGATCACCGCCCAGTTCTCATGGTGGCGGTCGGTGTTGCCGATGAGTGCGTCGAACACCAGGAGCCCGACGAACGAGTCGAAGGCGCCGAGCCCGCAGTAGCCGCCATAGGTCCGCAACACTTCCTTGATCGAGCACAACGAGGGCTTGCCGCCCAGCGCGGTCCTCGCGCGCCGCACGCTACCTCGCGTCAGCCCGGCTTCTGGTGGCCCGCCAGTCCGTGCACTCCGGCCGCCCCCGCCTCGCGCAGCAGCACGGCCGCCACGGTGAGGGTCCACCGGGACTGCACGATGTCGTCCACGAGGAGCACCCGGTCCACCGGGACTGCTGCGTCCGGGTTGCGTCGGAGCGTCGATTCGAGATGGCCGACGAGCACCGGTGACGCCACATCCCGGCCGGACAGCGGCGCTCCTGTCATCAGGAGTGCGTCGATCACCGGGACCGTGAGCGCCTCGGCCGCCGCGGCTGCGATCCCGGCGATCCGCTGCGGGTGCGATCGGCTCGGCACCGGGACGACCGCGGCGAACGTCCCGACGTCTGACTGCACCGCGGCCGCTGCTGCCCGCACCGCTTGCATCAACTCATCGCTGGGCGGGGCGTCGGGGGAGGCCAGCTCCGCGACGAGCTCCGGCCAGGCGGGGTCGTCGGCGAACGCGATCGCCCGCGCGGTGGAGACGCCGACGATCGCCCCCCGTCGGCTGCACCCGGCCGGCCAGCGCTTGCGCGGTTCGATCAGATGCTGGCGTCCCCGCAGGTAGGCCGCAGCCTCGACCTTGGCCTGCTGGGAGGGGCGTGGCCCGGATGCGGGTAGGTCCCCGGTGCAGACCGAGCAGCGCCCGCACGGCTCGGCGTGGGGGTCGTCCAGGGCATCGGTGAGGACCTGCATGAGGCAGCGCCCCCCGGCGGCGTAGATGCGCATCAGGCCTGATTCCGCGCGGCGCGCCTCGACGATGGCGTCGTAGTGCGCACGGTCGGGCAGCCATTCATCCCCGGCGATCGACCATCCTCCGCCGTCCCGCTTCACGGCACCCTGCACGTGCAGCACCTTCAGCAGCGCCTCCAGTCGCCCTCGGCGCAGGCCTGTCTCGGCCTCGATCGCCAGGGTTCTCATCGGGGCGTCCGCATCGCGCAGGAGCGCCTGCACCGCTCGCGCGCTGGCCCAGTCGGGGATGGTGGCTGTGGCGAAGTACTCCCAGATCCGCGGATCCGACTCGGCGGCCGGCAGCAGCACCCCGACCGCCTCGTCGAGGGCGCGGCCGGCCCGGCCCACCTGCTGGTAGTAGGTGACCGGGGAGTCCGGTGAGCCGACGTGGATGCAGAAGGCCAGGTCCGGCTTGTCGTAGCCCATGCCCAGGGCAGAGGTGGCGACGACCGCCTTGAGCCGGTTCGCCCGCAGCCCGTCCTCTACCCGCAGTCGCTCTTGCGTGGACAGCTGGCCCGTGTACGCCTCGACCCGGTGGCCGCGCGAGACGAGGAAGCCGGCCAGCGCGTTGACGTTGTCCACGGTCAGGGCGTACACGATGCCCGAGCCGGGCAGCTGCTCCAGCGCCTCGTCGACCCACGCGAATCGTTCCACCGGCGTCAGGCCCGGGACCACCGACAGGCGCAGCGAGGAGCGCGCCAACGGCCCCCGCAGCACCAGCGTGTCGGCGCCGAGCTGGGCTGCGACATCCCCGGTGACCCGTTCGTTGGCCGTCGCCGTCGTCGCCAGGACGGGCGCCGCCGCGTCCAACCGGGTCAGCAGGTGGGCGACCCGCTGATAGTCGGGGCGGAAGTCGTGCCCCCAGTCGGAGATGCAGTGGGCCTCGTCGATCACCAGCAGCCCCGCACCCGCCAGCACGGGGATCGCCCGCCGCTCGAACGCCGGGTTGGACAGCCGCTCCGGCGAGACCAGCAGGACATCGACCTCGTCGCGCTCCAGCTGCTCGAAGATCCGGTTCCAGTCGTCGGCATTCGAGGAGTTCACCGTCACCGCGGACAGGCCTACCCGCGCGGCGGCGTCCACCTGATCCCGCATCAGGGCCAGCAGCGGCGACACCACCACCGTCGGGCCGGATCCGGCGTTGCGGCGCGCCAAGGTGGCAGCCCAATACACCGCCGACTTGCCCCAGCCCGTGGCCTGAACGACCAGGACCCGGGCACCGGGCTGCGCGACGAGCGCGTCGACGGCCTCCACCTGCCCGCGCCGGGGAACCGCACCCGGCCCGGCCATCGCCGCCAGCACCCGGTTCAACACATCGACTCCGGTGCTCGTCACACCCAAGGATCACCCGCCGCACCGACAGACGGCGCATTGGCTGGCGGTGCATCAGCGGGGACGCGGCGGCTACAGTCCACTTCGGATGCGGCTTCGGCGCTGGGTAGGCCGAAATCTCGTAGGGCGGCGAAGTGGACTCCACACAGGGCGACGGGCGACTCGTCACCGCCGCTCGACGTGTGCACCGGTACGGCGGCGAATCCCACATCCTGGTGCTGTGCGCGATCGTGGGCGTCGTCGCCGGCCTCGGTGCGCTGCTCTTCCGCTGGGCCCTCGACGTCGCGACACAGCTGCTGCTGGTCGGTGTCGGCGGCTATACGCCGGCGACGACCATCGGAGAGGGCGGCGGCTCGCTGGCATCCGACTTCTCCCGGCCGTGGGCCATCCCGTTGACGGTGGCACTGGGCGGGCTGATCGCCGGCGTGCTCGTCCACGTGCTCGCGCCCGAGGCGGCGGGCCACGGGACCGATGCCGCCATCCACGCCATCCATCACGACCCGAAAGGCATCCGCGCTCGAGTGGCTGGCGTGAAGCTCGTCGCGTCGGCGATCACGATCGGTTCCGGCGGATCTGCCGGGCGGGAGGGCCCCACGGCGCAGATCAGCGCTGGCGCCGCATCAACCATGGCGCGGTGGTTGCGGCTCCCGCACGATCGGGCGCAGCTGCTGGTCATCGCGGGGATGGCCGCTGGCATCGGCGCCATCTTCAAGGCACCGCTGGGAGGTGCCATGCTCGGGGTGGAACTGCTCTACCGCAAGGACTTGAAGGCCGATGCGCTGATGCCCTGCGTCGTCGCATCGGTCTGCGGCTATGTGGTCTACGGCACGGTTGCGGGGTTCACCCCGATCTTCGGCGATCAGGCCGACATCGCCCTGGACAGCCCGGCCCAGTTCGCGTGGATAGCGCTGCTCGGCCTGTGCGGGGGAGTCGTGGCGAGGCTGTACGCCAGCACCTTCTACGGCGTGATGGACGCCAGTCGACGCGTGCGCGTCCCGCGCTGGCTGCTGCCCTGCCTGGCGGGCTTCGTCGTGGGACTCATCGGTCTGGCCGTCCCAGGCGTCCTGGGGACGGGCTACGGCACCGTGCAGGAGTACCTGAGCCCCGACGCGGTGCTGGCCGTCCCGATCCTGCTGCTCCTCGCGACCCCGATCGCCAAGATCGTCGCAACGTCGCTCTCGATCGGCTCCGGCGGATCGGGCGGGATCTTCGGACCCGGCATGGTGATCGGTGCGACGCTCGGAGCGGCGCTGTGGCGCGTCCTGACCGAGGCCGCCGAGATGCTCGGCGTGGATGCCGGGGTCGGGCCGACCCCGGCGGTGTACGTCATCGTGGGGATGGCGGCGGTGTTCGGCTCGGTGTCCCACGCCCCGATCGCGATGCTGCTGATGGTGGCCGAGATGACCGGCAATCTCGCTGTGGTGCCGATGGCGATGCTGGCCATCGCGGTGGCCGCTCTGGTGGTGGGGGAGACCACGATCTACCGCAGCCAGCTGGAGACGCGCGACGATCGGCCGGTGGGGCAGGGATGAGGCTGGGCGAAGGGCCACTGCGGGGCCGCATTCCCCAGGCAGCGAATCTGGCGTTCCAAGCAGTGGCCTTTCCTGCGCTCCTGGTGGGAGCTCCCCTCGCGCTGGCGCGCAGGGGTGAGCGCCACGGGTGGTCCGCCGGTCGACCGGGACCAGCAAACCTGGTCGGCGTGATCCCGCTGGGCGCTGGTGCTGCGGTGCTGCTGTGGGCCGTGTCCAGCCACTACCGGGCTGCGCCACACGGATGGGCAATCCGGTCGACGCCCGACTACCTGCTGGCCGACGGGCCGTACCGGTATTCCCGCAACCCGATGTACGCGGGGGAGGCCGCCATCTGGGCTGGTTGGACGGTGCTGTTCGGCAGCCTGCCCGTGGCGGCTGGCCTGGTGGCCCTGGTCGCCGTCCAGGATGGGGCGGTCCGCTGGGAGGAGCGCGCGCTGCACCGACGGTGGGGGGATGCCTACGACGACTACCGGGGACAGGTCCCGCGCTGTTTCGGGTTGCCGCGGCGGCCGGCCCATCAGGATGCGACTGATCGTGCTCCACTCGGCAGGGGTTGCCCAGCGGCGGGGGAAGGTCAGCCGTTGCTGAAGCTGGCAAAGATCCAACAGAACCATGATCAACACGGCAGGAAGGCCGCTGTTGATCATGGTTGTGTTGGATCTTGTGGCTCCACAGCCTGCCATCTGCTCCTACAGGCGCGACGGCATCACCACGCACGCGGGGACTGCCGGGTGATCGCTGGCTATCAGCGCGCCCGAACCACCCGCTCCACCACGGATGACCGCCGCCCGTCGGCGCTCAACACGCGGACCAGGGCGGACTGCCCAGGCTCCAGCGCCACCGGATGGTCCTCGACCCACGTGCGGCCGTCGTCGAGGCTGATCTGCAGCGGCAGCCCGGGCAGGCCGACGTTGCACTGCAGGACGCCGGCTTCGTCCACGACCGCGCCGGGCGGCGGCACCCGGTAAGCCACGCCCGCCGCGTCGAGCTTGGCAAGCTCGCGCATCCCGAGGGTCACCGCGAAGGAGCTGTAGTCGCGTGCCAGCGCTGCGGTGTCGACCCCGCCCTCGTCGGGCCCGTACCTCCGGCCCGGCTCCGGGTCCTGCTCCCAGGCCGCCCGGTGCCAGGCCCGTTCGGCGGTGGCCAGGCAGCGGGGGAACAGCATGTAGTCGACCTGATCGTCGGTGCGGCAGATCTCGGACCACAGGTGCGCCTGGATGCCCACCATCGGGTGCAGCTCGTCCGGGACGGAGTCGCGGTAGGGCGCCCCGAACTTGCGCAGACGGGTGGCGGCGGCCTGGGCCGGATTGCCGGGCGGGTAGCTGAACGCCTCGCGCTCATCGAGGCCACGGGTCGCCCACGTGAGTCCTCGTTCCCGCGGGTGGGCCTCGTACGGGGCGTCGAAGTACGTGAAGTCCGGCGCGCAGCCGACGGTGCCGAACTGTCCGCGCTGCAATCGGCGGATGGTCTCGACGGCTCCCTCGCTGACCGGTACCCACACCTCGGCGACCGCCGGCAACGGGAAGTCCGCGGCCGAACGGGCGCCCGACAGCGCGTCCTGCCAGGCGTGGAAGGTATACAGGCCGCTGCGGCGGGCGATCCGTGCCACGTCCTGGGCGAACAGGACGCCGAGATGGGCCGTCGTCGGCAGACCGTGCTCCAGGGCCATGGCGCGCGCCATCGGCGAGCCCCCCCACGGCTCGTGCTGCGCGGACTTGTCGATGACGCCTCGATCGGGACGGGGGTCGGTGATGTCGCTGTACCCCGCTCCGAGGAGGATGTTGCAGACTTCGTCGCCTCCGGTGTGCCAGGTTCGCAGCGGTTGGCCTGCCTCTTCGTGCAGGGCCAGGACGGCCCGCATGACGTGCTCGACGAAGCGGTGGGTGCCCGGGACGGCCGGGTTGATCGTCGAATGGCGGTGGTAGTGCTGCACGGTCAGGAGGCTGGTGGTGTCGTCGGGGTCGACGAGCCGGAACTCGGCGGCCTCCGCCTCGCTGCTGCCCTCGGCGAGCAGCCGGTGATAGCGCGCCTCCATCGACATCACCGCCGCCCGGGCATGTCCGGGCATGTTGATCTCGGGAATCACCGTGATGCCGCGGGAGTCGGCGTACCGCACCAATTCGACGTATTCGGCTGCGGTCAGGAAGCCGGAGCCGTCGCCATTGCTGGTCGGCCCGGAACCGAGCTGCGGGTTGAGCTGGTCGCGCTCATCGAGGGTGTGGCCCCGCCGGCCGCCGACCGAGGTGAGTTCGGGCAGCCCGGCGATCTCCAGCCGCCACCCTTCGTCCTCCGTCAGATGCAGGTGCAGCACGTTGCTCTTGTAGGCGGCCATGGTGTCCAGCAGCCGCCGCAGGTACGCGGGCCCCCGGAAGTGGCGGCCGATGTCCAGCATGACCGACCGGTAGCCGTACCGGGGGGCGTCGGCGATCTCGCAGCAGGCGATGACGGGCGGCTCGCCGGGTGCCGGAAGCAGGCCGAACAGGCTCATCAGGCCCCAGCCGGCGCCGCGCTCGTCGAAGCCGACGACGCTGATGCCGGCGGTCGTCACGGACAGCTGGTAGGCCTCGGGCCGGCGCAGCTCCTCGGCCAGCAGCTGCCCATCGATGGCGACGGAGATGCCGATGGCTCCGGCGTCGCCCCAACCGATCCCGAGGGTGTCCGCCCGCTGCTGCCACCACAGCCTCGTCGCGGCGCCGATCGTGTCGGGGCACTCGGCCAGCCGGAGTCCGCCGCGCAGATCCACCGTGCCGGGCAGTTCTGTCACCTGCATCGGGGTGGGGATGAGCCGGGCGGGTGCGGCCGGATCGACGGCGCTGTTGCGGGCATGGCGGACGGCCGGTGTGACGACGACCGTGCTGTCGCGCGGCCCGGCGTGCAGGTTCCGGCCGGCGATCGGCTCAACGAACGTGGCGACGTCCTCGGTGTCGGTGGCCGCCAGGACCGCAGGCCGGCTGCCGGGCGCGCTCAGGTACCAGCGGGGCAGGATCTCGGGCTCCTGCAGGATGAAGGTCTCCCCGATCAGGTCGATCGACAGGGCCGACCCGGGGGGGAGGCCCTCGAAGGTGTCGCCGGGGGTCAGCACATAGTGGTCGCCGGTCAGGTGCCGCAGCGAGAAGGGCCCATCGGCCACCCTCAGCAGGCGCCGCAGACTGGGCAGGTGCAGCTCCCAGCCGGCGGACGGCAACCCGATCCCGGCAGTGTTCGTCAGCGTCACCCGCAGCCGGAAGGCATTGCCCCACGCCGCCCCCAGGCCCGGCGCATCCATCGTGGTCTCGGCATGGTTGTCGGCGATCTGCACGAGCAGCCCGAGCCCGCCGGCGAGCTCATCGAGATCCTCCTGGGCGAGCGGCGGCAGCAGATCGGCGCGCGAGTACCTCCGGCCGTCGGAGGTCCTGGAACGGACCAGCCCGCCCCCGGTCACCGGCTCGCCCGCCACGGCGTCGCGCCAGGTACGCCCATCGTCGACGCTGAGCTGCACGACCAGCCCGGGGCACGCCACGGCGGTGCGGAGTCGGCCGTCGCGGATAACCGCGCCGCAGGTCGGCACCCGGTAGGCGATGTCGGAGGCGTCCAGCCAGGGCAGGGTCCGATAGCCGACCGCGGCTGTGAACCGGGCGTAGGCCTCCCCGCGGGCGGCGGTGTCGGTGAAGGACGTGGCGCCGTGCTCGTACACGCGGCCGGCGTCGGCGGGCAGCTCCCACGACCCGCGATGCCACGCGCGCTCCGCGACTGCGATCAGCCGCGGGAACAACCGGCCCAGCAGCTGCTCGTCGGTGCGGATCAGCTCGGTGAAGACGGCCGCCGAGATGCCCGCGATCGGCCCGGGCAGCGGTGTCTCCCGGGCCTGGAACGGCAGGCCGTCGCGGTCCGGGTGGATCTCGGCGTTCTGCGCGGGGTTCTCGGGGACGTAGGAGAAGATCCGCTCGGCGTCGATGTACCGGCCGCCCCAGTAGTAGCCGCCCTCCATGTCGTGGATCTCGGACGGGAAATCCAGATACATGAAATCGGGCGGGCAAACGACAACCTCGTACCCCTTCGCGACCTCTTCGGGTACGGACTGCGGAGCGCCCCAGAACGTGGTGTCCCACGCGTTGACCCGAGTGGCGATCGGGAAGTCACCTGAGCCGGCCGCGTGCCGCAGCCCGTCCTGCCAGGCCTGCAGGGTCGTCACCCCGAACTCCGCCGCGATCGCCGCCACGACCATGGCCATGTAGGTGGGGATCGCCTTGAGGTTGGTGACCGTGCCCTGCGCGATCGCCGCTCGCGCACCTGGCGATCCCGCCCACGGCCGATCCTGTGCGGACCGCTCGATCACCCCGGTGTCCGGCTGCGGGTCGCTGATATCGGAGAAGCCCTGTGCGAGCAGCACGTTCGCTGCTTCATCGCCGCCGTAGTGCCACACTCGCAGCGGTTGCCCCGCCCGCTCATGCATGTCCTTGAAAGCGCCGATCACGGTGCGCAGAAACGCCTTGGTGCCCGGCGCGAAGGGGTCCAGGGTGCTCTTGCGGTCGTAATACTGGATGGTGGTCAACCGCGTGGTGTCGTCGGGGTGGATCAGCCGGAACCGCCCGGCCTCCGGCTCGCTCGCACCTGCCGCGACCATTCGGCGGTAGCGCGCCTCCATGGCGACGACGGCGGCCCGGCTGTGGGCGGGCATGTCCACCTCGGGGATGACCGTGATTCCGCGCTGCTGCGCCGCCCGCACCAGTTCGATGTAGTCCGATCTGCTGTAATACCCGCTGCCGGTGGTCGTGTCGTCGGGGCCGGATCCCAGCTGCGGCAGCAGCGCGTCCGCCTCGTCGTCGCTGTGCACGCGCCGGCTGCCCACCCCGGTCAGTTCGGGCAGGTCGGTGATCTCCACCCGCCAGGCCTCGTCGTCGGTCAGATGCAGGTGCAGCTGGTTCATCCGCAGCACCGCCATCTGCTCGATGACGGCCGCTACCGCGTCGCGCGTGATGAAGTTGCGTGCCAGGTCCAGGCACAGGCCGCGGTAGCTGAAGCGGGGGGCGTCATGGATGACCAGCGCCGGCAGCACCGGGGGACGGCCGGGCCCGGGCACCAGGCTGAGCAGGCACCGCACGCCGTGGCGGGCGCCGGCCGCGTCGAAGCCGGTCACGACGGCCCCCTGCGGCGTCACCTGCAGCCGGTATCCCTCGGCGACCGCCGCGACCTCGGGCAGCGACGCCGGATCGACGCTGACCCGGATCGTGATCGGGCCCTCGCCGAGCCCCCGGTCGGCGCAGGCCGAGCGCAGCACGGCGGCCTCGCCCTCATCGAGGCACCCGTCGACCACCTCGAGCCGCACCCCGCCGCTCAGGTCGAGCGACCCGGGCTGCGGCAGGACCTCGACGGCCTGGGGGACCGGGCGCGCAGCCACCTCGTCCTCCGACGGCACGGTCTTGTCCGCCCACCGCCGGAATCGCGCCGCGGCGGTCGCCACAGGATTGAGATCCCACGGGGTGCGACGCTGCTGCCCCGCCGGTATCGGCGCGACGAACGACGTCAGGTCTTCGGTGTCGGTGCTGCGGAGGACCTTCGGCTGCACCTGAACGCCCGGCAGGCCGGAGACGTACCAGCGGGGCAGCACATCGGAGCGGAACAGCATCCAGAACTCGCCGATGATCGGCAGGACGACGGTTTCCCCGGCCTCGAGTCCGCGGAACGCCGTGGTCGGCACCAGCCGGTGCAGATCACCGGTGATCGGCACCACGTCGAACCGGTCGTCGTCGATGCGCAACAGCCGCCGGATGCTGGACAGGTAGATCGCCCAGCCAGGCCGATGCTCGATCGGCGGACCGGCGTTGGTGAGGCGGATCTCGGCGCGGAACACCAGCCCGGAATCCGCACCGAGCTGGCTCGCGTCGAAGCCCCGGTATGCGGCGTGGTTGTCGATGAGTACGAACTGGACCTGGACCTGATCGGCGAGCGCGTCAACTACGCGCTGCAGATCGGGGCCATGGGGAGTGGGGGCCACCTCCAAACGCTAGTCCCCGGCGGGTGATGACGTAGCACCAACCCCCCGGCAACTG
>CAZECO010000107.1:0-11207 GCA_964510455.1 uncultured Actinomycetes bacterium
TATTCTCACAACCAGACCCCCGTGTTGCGTTCACCGCTTGAATCCGCCCCCCCGCGACGGGTGCAAAGCCCCGCAGCGGGTGCATCTGTCCGCCGAGCCGATGAACCGGCACCGCCGGGCCGGTCCAACAATCGGCCACACGATGCTGAACCCGCACACCCCGCCAGATCCCGGAGCCCGCGCCGCCGGAGGGACCACAGTCAGCTGGAACGAAGTCGACCAACGGGTGCTTGCTTGCGCACCGCTCGCGGGCACAGCGGCCAGCGACTGACCCCGCGCCCGTGTGAGCGGCGCGCCGGCCGGCTGCGCGCCTCAATCCTTGGACACCCGCTGATCCGAGGATCTTCCGACACCCACTCAGGTCGGCACTGGCACGGCCCCGGGAGCTGGATTCCGAAGGGCTCCCACCGGCACCAGATATGCGATATGCGATCGCCCGGCCCGGCCGGGAGAACCGCGGACAGCGGCTCTGACCAACGCGCAGCCAACCGCAGATGTGACAGGATGCTGGCATGAGCCTCGAGGCCGAGCAGGTGCCCTCGCCGGGCACGGCTGAGGACGTCGATGACGGTGTGCTGCCCGACGACCGGTACGGCGATCGGGAGGTGTCATGGCTGCAGTTCAACGAGCGCGTGCTGGAGCTGTCGGAGAACCCCGCACTGCCGCCGCTGGACCGCGCGAAATTCCTCGCGATCTTCGCCAGCAACCTCGATGAGTTCTTCATGGTCAGAGTCGCCGGGTTGAAGCGCCGGCTGGCCACGGGCATCAGCGTGCGGTCGGCATCGGGCAGACCGGCTACGGAGATCCTGAGCACCATCCACCGCCGGGCCCGCGATCTGCTGCAGCGGCAGTCGCTGCTGTTCGCCCACGAGATCCTCCCGCAGCTGCAGCAGGCGGACATCGAACTGGTGCTGTGGGACCAGGTCGACGACGAGGAGCGAGGAAGGCTGCACACGCTGTTCAAGGAGCGGGTGTATCCGGTCCTGACCCCGCTGGCCGTCGACCCGTCGCACCCGTTCCCGTACATCAGCGGGCTGAGCCTGAACCTCGCCATCGTGGTGCGCAATCCCAACACCGGCAACGAGCTGTTCGCCCGGGTCAAGGTGCCGCCGCTGCTCGACCGCCTGATCCAGGTCAGTCCCCAGCGGTTCATCCCGCTGGAGGAGGTCATCGCCGTCCACCTCGATCAGCTGTTCCCAGGGATGGAGATCCTGCAGCACCACACCTTCCGGGTGACTCGCAACGAGGATCTGGAGGTGGAGGAGGACGATGCCGAGAACCTGCTCAAGGCACTGGAGCGGGAACTGATCAGGCGCCGGTTCGGCCCGCCGGTGCGGCTCGAGGTCCAGTCGTCGATCGACCCCTACGTTCTGGAACTGCTCATCACCGAGCTCGGCATGGAGCGCTCCGAGGTCGTCCAGGTCCCCGGGCTGTTGGACCTGACCGCCCTGTGGCAGGTCTACGCCCTGGACCGGCCGGATCTCAAGCAGCCCGGGTTCGTGCCCCAGACCGCGCGCGACCTGGCAACGGTGGAGACCGCCTCGGCGCCCGACGTGCTGGAGGCGATGCGGCAGCGGGAGGTGTTCCTGCACCACCCGTACGATTCGTTCAACACCTCGGTGCAGCGCTTCCTGGAGCAGGCGGCAGCCGACCCGCAGGTGCTCGCGATCAAGCAGACGCTGTACCGCACCAGCGGCGACTCCCCGATCATCGACGCACTGATCGACGCTGCAGAGGCCGGTAAGCAGGTGCTGGCGCTGGTGGAGATCAAGGCGCGCTTCGACGAGCAGGCGAACATCAAATTCGGCCGCAAGCTGGAGCGCGCCGGCGTGCATGTGGTGTACGGGCTGGTGGGGCTGAAGACGCACTGCAAGCTGTCGATGGTGGTGCGTGACGACGGCGACCAGCTGCGTCGGTACGTCCACTTCGGCACCGGCAACTACCACCCGAAGACCGCGCGGCTGTATGAGGACTTCGGCGTGCTCACCACCGACCCCGGACTCGGGGAGGACGTCAGCCGGCTGTTCAACGTGCTGTCCGGATACTCCAACAACACCGAGTACTCCCGCCTGCTGGTGGCGCCGCACTCCATCCGCTCCGGCCTGGTCGAACGGATCGAGCGGGAGATCGAGCACCATCGCCAAGGACGGCCGGCCAGGGTCCGGATCAAGTGCAACTCGATCGTGGACGAGCGGATCATCGACGCGCTGTACCAAGCTTCGCGCGCCGGGCTGCCCGTCGACGTCTGGGTGCGCGGGATCTGCGGCCTGCGCGCCGATGTGCCGGGCACGCAGACGCTGCGTATCCTGAGCATCCTCGGCCGGTTCCTGGAGCATTCCCGTGCGTTCGGATTCCTCAACGGCGGCAGTCCCGAGTACTGGATAGGGTCGGCGGACCTGATGCATCGGAACCTCGATCGTCGCGTCGAGACGCTGATGCGGTTGGACGAGGCCCGGCATGTGGCACTCATCGATGACATGTTCGAACGGGCATTCGCACCGACCACCGCAGCCTGGCACCTGAGGGCATCCGGTGACTGGGAGCTGGTGGCCCGAGGCTTCGACGGGCAGCCGTTGGAGGATTATCAGGAGAGTCTCATCTCCGACCGGCGTCGACGTAGGGGGAACCGAGTTGCCTGATCAGCCGCAGGACCGCAGCAGCGGCCCGGATCTGACGCTGCGTGTGCACGCGCTGTTCCGGCTGCCGGAGCTGGAAGAAGCGCTGACAGAGGTCAGCAAGGTGGAGCGCCGGACCGCGCGCTCCATGACAGCGGTGTACCACGACAGCGCCGATCTGCGCCTGTTCCGGTGGGGTGTGACGCTGCGCCGCCGCGAGGGCGGTCCCGAGGAGGGCTGGCATCTGAGACTGCCGCCCGACGGCAAGGATGGCCTCGGCGATGAGGTCCGGCTGCCGCTGGACGCCGGCGAGATCGGCGCGGTGCCCGCCGAGCTGCGCGACCTCGTAACTTCGCTGGTGCGGGAGGCCGAGCTTGTCCCGGTCGCGACGCTGCGGACCGAGCGCACACCTTTCCTGCTGTTCGACGCCGAAGGCGAACCGGTGGCCGAGCTGGTGGACGACACGGTGTCGATCCTGGACGGCGAGCATGTCGCGGCGCGGTTCCGGGAACTGGAGGTGGCGGGGCTCGGCGAGCAGGCCGAGCCGGTGCTGGCGGATGTGGTGGCCCTTCTCATCGATCATGGCGCGGTCCCCGGAACCGCATCCAAGGCGGCCAGCGCGCTGGGTCCCCGCGCCTCGGCGCCACCCGATGTGGTGCTGCGGGGCAATGTGTGTCCCGACGACGCCGCTGCAGATGCGGTGCGCGCCCACATCGCGCTACAGGTCTCCAGGTTCCTGATGCAGGACCTGCGCGTGCGCCGCGACCTGCCGGACTCGGTGCACCAGATGCGGGTCGCGGCCCGGCGCCTGCGCAGCGGCCTGAAGGTCTTCGGTCCGCTGCTCGACCCGCAGTGGTCGCGGCACCTGCGCGATGAGCTCGGATGGGCGGCCGGCGAGCTCGGGCGGGTCCGGGACACCGAAGTGATGCTCGGCAGGCTCGACGATCACGCCGAGGAGCTGCCCCCGGCCGACTCGCAGCTGGCTACGGACGTGGTCGAGCGCGTCCTGCGGGCCGAGCTCAGCCGCGCCCGCGAACTGGCGCTGGAAAGCCTTCGATCCCAGCGCCACATCAACCTGCTGGTAGCACTGGTCGACGCGGTCCACCACCCGGTGCTGTCCGAACTGGCCAATGAACCGTGCGCCGAGGTGTTGCCGCCGATGGTGGACAAGTCGTTCAGGCGGCTGGCCAAGGATGTCAGCGGCCTGCATATCGATAGCCCGGCCGAGCCGTGGCACGAGACCCGCATCGCCGCCAAGCGGGCGCGCTACGCGGCAGAGCTCGTCCAACCGGTCTTCGGAGAGCCGGCCAAGCGGCTCGCCAAGGCGCTGGCCGATGTCACCGAGAACCTGGGCGATCATCAGGACTGCCACGTCGCGCAGCAGGAATTGCGGCGGATCGCGCTGCGGGACGATGTGGATGGCGCCACCGGGTTCGCGCTCGGCCTGCTGCACGCCGCGGAGGAGGAGCGCGAGATGTCCTTGCGCGAGGACTTCGTGGTGCTGTGGCCGACCGTGCGGCGGGTCTACCGGAAGACTGCCCTGGTCTGACAATGGCCGCACCCGTGATCCGCGCCGCCGGCGTCGTCCTGACCAGGGGCTCCGGCCCGTCGGGCAAGACGCTGGTCCTCTACCGTCCGCTGCGCCGGGACTGGTCCTTGCCGAAGGGGAAGCTGGACCCCGGCGAACACGTGCTGGAGTGCGCGGTGCGGGAGTGCGATGAGGAGACCGGCATCGTTCCGACCCTCGGAGTGCCGCTGGGGCGCCAGAGCTACGTCGCCATGGGACGGCAGAAGACCGTGGACTACTGGCATGCGAGGGTTGCGACGGACAACGGGTTCGTGCCCGACACCGAAGTCGGCGAGATCCGGTGGGTGGGTATCGAGGAGGCCCGCGCCCTGTTGACCTACCGCCGCGACGTCGAACTCGTCGAGCGAGCACTGGCGCTGCCGCAGACGACCCCGCTGATCCTGCTGCGGCACGCGACCGCGGTGTCGCGCGCGGACTTCGAGGCCGACGACCGGTTGCGCCCGCTGCAGGGGAAGGGCCGTTCGCAGGCGCGTTCGCTGGCCTCGCTGCTGCAGGCCTACGGGATCTCTACGGTGTACTCCTCCGACAGCGTCCGCTGCCTGGAGACCGTGCGGCCGTTCGCGACCCTTCGAAAGATCACGATCGAGCAGGAACCGATCTTCAGCGAACCCGGTTTCGCCCGCTCGCCGGAGGCTGCAACAGACCGCCTCGAATCCATCCTCGCCAACCGGCGCGCCGCCGTGCTGTGCACCCATCGTCCGGTGCTGCCGGCCCTCCTCGACGCGGTGATCCCCCGCTCGACCGGTCCGACGCGGCAGCTGCTGAGGGCCGTCTGCTCCCAAGGCCTGGCGCCCGCGGCATTCCTGGTCCTGCATCGGACCACCGAACCCGAGCCGGCAATCATCGCAGCGGAGCACGCCAAGCCCAAGAAGGCCGACCACGACGCGAGGCACTCGCTACCGGCCTAGCCGTCCGCTCCGGTGCCGGCACCGCTCGTCGGCAAGCGTTCGACAATGCTCTCCGACCGGCCCCGCGTCTAGGCCCTTCAGGGTGAGGGACGGGATGTTTCCACGCGCCGTTGGCAGATGTTCACCCTGTCGCCAACTAATCCACCTCGGCCGACAACCGAGGGTCTCTAGCGTCGTGGTTGTCCGTTTGACCACTCCCAACAGGAGGCAAGGGTGCGAATCACCCGGGGAATGAAGATTGCGACAGTGGCCATGGCGGGGGCGCTGGCCTTGAGTGCTTGCAGCGAGAGCACCGACGCTGCGTCGGATGGCGACGCGAACATCGAGTGCGCCGACGGGACCCTCTCGGGCGAAGGCTCCAGCTTCCAGAAGAACGCGATCACCGAGTGGGTGAAGGTCTATCAGACGGCCTGCCCCGGTGCGACGATCAACTACAACCCGACCGGATCGGGGGCCGGCATCAAGCAGTTCATCGCCGGCCAGGTCGACTGGGCCGGTTCGGACTCGGTGCTGAAGGAGGCCGAAGTGGCGGCGGCCACCGAACGGTGCGCCTCGAACGAGCCCTGGAATCTGCCGATGGTTGCCGGTGGCATCGGCATCACGTACAACGTCGACGGCCTCGACACCCTGGTCCTGACACCCGAAGTTATGGGGAAGATCTTCCTCGGCCAGATCACGGTCTGGAACGACCCGGCGATCGCCGCGCTGAACGAGGGTGCGACCCTGCCCGACCGGCCCATCACCGTGTTCTTCCGCTCCGATGAGTCCGGAACGACCGAGAACTTCACCAACTACCTCAAGGTGGCGGCCCCCCAGACGTGGACTGCCAACCCCGGCAAAGCTTGGCCGACCGGTGCCACCGGGGAGGGCAAGGAGAAGAGCTCGGGCATCCTGGACGCCGTGAAGAGCAACGCCAACTCGATCTCCTACCTCGACTACTCCGACATCTTCGCGGGCGGGCTGGCGGCAGCCCAGGTGGACAACGGCGGGGGTCCGGTCGAGCTGACTGCCCAGAACGCGGGAATCGCGATCGCGGCAGCAGAGAATGTGGGCGAGGGCAACGACATCCGGTTGGCATTCGACTACACGACCACCGATGGGTATCCGATCGTGGCCGTGGCCTACGAGATCGTCTGCTCGGCCGGGCTGGCAGCCGGGAAGGCGGAACTGCTCAAGTCGTTCATGACCTACACCTCCTCCGAAGATGGTCAGGCCGAACTGGCGGACATCGGCTTCGTGCCGCTGCCGTCCAGCGTCGCGAGCAGTGTTGCGGACGCAGTCGCGGCCCTCGGGTAGGGGCCGGTGCCACGGGTCAGGCAAGTGAACAGCGCGTGAACTTCCACCGAGGCGGGGCGCCGGATCGTCACAGGCCCCGCCTCGGGAACCCTCCATCACTAGCCTCGGCCTATAGGCCCCCTCCCGATTCCTCGGAGCAGCGATGAGCGTCGAGACGCCACCACAGAACGCACACCCGGAGATCACCAGGAAGGTGGTTCGTCGAGGGGATCGGGTCCTTTCGTTCCTGACCACGGGCGCCGGGGTGTTCATCATCACCCTGGTCGTCGCGGTCGGCCTCTACCTGCTGTGGACCGCGATCCCCTCGTTGAGCAAGAACCAGGTCTCGTTCCTCACCTCCCGGGAGTGGGACGTCTCCGATCCGGAGAACCTGCGCTTCGGAATCGTGGATCTGCTGTGGACGACGGTGCTCAGCTCGACGATCGCCATGATCCTGGCGGTGCCGGTCGCCATCGGGATCGCGCTGTACATCACGAATTATGCGCCGTTGCGCCTGTCGTCGACCCTCGGCTACGTCGTCGACCTGCTGGCCGCGGTGCCATCGATCATCTTCGGCCTGTGGGGGATCCAGGTCCTGGCACCGGCGATCAAGCCGATCGGGGACTGGCTGAACGGGGCGCTGGGCTGGATCCCGCTGTTCGGCGACGGCATCACCAGCCCGGGAACGGTCTACACCGCTTCGGTGGTGCTGGCGATCATGATCCTTCCGATCATCACCGCCATCAGCCGCGAGGTGTACGGCCAGACGCCGTTGCTGCACCGGGAGGCGGCGCTGGCGCTCGGGGCGACGCGCTGGGAGATGATCCGCACCACGGTCATCCCCTTCGGTCGGGCCGGCGTGATCTCGGCGTCCATGCTGGGCCTGGGCCGCGCCCTGGGCGAGACGATCGCGGTCACGATCATCCTCTCCAAGCCGGCGCCGGGCGCCCCCTTCAACCCCTCGATCTTCTACGGAGGGGAGACCTTCGCCTCCAAGATCGCCAACAACGCCGCCGAGTTCGACAGCCCGGAGAAGACCGGCGCCTACATCGCCGCCGGCCTGGTGCTGTTCCTGCTGACGTTCGCCGTCAACTCGATCGCCCGAATCATCATCAACCGGCGGAAGGAGTTCACAGAATGAGCGCCACCACCACGGCGACGACCCCTTCCCGAAACCAGTTGCCGACCCTGTCCACCAGTCGCAAGGTCAAGAACGCGGTGGCCCAGGGCCTGATCTTCTCCGCGTTCCTGATCGCGATGATCCCCCTGGTATGGGTGTTGTGGACGGTCATCTCGCGCGGGCTGCCCACGGTGCTGGATGCCGGCTGGTGGACCACCTCGCAGCGCAATATCGGTGCCTTCGACGAGGGCGGCGGGATGCTGCACGCACTCATCGGCACCCTGGTCCAGGCAGCCATCGCCGCGGTGATCGCGGTGCCCATCGGCATCCTGACCGGCATCCTGCTGGTGGAGTACCCGGGCAACAGAGTCCTCAAGCCGGTCTCTTTCATGACCGATGTGCTCACCGGGATCCCGTCCATCGTGTCGGCCCTGTTCATCTACGCCTTCTTCATCACGTTCATGGGTTTCAACCGCAGCGGCTTGATGGTTTCCCTGTCATTGGTGATCCTGATGCTCCCGGTCATCATCCGGGGCACGGAGGAGATGCTGCGGATCGTTCCGAACGAGTTGCGGGAGGCGTCCTATGCCCTCGGCGTGCCTCGTTGGAGGACGGTCCAGCGCATCGTCATTCCAACGGCGTTCACCGGCATCGTCACCGCCGTGATGCTGGGCCTCGCCCGCATCATCGGTGAGACGGCCCCGCTGCTGATCCTGGTCGGTTACACGCCGTCCATCAACTGGAACCCGCTGGCGGGGGAGCAGGCCGCGCTGCCGTTGATGATCAACGTCGAGCGCCAGAACCCGCTGCCCGCGGGGCAGGACCGCGCCTGGGGCGCTGCTTTGACGCTGATCCTGGTGGTCATGCTCCTCAACATCGGTGCGCGCTACCTCAGCCGGTTCTCCGGCGTGAAGAAGTCGTAGGAAGGGAAAGACTGTGGCCAAACGCATTGTTGCCCAGGACGTCAATGTCTACTACGGCAAGTTCCAGGCCGTCGACAACATCAACATGACGATCGAGCCCAACGCGGTGACCGCGTTCATCGGTCCCTCCGGCTGCGGCAAGACGACGTTCCTCCGTTCCCTGAACCGGATGATCGAGACGATCCCGGGGGGACGGGTCGAGGGCCGGATCCTGATGAACGACCTCGATGTCAATGCCTCCGACGTCGACCCGGTGAGCGTCCGGCGGGATGTCGGCATGGTCTTCCAGCGGCCCAACCCGTTCCCGACGATGTCCATCTACGAGAACGTCGTTGCCGGTCTGGTGCTCAACGGGGAGCGGAACAAGAAGGCGCTGAAGGTGATCGCGGAGAAGGCGCTGCGCAGTGCGAATCTCTGGGAGGAGGTGAAGGACCGCCTCGATCGGCCCGGTGCCGGATTGTCGGGCGGCCAGCAGCAGCGCCTGTGCATCGCGCGCGCGATCGCGCTGAAGCCCGATGTGGTGCTGATGGACGAGCCGTGCTCGGCGCTGGACCCGATCTCGACCCTCGCGGTGGAGGACCTGATCATGGAGTTGAAGGAGAACTTCACCATCGTCATCGTCACCCACAACATGCAGCAGGCCTCGCGCGTGTCGGACACCACGGCGTTCTTCAACATCCAGGCCACCGGGAAGCCCGGCCGCCTGGTGGAGATGGGCCCGACGCAGAAGATCTTCAGCAATCCCGACCGGACGGCGACGGAGGACTACATCTCCGGCAGGTTCGGCTGATCGGCCCGGCGCCCGCGGCGCCGGCGCCGCGGCCGCCGCCGCGCGGTCCTCGGCGGCGGTAGGCTCGCTGGCATGCCTTTGACCCACGCCGTCATGTTCACGCTGCACGATCCGGCGGATGCACCGGAAGCCGTCGCCCGGCTGCGGGCGATGGTTGGACGCCTCCCGGCGCTGCTGGGGCTGCAAGCCGGAACCAGCGCCGATGGTCGGGCACCGCACGTGCTGCTGCTCACGCGGCACGTCGACACCGCAGGGCTCGCGGCGTACGCCGAAGACCCGGTGCACCAGGAGTTGCTGGAGTGGATCGGTCCGCGGATCGCGGCGCGGGTCGTGGTCGACAGTGTCGATCTGGGCTGACCTGCGGCCCCCGGCTCCGGCAGGGGTTCGCAGCAGAATGCGCCAGGTGTGGCCGTTCCGCGCAGGATTCCCGCATCGGGCACTAGATACCCGCCACCTGCGCCAACGGGACCAAGCAGACTCACCCGGACATTGACGGGAGCCCTCACCCATCCCCGGCGCGCCCGTACAGCACATCGACGTCCGCAACCGTGAAGCCCAGACCCTCGTACAGCCCCAGTGCCGGGGTGTTCGACGCGTCCACGTAGAGCATCGCCCGCGTCGCTCCGGCACGGCGCAGGTGGCGCAGCCCGACCACTGCCAGCGGCTTCGCCAGACCGCGGCCGCGGTGCGGCGGCGTCACGGCCAGGACGTAGACCTCGCCCAGCGGCTGCGGGGGATGCATCTTCGTCCAATGGAACCCGGCGACCCCATCGCCCCCGTTCGCGCTGGCGAGGAAGAATCCGGCCGGATCGAACCACGGCTCCGCCAGCCGGACGGAGAGATCTGCGGGTCCCCAGCCGCCCTGGTCGGGCAGTTGGGTGAAGGCCGCTGCATTCGCTGCGAGAAACGCGGCGTCGTCGGCTCCCGGCTGGAACGTGCGGATCCGGTATCCGCCTGGCACCTCCGCCGCGGGCAGGCCGCCTTCGAGGCTGCGCTGCATCTGCAGCAGCCTGCGCCGCTGTTCGAACCCCAGGGACGCAGCCAGGCGCCCCGCCGAGGAGCCCCTGCCGTGCGCCCACAGTTCGAGTCCACCGGCACCGGCGATCTCCAGCATGGCGGTCACGATCCGTCGCCCGACCCCAAGGCCGGCTGCCGAGGGATGCACCGCCAATTCAGCCACCATGGGCCGCCGCCGTTCGGTGGGCAGCAGCGCGCCGTACCCCACGATGCGGCCGCCGTCTCGCGCCACGACGTGCTCCACCTTGCGGTTGAGGTCGGGAAAGGCCAGCTGCAGCATCGTCTCCTCCGATACCGGCGAACGCTCATCGGCAGCGGTGGCGGCCGCGATGACAGCGGTCACCTCGGCGATCTCACCAGGCGCGAGTCGTGCTGACGGGGTGATGATCACGACGGCGGTGAATCAGCGCGCCCCGTGGCCCGCTGTGCCAGCGGCGCAGAGCCCTGCGGCGGGTCGTCCTCCCCGTCGGCCGGCTCGGGGTCGAACGCCTCATCGAGCGCCTCGGCCCGCCGCTGCGGGACGAAGCGGTACCCGACGTTGCGGACAGTGCCGACCAGCACGTCGTGCTCCAGCCCGAGCTTCGCCCGCAGGCGCCGGACATGGACGTCGACGGTGCGGGTGCCGCCGAAGTAGTCGTAGCCCCAAACCTCCTGCAGCAACTGGGCGCGGGTGAAGACCCGGCCGGGATGCTGGGCGAGGAACTTCAGCAGCTCGAATTCTTTGAACGTCAGGTCCAGGGTGCGCTCACCGATCCGGGCCGCGTATGCCGCTTCGTCGATCACCAGATCGCCGCGCCGGATCTCGTCGTTGTGGGCCGAGTCATCGCCGGACGCCAGCCTCGCCGCCCCCACTGCCAGGCGGAGCCGAGCCTCGATCTCGGCCGGGCCGGAACTGGACAGCAGGACGTCGTCCATCCCCCAGTCGGTCTGCAGGGCGGACAGGCCGCCTTCGGTCACGACGAGCAGCAGCG
>CAZECO010000108.1:0-11190 GCA_964510455.1 uncultured Actinomycetes bacterium
ATGCCGCGGCCGTCGATGAGCACCTCGCCCGCGTCGGGGGCGATGACCCCGAGCAGGACCCGCATCAGCGTGGTCTTGCCGGCGCCGTTGGGCCCGAGCAGGCCGGTGAGCACGCCGGGCTTGACCGCGAGGTCGACGCCGGCAAGGGCCTGCCGCTCCCCGAAGCGATGGCTGAGTCCGACGGCGCTGAGCACCACGGTCCGAGCATAGGGGATCGCCGACCGGCTGCCAGGATGGAGGAATGACAACATCCGATGCATGGACGCCGCGCACCCGCCTCATCACCGCCGGGCGCCCGACCGGGGCGGGCGAACCCCTCACCGTGCCCATCGTCGGGGTGTCCACCTACACGCTGGGCGGCGAGCGCGGGTACGCCCGGGCCGACGGGACGCCCACCTGGCAGGCGCTTCAGGAGGTGGTGGGGGAGGCCGAGGGCGGCTGCGCGATCGCCTTCGCCTCCGGGATGGGCGCCGTCGCCGCGGTGCTGGACACCGTGCCAACCGGCGGCCGCATCGCCGCCCCGACCGACTGCTATCTGGGCACCGGCGCGCTGCTGCAGCGGGCGGCCGCCGACGGGCGCTGGTCGGTCACCTGGCTCGAGCCCCTGGACACGGATGCCTGGATCGCGGCGGCCGCGCAGCACGACCTGTTGTGGCTGGAGTCGCCCACCAACCCCCTGCTGCAGGTCATGGATCTGCCCCGGATCCTGGCAGCCGCCCGGCGGACCCCGTGCCGCACCGTGGTGGACAACACCTTCGCCACCCCGCTGGGACAACAGCCCCTGTCGCTGGGGGCGGACATCGTGGTCCACTCGGCGACCAAGTACCTCGGCGGACACAGCGACCTGATGGCGGGCATCGCCATTGCGCGCGACGCCGCCGAGTGCGAGTCGATCCGCTCGAAGCGCACCCTGCTGGGCGCGACGCCCGGCATGCTCGAGACCTTCCTGGTCACCCGCGGCATCCGCACCCTGGCGCTGCGGCTGGACGCGGCCAGCGCCAATGCGCTGCACCTGGCGCAACGGCTCGCCGAACACCCCGCGGTGACCAGGGTCCGCTATCCGGGACTGGTGGGTGATCCCGGCTACGCCCTGGCCTCCTCGTTCATGTCGTTGCCCGGCGCGATGCTGTCCTTCGAGGTCGCCGGCGGAGCGCCGATGGCCGACCGGGTGTGCCGCAGCGTCCGGCTGATCCGGCACGCGACCAGCCTGGGCGGGGTGGAGTCGACGCTGGAGCGGCGGGGGGCGCTGCCCTACCAGGAGCATGTGCCGCCGTCCCTCATCCGCCTGAGCGTGGGCTGCGAGGATGGCGCCGACCTGTGGACGGACCTGCAGGGAGCACTGGGCGCCGCCTCGGACTGAGCGGGGCGCCCTGGCGGTATGGTGAGGTCCGGTGGAGGTGACGAGGTGAAGAAGCTCCTCGCGGCGGTCGTGGCACTGCTGCTGCTGGCGGCGGGCGCGCTGCTGGCCGCGCTGGGCGGGGTCGGCCTCGCCGTGTTCGGGACGCAGGGGGAGTACCGCGGCACGGTCAGCACGGTGAGCTCCGCGGATGCCTCGCTCGCCCTGGTCATCGACCTGGCCGGCGTCGATATCGGGATGCCGTACCACGAGCGCCTCGGCGAAGCCGGCCTCTCGGCATCGTCGCTGACGGGAGAGCCGCTGTTCATCGGACGGGCGGACCAGGCGGCAGTCGACACCTACCTGTTCGGTGTCCCCTACGATCTGGCGACGAAGAACGGCACCTGGTCCACCGCCGCCGTACCCGGCATCGAGCCGGCGGTCGCGCTGCCCGCGGACCAGTCGTTCTGGGACGAGAGCAGCACCGGCGCCCAGCCGGCGGTCTCGCTGGATGCGTCCGGCGCACCTGCGACCCTGGTCGTGATGAATGCCGACGCCTCGGCCGGCGTCGCCGCCGAGCTCACGCTCGTCTTCACCGGCGAGCGCATCTTCGCCTACTCCTCGGCGGCGATCGCGGCAGGACTGCTCCTGGTGGTCCTCGCGATGGCGATCCTGTTCCGGGGCCGGCGCAAGCGCAGGCGCAATCGTGCGGCGGCTGCAGCTGGGGTCGACCTGTCCGCGCAGCAGCCGGAGACCGATCAGGTGCCCCTCGACGAGGATGTCGTCGACGGTGCCGCGGTGCCCGCCGACGACACTTCGGCGTAGCCGCGGTCCGGGAGGTCACGTGGAGGTCCAGGAGACGGCGGTCACCTCGGACAAGATCGTCACCATCCCGAACATCCTCAGCTTCCTGCGGCTGCTGGGAGTGCCGGTGTTCTTCTGGCTCATCGTGGGGCCGCAGGAGTACGGCTGGGCGCTGATCCTGCTGATCCTCTCGTCGATCACCGACTGGCTGGACGGCAAGATCGCCCGTGCCACCGGCCAGATCACGCGACTGGGCCAGCTGCTCGACCCGATCGCGGATCGCCTCTACATCGTCGCAGCCCTGGTGGCCTTCGCGATCGAAGAGATCATCCCGCTGTGGCTGCTGGTGGTCCTGCTCGCCCGGGACGCCCTCATGACTGTGGTGATGGTGCTGCTGAAGCGCAGAGGCATCATCGGCCTGCCGGTTCACTTCCTGGGGAAGGCGGCGACCTTCTTCCTGCTGATGGGGTTCCCGCTGCTGCTGCTCGGCGAATTCGACGTGTGGATCGGCGATGTCGCGCAAGTCTTCGGCTGGGCCCTGACTCTGTGGGGAACGGGGATGTACTGGTACGCCGCAGTCCTCTACATCGAGCAGGCTCAGCGGATCCTGAGGTCGCCCGCCCGAGATTCAACTTCACGTTGAACGTTATTCCGCCGCACGGATTCAACCTTCGCTTGACCCTCGGGTGCCAGGCGACTAGATTCACGCCAACGGCGGCACAGCGACCGCCATCCGTCAATGGGAGGCGCTCACATGGGGTCGGACGAGACCGCGAGCCTGGCCCGACCGAAGTGCCCCAACTGCGACACGATCGCGCCGCTGGGCGCCCGGTTCTGCAGCAACTGCGGGACGCGGCTGGACGCCGGTGACAGCGTGGCCACCGAGGCCACCGGTGCCATGACGGAGCTTCCGACCGACGAGCCGTTCACCGGCGGGATCGCGACCGTGCCGGACCGGCCGGACTCCGGTGCCGTGCTGGTGATCCGCAAGGGTCCCTACGAGGGCACGCGCTTCACGCTGAATTCGGACGTCGTCCGGATCGGCCGCAGCCCCGACAGCGACGTGTTCCTCGACGACATCACGGTCAGCCGCAACCACGCGGAGGTGCTCCACATCGGTACCGGTTGGAAGGTGCGCGACAAGGGCAGCCTCAACGGCACCTACGTGAACCGCAGCAGGGTGGATGAGGCGACGCTGGACGAGGGCGACGAGGTGCAGATCGGCAAGTACCGGTTCATGTTCTGGGCCGCCGAATGACCATCGTCCAGACGACCGCGAGCTCGCCCCCCGCCCGGCTGCGGAGCATCGGCGAGGTGATCGCCGAGCTGCGCCCCCAGTTCCCGGACGTCTCATCCTCGAAGCTGAGGTTCCTGGAGGCCGAGGGCCTGGTGACGCCCGCGCGGCTGTCCAACGGCTACCGCAAGTACACCGACCACCATGTGGAGCGGCTGCGCATCGTCCTGACGCTGCAGCGCGACCAGTATCTTCCGCTGCGCGTGATCAAGGAGAAGCTGGCGCAGCACGATGCCGGGCACGATGTGTTCGCCGAGCCGCAGACCGCCACGGTCGATGTTCGCGACGAAGCGGCGCCGGCGGCGCCGCAGGAGCGGCAACAGTCGCTGCGCCAGCGCATCGCTGAACTGGCCGCCGCCACCTTCGAGCCGACCGGCGAGATCCAGACCTTCGGCCGCGAGGAGCTGCTGGCCGCGTCCGGGCTGAGCCGCGCGGCGCTGGCAGAGATCGAAGAGGCGCGCCTGATCGGCCCGCTGCCCTCGGGCCGGTACGACGAGGACGCGGTGATCGTCGCCAGCGTCGCGGCGCGACTGGCGGAGCGGGGCCTGCAGGTGCGCCACATCCGGCCCACGCGGATCACCGTCGATCGGGAGATCGGCAACATCGAGACCCTGGTCGCCACCCAGCGCAAGCGCCGCCTGTCGGGGGATGCGGCCGATCAGAACAGCCTGCTGGACTCCCAGCGGGACATCGCGGGGGGCTTCCTGGCGCTGCACGCGGCGCTGCTGCGCATCGCCCTGCGCTCGTCCCTGTGAGCGGACTTCCGACAGGACTACGCTGAGGTCATGAGGCGGGTCGAAGTCGAGGGCGTTCGCATCGAGATGCCGGACAACCGGCCGGTCGTCCTGCTGCGCGACTTCGAGCAGCCGCAGGTGCTGCCGATCTGGATCGGCGCGGTGGAAGCGTCGGCGATCGCCTTTGCGCAGCAGGGGGTGCAGCCTCCGCGGCCGCTCACCCATGACCTGTTCGTCAACGTGATCGCAGCGCTGGGACAGGAGCTCGTCGAGGTCCACATCACCGAACTGCGCGACAGCGTGTTCTACGCGACGCTGAAGTTCGCATCGGGCGTTCAGGTCAGCGCCCGGCCCTCCGACGCCATCGCCCTGGCGCTGCGGTGCGGCGCCGTCATCCTGGTGGCGGATGAGGTCATGGCCGGTGCGGGCGTGCAGATCCCGGTGGGGGAGGAGCAGGAGGTCGAGAAGTTCCGCGAGTTCCTCAACCACGTGTCCGCCGAGGACTTCGACACGGATCTCGGGGAATGACGACCATCGGACTTCTCACTGTCAAGTGCAGCTTGAGGGTTGGCTCCGGCGTGTCATCCGGAAAGCCGTTGACGCACTCCCCGTGACGCCATACGTTTCGAAATACGCCAGTGTCATTCGGCGGACGTCGAGGAGCGGAGGTCGCCGTGCCGGGTCAGGACAGCCAGGATCCATCGCCCGCCGCAGACGCGCAGCAGGAGGCGCTGTTCCCCGACTCGGATCTGCTGCTGATCGGACAGGACATCGGGTACCGGGGTCCCACCGCCTGCACCGCGGCCGGCATCACCTACCGGCAACTGGACTACTGGGCGCGTACCGACCTCGTCGTCCCCAGCATCCGGCCCGCCTCGGGGTCCGGCTCCCAGCGGTTGTACTCCTTCAAAGACATCCTGATCCTGCGGATCGTGAAGCGCCTGCTCGACACCGGCGTCTCCCTGCAGAACGTGCGGACCGCCGTCAACCACCTGGCCGAGCGCGGGGTGACCGATCTGGCGCAGATCACGCTGATGAGCGATGGAGCCAGCATCTACGAGTGCCGCAGCCAGGACGAGATCATCGACCTGTTGCGCGAGGGCCAGGGAGTGTTCGGGATCGCGGTCGGCCGAGTCTTCCAAGAGGTGGAGGGCTCGCTGTCGACGCTGCCCGGCATCTCCGGGGACGGGGAAGCGGTGGTCCCGGATGGCGCCACCGACGAGCTCTCCTCCCGCCGGCGCCGCAAGACCGGCTAGGTGCGTCCCAGCTTCTCCTGCGCCTCCATGAGCACCTGATGTTCATCGGCCGGTATGTCCTGCCAGGAGGCGAGCAGCACGGCGAGGCCCAGCTGCGAAGCCATCTGGGCCACCTGCGGGTCGTCGTCGACCAGCAGCGCGATCTCGCAGCCCTCGGCCACCCAGGCGCGCAAGCGATCCCGTTTGAACACCAGGGCTGGTCGGCGATCAGCGTTCGGCCGCATCGTCAGCGGAGCCTCGGGCAGCTCGTGGCGCGCCAGCCAGTCCGAGGTCACCCGGCGCAGGCGCTCGGGACGCCCGGTCAGGTACCGGATCTGGTGCGTGCCATCCAGCGAATGCAGCAGGGCAGCACCCTGCGGAAGCAGCGGATCGGCACCTGCGGCCGCGAAGAAGGCTCCCCACCGCTTCGGGCGGGAATGCACGAAGTGCAACCGGTGCCGGACGTCGGCCAGCACCCCGTCGATGTCGAAGACCGCGACCGGACCCACGCCCGACAGCCTACGTGGCGGACCACCGCCCGCCGAGCGCGCGGCCGTCAGCGTCTAGGCTCGAAAGCATGCCGATGGATCTGGATGTCATCAAGGCCAACTTCCCGACGCTGGTGCCGATGGTGGGCACCCTGTCGCTGGAGTGGGTGGAGCTCAGCCCCCAGAAGGTGGCCATGCGCCTGCCCGATCAGCCGGCGTACCACAACCACATCGCGGGGCCGCACGCTGGAGCGATGTTCACGCTGGGGGAGTCCGCGTCCGGCGCGATCGTGATGGCGAACTTCGGCGACCAACTCGATCGCCTGGTCCCGCTGGCGGTGGAGGCGAAGATCCGGTACCTCAAGATCGCCATGGGCCCGGTCACGGCAACCGCTCAACTGGGCCGGCCGCTGTCGGAGATCAATGCCGAGATCGACGCCGGCACCACCCGCCCGGAGTTCGCCGTGGACATCGAGATCGCCGATGAGGCGGGGACGGTCACCGCGGCGATGACGGTGCTGTGGACGTTGAAGCTGATCCGCAAGGCGTAGGCGGCCCTCAGCGAGCCATGGCGGTGATCGGTGCGGCCCGTACGGCCGAGGCCAGATCGGCGCCGGTCATCCGCAGGTAGATCTGGGTGGATGCGATGCTGGAGTGGCCCAGCAGCTGGCGCACCGAAGCCAGGTCCGCGCCGTTGTGGATCAGGCCGGTGGCGAAGGTGTGGCGGAAGGCGTGCACCGCCTCGCCATCGGGACGCGGCACCCCCGCCCGCAGCAGCCAGCGGTACACGTACTGCTTCAGCGCCCCCCGGGTCAGGGGCGAGCCGCTGTAGGTGACGAAGAGCGGATCCTCGCCGCGATCTCCCCGTGCTGGTGCGGGCCGGTCAACGCCGGCGAACCGGGTCCGCCGGTCGGCGAGGTAGCTGCTGATCGCTTCGGAGACCTGCGGGGACAGGGGGACGACTCTGGTCCTGCCGCCCTTTCCGTGCACTCGCAGCGTCGGGTCGGCTCCCGGGTCCACGTCGCCGACCTTCAACCCGCACAGCTCGCTGGCCCGCACGCCCGTGCCCGCCAGCGTGATGACCAGCGCCCGGTCCCGCATCGGCCAGGGGGAGCGGGCATCGGGGTCCGGCTCGGAGACGGCGAGCAGGATCGCTTGCAGCTGTTCATCGGTGAAGGCCACCGGCAGGGTCTCCTGCTTGCGCGGCCTGGTGATGCCCGCGGTCGGATCCGCGGCGAGATGGCCGCCATCCATCAGCCAGCTGCTGAACGCCTTCCAGACACCGATCGCCCGGGTGCGCGAGGAGACAGCGGCACCCTCGCGGGCGAGATCCGCGAACGCCGCGCGGACCGCCTGCGATGTCAGATCGCCGGGGTGCAGGCGTGCCAGGGGCGGTTCGGTCGGGGCGGTGTTGCCACCCGCGGTGATCCGGCAGGCGATGAGCGCCAGATCGTTGCGGTAGGCGGCCTCGGAGTTGGCCGACAGTCCGCGGCCGAGGGTCTGCTTCTCGGTGAGCCAGTCGTCGGCGAGATCCGCGAGGGTGGGGGGCATGGCGGGATTATGGCACGCACGTCCCCGCGTGCGACCCGCTCCGGGGGTGTTTCGCCAGAGTGGCGCGTCGCGCCTGCGAATCTCGCTAGGGTCGGTCCATCGCATCCGTCCGCGAACCCGGGAGGTCAGCATGAGTTCCTTCCCCCCACCTCCGCCCCCTCCGCCACCTCCGCCGCCCGGACCTCCGGGTGGTGGATACCCACCCGGTGGTGGGTATCCGCCGGGTGGTGGGTATCCGCCCGGTGGTGGGTATCCGCCGGGAGGTGGGTATCCGCCGGGAGGTGGGTATCCGCCGGAAGGTGGGTATCCGCCCGGCGGCGAGCCACCGGCCGTGCCGGGCAACAACAGCAAGGCAGTCGCGTCGATGGTCGTCGGCATCCTCAGCGTGGTGTGCTGCGGGGCGATCGTGGGGATCGTCGCCATCGTGCTGGGCATCCTGGCGAGGAACGAGATCAATGCATCCGGGGGCGTGCAGGGCGGATCGGGGATGGCTCTTGCGGGGATCATCCTGGGCGCCCTCGGCATCGTGAGCTCCATCGGCTGGTGGTCCCTCGGCTTCTACGACTCCTTCTTCTGAGCTGAGGCGCCCCCCAGATTCCATGATTGGCGCAGCACCGAATCCGGCTCTGTATCCAGGCCGGATCACAGCCCTCGTGAGCGCTCCGCGGCCGCGGACCCGTGGCCGGGCCGCTGTGTATCGTCAAGATCCAGCAGAACCATGATCAACACCGCAAGTTTGCAGTGTTGATCATGGTTCCGTTGGATCACCCCTGTCCGGGAGCGCCTCACGACCACGCCGCCAGCGCCGCCCGCGCCACCTCGTCGCCGCACTCCGGGACGAAGTGGCCCTGCTGCACGTACTTGGGCTCGGGGCACCCGTTGATGATCTGGCGCATCCGCTCCATGACCGGCGGGCCGAGCACCGGATCGTCCTGGCCGACCGCCATGAACGTGGGCCCCTGCCACTCGTTGGCCCACCAGGCAGCGGCGGCACGGGAGACGCTCGCACCAGCGTCGTGCGGGGTGACGGGGACCAGTTGCGGGAACCGCCGCACGCCGGCCTTGAATTCCGGTCCGGGGAACGGGGCGGCATAGGCCTGCGCTTCCGCATCGGACAGCCCCGGCACCGCGCGCTGCAGCAGTGCGGCGACGTCGAGGTCGGGCGTGGCGGCCATGTACTCCCGCCAGGCCAGGAAGCCCTGCCCGGGCGGTGTTCCGACCCCGAGTCCGGTGTTCATGATGAGCAGCCGCGACACCAGTTGAGGGAACGCGACCGGGATGGTCAGCCCCAGCAGCCCGCCCCAGTCCTGGACCACCAGCGTGATGTCCCGCAGGTCTAGCGCCTTTAGCAGCGCGAGTATCGAGTTGCGGTGGAAGTCGAAGGTGTAGTCGGCATCGTGCACCGGCTTGTCGCTGCGGCCGAAGCCGAAGAAGTCGGGGGCGACGACCCGCAGGCCGGCGTCGAGGAACACCGGGATCATCTTGCGGTACAGGTAGCTCCAGGTCGGCTCGCCGTGCAGGCAGAGCACGACATCGCTGTCCGCCGGCCCTTCATCGATGTAGGCCATCCGCAGCCCGGCGAAGCCCGCAAGTCCATCGGTGTAGTGGGGCCGGTACGGGAAGCCGGGCAGGTCGGCGAATCGTTCCTCGGGGGTGCGCAGGGCTTCAAGACTCATGGATCGGAGTCAATCATGGACCCGTGCCCAGGCGGATGGCAGCGTAGGTGCATGGACAGCGGAGCGCAAACGCAGAACCTCGCGATGTTCGGCGGGGCCATGGCAACCCTGATCGCCTTCTGGCTGGCGGTGCTCGGCATCCAGCACGGGAGCCCCGTGCAGCTGGCCGGTGCGGCGGTGAGCCTGGCTGTCGCGGTGTTCTGCTTCCGCACTTACGCGGCGGCGCTGCGCGAGGACCGCAGGCGGCGCGAGCAGCAGCCGTGAGCGGGGTCGGTGGACAAGGACGCCCGCGCGGGCGCGCAACCGGAGACCCCGATCCGGGGCTGACGGACGGGCTGCGTAGGCTCGGCCCATCCCGACCGGAGGGGGTTCGAGATGGCGACATTGGAGATCGGCGTGATCATCGCCGGTGCGGGGGCCCGCGGGGCGTATGAGGCGGGGCTGCTGGCGCATCTGCTGCCGGAGATCGCCGCTGCGGCCCAGGACAAGGGGACGGTCGCCCGGTTCACCTTCCTGGGCACCAGCGCCGGGTCCCTGAATTCCGCGCTGATCGCCTGTCGGGCGCCGAGGATCGCGCCGACCGACACCCCGCGGGAAGTCCATGCCGCTTGGACCGCGGTGCTGAACGAGGTGGCCGCGATCTGGGAGGGCATCACCGAGGGGAAGGTGCTGGGCCGCCTGCCCAACGGACGGGTCATCGGCGCAGTCACCCGCGCGATCCCGGTGCTGCATGTGCCGCTGCTCAGCGCGCTCAACGTCGATCCGCTGGTGAAGATGGCAGGCGATCCGGCCATCGTGGACTGGCAGGGGATGCATCAGCGGGTGGCCGACGGGACCGTCGGGGCGGTGGGTGCTGCGACGACCGCGCGGGACGGCCGCACGGTGCTGTTCCTGGACCGCCACGACCGCAGTGTCGAGCTGCCGCGCGACACCCGCCGCGATATCGACTACGTCGACACCGTCGACGGGCTGTTGGCCGAGCATGTGCTGGCGTCCTCCGC
The DNA here is from genome assembly GCA_964510455.1 of uncultured Actinomycetes bacterium. Lineage (GTDB taxonomy): Bacteria > Actinomycetota > Actinomycetes > S36-B12 > CAVXYG01. The sequence goes on from CAZECO010000108.1 coordinate 10,120, forward strand.
GATCCCGGCGGCGTTCCCCGCACAGCGGATCACCCAGCCGTCGCAGTGGGCGGGCTGGTACTACGACGGGGGAGTGCGGCTGAACACGCCGCTGAAGCCGGCGATCGCGCTCGGCTTGGAGCGTCTGGTGATCGTCGGCACCCACCCCGACGGATACGACCGCACCAGCCGCCCCGACCCGGGCGCCCCGGCGCCGGAGGTCGACGAGTCGGTCATCCCGATCGCCAACCAGTTGATGGTCGATCAGCTGATCCAGGACCTGCAGACCTTGCGCAACCGCAACCGGTCGTCGGAGAACCCGATCCTGCACATCTTCGCAGGGCCACCGGACTTCGGGACGCTGGCCGAACTGTCGCGCACCTCCGCCAGCCGGATCAGCGCAGCCAGGGTGTTGCGCCAACTCCTGGCGGGGCCGGCCCGCTGGGAGTTGTCCAGCTACCTGTTGTTCGACCCCGGCTACCTGAAGGCTTCGATCGAAGCCGGCCGGGAGCGCGCGGCGAGCACCCTGTCCGTCGACGATCTCCTGCGCCTGACCGGAACCGGTGTGGCGTCCGGCGGCGGCGCGGCCCGGCGCACCTGACCGCGGCGCCTTGTGCGGACGCTCAATGCCCTGGCAGCAGGTCCGCGATGAGTCCCTCGACCCGCTGCCGGATCTCGTCGCGGATCGGGCGCACCGACTCCACCCCCTTGCCCGCGGGGTCCTCGAGCACCCAGTCCTCGTAGCGCTTGCCCGGGAAGACCGGGCAGGCGTCGCCGCAGCCCATCGTGATGACCACGTCGCTGGCCCGCACCGCCTCCACGGTGAGGACCTTCGGAGTCTCGCGGCTCAGATCGATGCCGTCTTCGGCCATGGCCTGCACGGCGGAGGGGTTGACCCGCTCGCCGGGCGCCGATCCTGCGGAGCGGACCTCGATGCGGCCCTGCGACAGGTGGGTGAGGTAGGCGGCGGCCATCTGGGACCGGCCGGCGTTGTGGACGCAGACGAACAGGACGGACGGCCTCCCGCTCATGGGGACTCCTCGCTGGTGCGGATCGGTTCCGGGATGTCGAGCGGCTCGGGGCGCGGGTGGA